>CAZOIA010000315.1:0-4881 GCA_964579675.1 uncultured Planctomycetales bacterium | reverse complement strand
GAGCCTATCTTCTTGCCATCAAATCTCCAGATTCCCCAATTGGCGGTACACTACGGATCCCGCCCCGGAAGCGTTTTTCTCTTGCCCTCCAGGGCCCGACCTGCGATAATGAAGTCAACGGTCGGAACGGAGAAGTGGAGAAGTACATGTCGCAACGGGCGGCCCTTATCGCACGATAGGTGGATAGTCGCGGATACACTGTCGGGTGGGTTCGTTACTTGTGGCGCACGCAACAATCGTTTGCTCGCCAGGGAGGTCTGAAGATGCGGTCCATAACCTTAGCGATGTTCTACATGCTGACTGCCGCTGGTACTGTTGCTCAGGCGGACGGGACGGTCGAAGGCGAGGGTCGGTTCGAGAAGATCAAAGGCCGGCCGGGTAATTACATCGGGCTGTACGAGTGGAACCTGTACCTGTCCGCGGACGCTGGCGCCACAATCGGGCAATCCCGCCGGCTCGGGGCCGGCCTGGGCGGCGGGCGCTACACCATCGACGCCCCCGCCGGCTGGTACACCATGGTCGTCACCCAGCCGATCTTCTTCGCCCGGCCCAAGGTGGTCACGGACGTTCAGATCGTCAACGGCCAGGTGAGTACCGTAAACCCGGAACTGTGTATCGACTACTCCTGCTACCACGTGGCTGATGGCGACTGGACGCCGTTCGACACACCGTGGTACCAGACGTTCATCGCGACCGGGACATCGATCATCCGGATTCAGTGGATGCTTGCCGGGTGGAATACGAGCACCATCAGGGCCTCGGTTCACCAGGACAACGGGGGCAACATCACGACCTGGCCCCAGGTCGGCCCGACCAAGAGCGAGGGCGCCGGCTACGGCGACGCCTGGGTCGGATTCCGTAGCGGCGATATTCCCACCGTGCCCGGTCAGAGGTACGCGATCAAGCTCACGGGACAGGACGGGAGTTTCGCGATCCGCTGCCGCGATGAGGACGGCAACGGCTATGCCGGCGGCCAGGCGTTCGACGGCAGCGGCAACCCCCAGAATAAGGATCTTCTGATCACCGTTTTCAGCGATAACGACGGGACCGTCGTCCCGTACATCGACATGACCCTGGGCAGCGTCGAGGATCTGGCCGGTTCGACGGGGGTTTGGGGCCAGACTTTCAGGGCGACCGGCGCCTCGCTGGCGGCTGCGGACTGCTTCACGGCCGGCGAGGGCACCTGGGACATCGACGTCGAGTTTCGCATCCGCCAGAACGGCCCCGGCGGCGCTCAGGTCGGACCGACGAAAACCGCTCAGGCTCTATATCAGGCGGCCACCTGCGGCCTGGTCGGGGTAAGCTATGCGCCCGATGAGGTGCCGCTGACGGTGGGCAGCACCTACTTCATCGAGATGACCCCCGCAGCCGGTTCCGCGCCGTTCACGGCATACAAGTTCCATAGCCAATCCCAGAACGGCTACCCGTACGGCGACGCATACCGCAACGGCGTTCTCCAATCGAACGTTGACCTTGAGATGACCATCATCGAGTACGAGTCCTCGAGCCCACCCCCGCCCGAGTTGCTCAATCCGAGCTTCGAGGATGGGCTCAATTCCTGGACAGAGACGGGGGTCCCGGGCTGGTGGAACGACGGGACTTTCCCCGATCCCCATACCGCGCAACACGGTAGCCACTGGGCCTCGAGCTCCCACGGCACCGGCGACGGCAACGATACGTCGCTTTACCAGACGGTGAGTGTCACGGGCAGCGAACCTCTGGCCCTCGACGCTTACATTCAAACCGGGGGCGCTGCTGGTGCGGCCACGGTCGGCATGAGGCTCCTCGACGGCGGGATCGGCGGTGCAGAGATCGGCAGCGTGAGCTTCGTTGTCCCGCCCCATCAGGGCGCATGGACGCCGATTGCCACTGCCGGTACGCCGACCCAGAACACGGTCACGGTCGAGTTCTTCTTCTCCCAGGCCGCTGGCTCGTGGAACCAGAACGGCGTCAACGTCGATAACGTGACGCTGACAGAGGAGCCGTGCACACCGCCGTCGATCACCAGCCACCCGAGTTCTCAGACCCGCTGCGCGGGCGAGACGGCGAGTTTCAGCGTGTCGGCGTCCGGGACGCCTCCGCTGTCGTACCAGTGGCAGCGCAACACCGGCACCGGCTGGAGCAACGTCTCCGGCGCGACCGCCTCGACCTACAGCTTCACCGCCCAGGCGAGCCACAACGGCTATCAATACCGCTGCAGGGTCACCAACAGTTGCGGCACTGCTACGTCGAACGCGGCGACGCTGACGGTCAAGACGGCGCCGAGCATCACGAGTCATCCCGCCAGTCAGACCCGCTGCGCGGGCGAGACGGCAAGTTTCAGCGTGTCGGCGTCCGGGACGCCTCCGCTGTCGTACCAGTGGCAGCGCAACACCGGCACCGGCTGGAGCAACGTCTCCGGCGCGACCACCTCGACCTACAGCTTCACCGCCCAGATGAGTCACAATGGCAATCAATACCGCTGCAGGGTCACCAACAGTTGCGGCACCGCTACGTCCAACGCAGCCACGCTGACGGTGAAGGTATCGCCGGTGATTGCCGCGTGGTGGAGCGTGAGGACCCATGGCGGCTTGGGTGAGCTGGCGATCGAACTCGACCCGACAGCGGCCGGCGGTGTCGTGGTCAGCGAGACGCGCCGCGGCGGCGTCCAGAAGATCGCCGTCGATTTCGACAGGGACGTATCGATGAACTACGTCCCCGGTGGGGTCGTTCTCATCTGCGGCGGGGCCACGGTGATTGGCGAGTCGCTGGTCAACGGCGGTACCACACTGGAGATCGACATTGGCGGGAGTACGGACGAAACGTGCTGCATGATCGACGTCGGGGCCAGTGTGGAGTGCCTGGTCGGCGACAGCGACTGCATGGTCAGGATTCTGACCGGCGACACCAACAACGACGGCTGCACCAACCTGATCGACATGGCTTACACCAAGAGCATGAACGGTGCCGACCCCATGGTGCCCGGCAATGCCGGGTTCGACGTGAACGTGGACGGGTACATCAACCTGATTGATATGGCTCTGGTCAGGAGCGTGCACGGCAACTCGGCAAGCTGCCCGTGACAATGCGGCGTGTTCTCCCGGAGGAGTTGCGGCAATGAATTGCCGTACGTGTATAGCGACCTGCGACACGATCAGAGCCGGCCTCTGTGAGGCCGGTGTTTCCTCGGATGGGGGAGCTTAGCGCCGCGAAGGGGCACCGGGCTCGCAGAGCCCGGCTCCGAGCCGTTATCCACGCTAAACACCTACGAATTGCCGCAGTCCTTGAGGTCATACGGCGCGTTGCTGTGATGATGGATGATGGGCAGTGCGGTCGGTTACGGCAATAAACCGCCGCGGCCAATGGAGTTATGTTCTTCGCTGCCACCGGCGAGCGGTTTCTCCTTGCACTGAACGGTGCGGATAGGCGATAATGAACTTATCGGCCGGGCTGGGAAAGCGGAGGCGCCCGTGCCGATACGCGGAGACTTTCTCGCACAATGACCAGGAGCTGGGAAGATGCTTTCCGGTGGCCTCGTTGTCTGTGGCACCCGCGGCAATCATCAGCTCGTCGGGGAGACGCACCAATGCGGAGTGTAATATTATGCCTGTTCTGCGTGGTGGTGGCTGCCGGCACCACTGCCTTGGCGGATGGGACGGTCGAGGGCGAGGGTCGGTTCGAGAAGATCAAGGGCCGGACGGACAACTACATCGGGCTGTACGAGTGGGACCTGTACCTGTCGCCCGATGACGGCACGAGGATCGGCGAACGTCGCCGGCTTGGGGCTGGGCTCGGCGGCGGGCGCTACTCCATCACCTACCCCGCCGACTGGTATACCATGCTCGTCACCCAGCCGATCTTTTTCGCCCGGCCCAAGGTGGTCACCGACGTTCAGATCATCAACGGCCAGGTCAACACCGTCAATCCGGAACTATGTCTCGACTACTCCTGCTACCACGTGGCCGACAACGACTGGATCTGGGGCTCGCCGATGTACCAGACCTTCGTTGCCACGGGAACATCGATCATCCGGATCCAGTGGATGCTCGCCGGCGCAAATGCCGAGGACATGGAGGTCTCGGTTCACGAGGACAACGGGGGCAACGTGACCTTCTGGCCGCAGGTCGGCCCGACCAAAACCACGCACGCCGGTACGGGCGATGCCTGGGTCGGCTTCCGCAGTGGCGATGTCCCGACCACGCCGCACCATCAGTACGCGGTCAAGTTTGCCGGCCAGGGCGGCACGCCCCCGTCCGATTTCGCGATCCGCTGCCGCACCGAGGACGGTAACGGGTACGCCCTCGGCCAGGCGTTTAACGGAGTCGGCACGCCCTTGAACCTGGACCTTCTCACCACCGTCTTCAGCGACAACGACGGGACGGTCGTCCCCTATATTGACATGACCTCGGGCCCGGTCGAGTCGGTGGCCGGCTCCGCCGAGGAGTGGGGCCAAACCTTCCAGGCCACCAGTGTCGCCCTTGCCGCTGCCGACTGCTTCACCGCCGGCTTGACCACCTGGGACATCGACGTCGCCTTCCGCATCCGGGAGGGCGGACCCGGCGGCAATCAGATCGGGCCGACCAAGACCACGCACGCTTTGTATCAGGCCGTCAGGACGGGCATCGTCGGGGTAAGCTATGCCCCCGGAGAGGTCATGCTCACCCCGGGCGGCACCTATTACATCGAGATGACCTCACCCGATTACACCACCTTCGCCGCGTACAAGTTCATTTCGCAGGCGGACAACGGCTACCCGAACGGCGACGCTTACAAGAACGGGGTCCTCCAATCCAACGTTGACCTGGAGATGACCATCATCGAGTACACGCCCTGGTTCGCCCCGCCGGAGTTATCGAAACTGGGGGTGACCACCGCCGGGGGGGCCCAGGGCGGGTACTCGGT
>CAZOIA010000314.1:0-4898 GCA_964579675.1 uncultured Planctomycetales bacterium | reverse complement strand
TCTGCCGGCCACCTTCCCGTCCGCAACCTGGAACGCGCCGTATGCCGCCGGGCCGACAAACCACAACGTCTTCTCCCGCACCTCCGCCGGGGCGCCCAGTTCCAGCGTCACCTGCGTCTCGGACATACCCTCCTTGATGCGTTCGACAATGGCCCGGGTCACCCGGCGTCTGACGTCCTCGGGCTTCTCGTCAGGGTCCGGCTTCTCCGTCCGGACGCCCCGGGGCCTGACCTTGCCCTCGTCGCCGAACTCGACCAACGCCACCAGTTCTCGTCCGACGAACCGAAACCGCTTGGGCTGAACCAGGGCGGGTTCTCCCAACAGAGCGGTCAACTCGTCCTGCGTTGTGCCTTCCCGGACCTGCTGGAGGTTCTCTTCCAGTGCCAACGGGTTCGTTTTCAGGTCGTCCGGTTTCTCGGGCAGTTTCTGCCTGGCCCATTCCAGGTTCTTGGCTGGATAACCCTTGAACCCGTCATAGGCGAACCAACCGGACATCCCCACGCACATCACGAGGAAAAGCGAGGTCCGGAATCGCCGATCCCAGGTGGTACGTGATTCTATTCTCATAGGCATCAGAACTCGGGCAGTTGACGATGGGCGGAATAATCGCGGCCCCAATGGCCGCCGGGTGACAGTATCCTTTCAGGACAAGCCGGCAATTGCAAGTTTCAGGCAAATGTCCCGCTGGCGAGTCACCGGCCGGGCGGACGGGGACGCGCTCCCCTCCGGGTCGCGGCTAAGCGGGGCCGCTTGCGGCTTCGCGTGACGCAGGGACAACGCACGCCCCTCCGGGTCGTGCCCAAGCGGGGCCGCTTGCGGCTTCGCGTGACGCAGGGACAACGCACGCCCCTCCGGGTCGTGCCTAAACCAAGCGGCCCCGGCGGTTCCCGCCTCTCCCCCTCCCTCCGTCTCCCCGTCCCTCCGTCCAGCCCTTCGCTGTGCGCCAGGCTTGTACTTGGCACGCCGAGTTAGAATAATAGTATTAGCGTGCGGGGATTGGACGGCCCGACGCGCACCGCCTTTTCAGGGAGGTGAGCAATGAAGACCAGCCTCGGAGCCCAGTGTGACGACTTCTACACGAGCAGTCGCCTGTTTCTCAAGCTCGACCTGCCGCTCGAAAGGGAGACCGTCCTGCACTTTTTCGACCGTATTCGGCGGGAACATCCTTCGATGCGGCGGTTCCGTCGACGCGAGGATGGGGCCCTGCTGCTGGAGGAAGGCGAGACGGACGCTCGCGAAGGGGAGCCCCGGCGGTGGATCCGGCTCGAACCGGGCTCCCTTCGTTTCGGGTACTTCTCGCCCCCTTCCCGCCAGGCGTGCCAGACGTTCGCCCGACTCCTGCTCGAACAGGCGCCCTACCACCTCACGCTGAGCGACCTGGACATCGATCACTTCGAGATCGTCTACGGGTTCGACATGGAATACAGCGGCAACCACGACCAGCTCGTGGCGGAAACCCTCTTCGCCGATCATCCGCTCGCCTCGTTCCTCATGGGGGATGAGTGCGCCCACATCGTCGACTGCCAACCCTACTTCGGGATCGCCCTCTCGCGCAAGTGTGACCTGCAGGCCTGCCTCGAAATCAAGAGCCGGACCAGCTCCTTCGAAGTCCGTACCGGCGAGTACGAAGCCCAGGTGCTCTCGGTCTACCTCACCGTGCGACGATACTGGGGTTTCCAGGAGTCTCCCGATCTGGTTGGGGTCCATGAGGAATTGGCTGACACGGCGGACGATCTAGCCGTCCAGTGCGCGGTCCCCCTGGTGGTAAATCCGCTGGCCCTGGCCATTGCCAGCCGGCCCTGATCTTGCCGTTTGAAGAGCCGCGGGCCTCAGCCTCCGGATTTTTTTGGCGCTCCAAGTCCGTTGACCCCAGTGCAAGCGCCCCCTAGAATCGCCGCCACGTTGAAAGCTCGTTCGTACGGCATTTGTGCCGCGATGACGCGGTAGAGTGCGCGCAAGAAAGCGCTCACTTCTTGCCGCGCCACGCGACAGTGAGAACCCACAACCATGGTAGTCTGGCGCCGTTTGAGACCGAGGTATCCCCACCCCGACCAGGTGCGCATGACGCTCGGCGAGCACCTGGAGGAGCTGCGAACGCGATTGATCCGGGCGATCCTGGCCCTGATCGTCGGAGCGATTATCTGCTTCGGGCTGAGCGACTACGTGATGGGGTTCCTGTGCTCGCCGGTACTGACCGTCCTGGAGAGGCACGACCAGCCGGTCCAACTCAATTACTTCAACCCCGCCGAAGCGTTCGTCACCGACGTGAAGGTGGCGCTCATCGTCGGGTTCATCATCACTACCCCTTACAGCCTGACGCAGATATGGGGATTTGTTGCAGCTGGCCTCTATCCCAACGAGCGCCGCTGGGTTCACCGGTTCGCTCCGGTCTCCATTGCTCTGTTCTTCGCCGGTGCCGCCTTCCTGCTGACCATTGTGGCCCCGCTGTTGCTGGACTTCCTTTTCTCTTACCGAACGACGTTGCCCGACCTCGGGCGATGGGTGCCGGAATTCGGCCTGGCGAGTGGCAGGGGACAGCTCGAGACGGAAGGCGTTCACGAAGTCTGGCCGGTTTCGCAGCCAACCCCTGCTCCGCAAGGCGACGCCCAGGCGGCCCCGCCGTTGCCCGCTTATCCATTTCCGATTCCGGCATTCGAGCAGGACCCGGAAGATCCACCGGAGGGCGTCCCCTGGCTCAACCGGACCGAGTGGCAAATCCGGATCCGCTACGGCGAGAAGACCCTGAAGCTGAGCCGTCTGACCACCACCGACGATCGGCCCCGGCTCACGCCGACAATCCGCATCGCCGAGTACATCATGTTCGTGCTGCATCTGGCGGCGGCGTTCGGGATCGGATTCCAGGTGCCGGTCGTCGTTGCATTTCTGGCCGCGATCGGTATCGCCACCGCCGAGGAGATGGCCACCTTCCGCCGGTATGTCTGGCTCGCCATGGCCGTTATGGCAGCGATCATCACCCCGCCCGACGTCACCAGCATGCTGTTCCTCCTCGGGCCGATGGCCATCCTCTACGAGGTCGGCCTGATCGCCGCCCGGTTCCTCGAACGCGAAGCCGCTGAGTCTGCATAGGCCCAGCCTTGCCGTTCAGTGTACTCTTGCCCCCGCTCGGCGGCGTGGTTGTTGGATGGTCATGGCTCCTCCCGGAGGATCTCGGGCAAAGGAATCTCGATGTCGTCTGCGCCGTGGGATGAGCCATGTTCTACAAGCCCTTCTTCCGTCTTGTTGCGGCGAAACGTTGGCCCATCATACGAAGGCACGAATAACACCCGGGCGACATCGACTTGTTTACCTTCCGCGCCTCCGGTGCGTCAGCATACCCGCTTTGACTTGCGGAACGGAGGGAATCCACCATGTAGTGAATCCGTTTGACATGTAGCCGACCGGACGTGGCGTTGGAGTGAACCGGGGCAACGTGAAGGCCCGCAGGGCAGGAATCGCCGCGGTGAACAGCAGGCCCGGCTCACCACCGGGCCCGCACATCCGAGCGCCACGTATCCGGTCAGGCGGAAAACGTCGCCGCCCTCATGGACAACTCGCCGAGTTGCCGTTCAGGCTCTTGACCATAGCCATGTCGATCAGGTCGATGTACCCGTCCAGGTTGACATCGAACCGGACATCGTCACCTGCGACCGGCGCGCCGTTCTTGCTCTTGACCTGGGCCAGGTCGATCAGGTCGGTGTTGTTGTCACCGTTGGTGTTGCCGGCCAGAACCTTGACCATGCAGTCAGCATCGCCCGGGATGGTGTAATTGAGCTTGCCCGTCAGGTCGATGTTGTAGCATGCCTGATCGGGCAGGCCGCCGGCCCACAGGAGCTCCAGGGTGTAGCTGCCGCCGCCGTTATCGACCACCGTTGGTGCGGCCGCGTACGTTGCGTGGGTACTCATATCCTCGGCCTCGATGGTCCCGGTCACCGTAGGAGCTCCGGTCGCGGTCATATCTACCGCGACCTTCAGGTCAGCGTCGGCCTTACGCGTCTCGCTAACGACCGCCAGGCCGCTCGCCGACGCATTGAGCGCGATGGGCATCTCCGCCGACACTGGCCCGCCGTGGTATCTCACGCCGCGCCACTGGTCAATCACAACCGAGGCCACCGTCAACGTCGCCGCGTTCGAGATTTCCATCCCGCAGGCCCCCGTCACCACACAGCGATATTGATTCCCGTCATCGGCGGCGGTCAGCACCGGCGTGGTATACGACGAGCTGGTGGCACCAGTGATGTCCCCGAAGCCGCTCCCGCTGTCGAGTTCCCACTGATAGTTCAGATCCGTGCCGGTTGCCGTTACGCTGAACGTCGCGGTCTCGCCCGGCGGCTTCGTCTGATCCGCCGGGTGCTGGGTGATCGACGTTTGCTCATTCACCGTCAGGGTCGCCGGGGTCGAGGTCTCCGCCCCGCAGGTCCCCGTCACCACGCAACGGTACTGGTTGCCATCATCGCCGATCGTCAAGACGGGTGTGGTATACGACGACTCGGTCGCGCCGGAGATGTCCCCGAACCCGCCACCGCTGTCCAACTGCCACTGGTAGGTCAGGTTCGAGCCCGCCGCCGTCACGCTGAACGTGGCCGCTTGGCCCGGGCACTTCGTCGCATCGGCTGGGTGGGCGGTGATCGACGTCTCGTCAAGCACCGTCAGCGTCGCCGGGTCCGAGGTCACCGGCCCGCCACAAGCGCCGTCCACCACGCAGAGATACTGGTTGCCGTCATCGCCGCTGGTCAAGCTCGGCGTCGTATAGGACGGGTCGGTAGCGCCGGAGATGTCGGAGAACCCGCCACCGTTGTCCAACTGCCACTGGTAGGTCAGGTCCGTGCCCTCCGCGGTCACACTGAACGTCGCCGTCTCGCCCGGGCACTTCGTCGCATCCGCCGGGTGGGCGGTGATCG
>CAZOIA010000313.1:0-4911 GCA_964579675.1 uncultured Planctomycetales bacterium | reverse complement strand
CTGCGATCAACCGTGACGATCACCTCTTCAGCGCTCGCGTCTGTGGAGGAAGTCCCCCGGAGGCTTGCCCGGAGCCAGTTCTCTCCCTCCAGGTGTTCCACGTTGAGCGCGGACATTCCCAGAAACCCGCCCCCGGCATTGAAGATGTGAACACGCAGTTCATTGTGGTCGAAGCCGAAGTCGAGCGAATCGGGCACCAGAGACAGCACTGGGTCCGCGTTTACCGTGATACCTGCACGAATTCTCGCTTCTCTCACCGCTGCTGCGGCATCCACCAGGCCGTAGCCGAAGATGTCATCTCGCCCCGGATCGCCAATATCGGTAGCAGTTGATGTGAGTACCTCGCGGATCTCAGCCGCAGTCAGGTTGGGGTTAGCGGCCAGCACCAATGCCGCGACTCCCGACACGTGAGGTGCTGCCACACTGGTACCGCTGCTGTAGCTGTAGCGCAGGTCGATCCCACTGGCGAAGTCCCGGGCGGCCGTGGTAACCACACCGTCAGGATATCCATCGCCGTTGACATCGAAGCCCGCGAACCCTCCGGGAGCAGCAAGTTCGATCGTAGGACCGAAATTGGAGTAGGGGGTGCGCTCTGCTTGAATGTCCACTGCCGACACGCTCACCACTTCTGGAAGTGCCGCAGGATAGGATAGCTCTGAAGAAAACTTATTGCCCGCCGCAGCGACGATGAGCACGCCGGCTTCGGTGGCAGCCGTAATAGCCTCTCGTTCGATGACGGATATCGACTCGCCTCCGAAACTCATGTTGATGATGCTGGCAGGTGTTTCGCAGAGCAGACCAGAAACGTTGGGGAGACCGGCCGCGTAGCGGATCGCCTCCGAGATGTCGAACGCGACGCCTCCGCCAACCCCGAACGCCCGAACGGGCATGATTCTCGTCCGCCAGGTCACGCCAGCCACGCCGCGACCGTTGTTGGTCGTCGCCCCAATGATTCCAGCGACGTTCGTACCGTGAAACGAACTTAGCCGCATCGGTCTGGGGTCATCGCCCGGATCTGCTGGGTCTGCATCCAAACCGTCTCCGTCTCGTGCCCGCTCTGCCTCGCCGATGAAATCGAAGCCCGGAATCAGCCTGCCCGCCAGATCAGGGTGAGCGCCGAGAATGCCGGTGTCGATCACCGCCACGACAACGTCGTTGCTGCCAACGGTCATGTCCCACGCCTCGGGCAGATTGACGGCCTGGTGATTCCATTGGAGGTTGTAGAAGCTGTCGTTAGGCAGGCGATTCAGCGAACGAACGTAGTGGTATTCTGCGACCCGAACATCCGGTCGCATACGCAGGGACTCAAGCGCCGCATCGATCGCTTCTTGCCATTGCCCTGTTTCACCAGAAGCAGGCATTGGGCATCGGACGCGCAGCGCACCGGAGGGAGAGCGATCCAGCGTGTGCAGGCCAACGGAGCTCAAAACGGCGTTCTGGACACCTATGCTCACATCATCGTTGAAGCGCACCAACAGTTCTCCAGGCACCCGATCGTCGGCGGGCGGAGTACAACTGGCGCATCCCGGCGTTTTGTCCCGCGTATGGCCCATAAGCCCGGGTCCTACTCGCAGACGATTGACTTTGGCGTTCGTCTGGTCCGTTGCGCCGTCAGCGGTGGCGCTCACGTCCAACTGGTACTCAGACGCTCCGGCCTTGGAAGTCACGAGCAGAACAAAGCGATCGTCGGCTGTAAAGGTCCCCGTCTCCGGATTGCTGTCGGTATCGAAACAAAACGCAAACCCACGTCCCGCCAGTTCCTCAGAGACGCACGCCGATGTCTGGAAGTCGTGAACGTAGAGATTCAAGTCGGCGTTCGCGTCGGCATACGACAGTTGGAGCTCGATACGGAGGGGGCTCTGAGCAACAAACTCGAAAGCATCGACTGAGTCCCCTGAAGTCGAAGAGACATCGCCGAGCACGGTCGTTGTGTCGCCTGCTGACAACCAGCCCACAAACTGGTTAAGGCCGACATCATCATTGAGCTCCTGCTCGATCACGATGCCGATGCCGGACTCCTCTCGAACCGTCAGCCGGCCCGAAATCAGTGTGTCGGGAGGCGGGAACACCGTTTCTTCAGGCAATACCCAGGGGCAACCTGAAGTCGCGATCAACGGCCCCGCCCCAAGGACTAGCAGCCACGGTGTTCTGAGCCGATCTCTTGCCATTGGTCCGCCTCATCTGCCGGGCCTGCGAACGATCAACCGTCCAGAGGACCGGCCGATGACCAATGCGAATTGCTAGGTTCGCCCAGTTGACGCCCCCAATCATCATACTCCCCGGGCGCCAAGGGTTGAACTCGCGAGCATGGCAGATCGCGCCTTGTCCCAGCAAGCGGATCTCCCGTGCGAACGTAACCCATTAAGGCGACACGGTACAAAGACCAGCCAGGCTGCACACCAGGCGGCCCTGAGGAAACCACGCGGGACTATCCGATCCGTGGGGGGGGCGTGCCCCGCGCAACCCTGATCGAGGGCCTCGTCCCGTTCTCGCGCGGCCGACGTGCAAGTCGTCGGAGATCGGCGTCTGGCCAACCGGGTGCGGGTCCATGACCCTTTGGGCGGACCCGATGTAGGGCAGGTGGTTCTCCAGGCCATGCCTGGAGGTTCACCTGCCGTTTGAGAATGGCAGGTCAACGTTCCGCTGACGCGGAACAACGACTGTCGTGGACCCACCGGGTGCCTTGTTGCTTCTCCCCAAGCGCGGTGGTAATGAGGTTTGCGTATAGTATCTTTACTATTGCACACGGCCGCTCGGAACAGCCAGGGCCCTTTGCTGAGGCGAGGCGAACGTGATCAATGCCTTCGTCAAGTCCGCCGACGGAACGGCAACGTGCTCGGACTCAGCCGCGTCCATCGCCGAGGTGTGGCCCGGAGATGGTACCGAAGTCTGGGTCGATCTCGAAACCCCCACAGACGAGGAGATCAGGCAGGTCGGCGAGCTGTTCAATCTCGACGCCGAAGCTCTCGAGGACTGCCTCCACGGCGAGCAACGCCCACGAATCGATGAGTTCGAAGACAGCATCTTCCTTGTGTTCTACGGCGTTCCTATGCGCGACGGCACGCCGGGTCTGACATTCCGGAAAGTTGCGGCATTCTGCGGTTCGAGATTCCTCATTACCGTTCACCGCGAACCCCTGACAACCGTTGCGGCAGTTCGAGACCGGTGTTCCCGGCACACTCAGCAGACGATGGCCAAGGGCGTCGACTTCGTTCTGTACCTGATCATCGACGGGATGGTTGATCAATACATTCTGGCGGGAGAGTTCTACGAGGATCGCTTGGATGAACTTGAAGGAGCGTCACTTGAGCCGGGCGTCGAGGAGACGCTCCTGGCGGGCTTGTCCGACCTTCGTCGTCAGATGCTGGAGCTGAGGAGAATCGCGGCGTCGCAGCGTGATCTTCTGATGCCGGTAGCCAAAGGTGAATATGATTTCATATCTGAATCGCTGGAGATCCAGTTTATCCACGTCAAAGACCATTTGACGAAGGTGGTGGAAGTGCTGGACGGACTGCGTGAACTCCTGAACGGCGTCAGGGACAACTACAACGCGGCTTTGGCCAGCCGCATGAATTCCGTCATGAAGACACTCACCATTTTTGCGACGATCATGCTGCCCTTGTCCCTCATCGCGGGGATCTACGGAATGAATCTGCCGCTTTGGCCCACACCCGACCAGCCGGCCAGTTTCTGGGCCGTGCTCCTCGCCATGACTGCCATCGCTGTCGGACTTCTCGTGTATTTCAGGAGGCGGAAGTGGCTTTGAACGCTGAGAGCATCATGAAGATCATCGGCCTGCTCGCTCTCGTCTGGTCGGCTTTCGTGGCCTTCCAGCTCATTGACAGCGCCAGCTCTAACCTGCTCGGCGACACCGCCGCAGCAACGCCAGCGTCCCCAGCCCAATGAAGCCGAGCGACGTCGAGGCCGGCTCGGGGATGACGTTGACTTGATAGGGGTCGCCCACGGTGACGTCGGCAACAGGCGCCATCCTCCCATCGTTTCGAGTGTGTCACGCCAGAACACCGGAGAGGTCGGTGTTACCTACAAGGCTGTGACCGCGACGCCACAAGCGAGCGGTTGGCAAGGTCGTGCCTAGGCCGGAGAGGTGTCGCCCCAAGGCGCCAGGGGCACCTCGATCACGAACTGCGCCCCACCTTCCGGATGGTTGGAAACGCTGATCGATCCTCTGTGAAGACTTGTGACCCCCTTGACAATGGCCAGACCGAGACCGATCCCCTTGAAGAGGTCCCCACCCTCTGAACCGGAATAAAAACGGTCGAACAGTTGCTCTTTCAGGGCATCCGGTATACCGGGACCTCGGTCCCGCACGGCAATCTGAACATTCTCGTGGTCCGACGTGACGGTAATGTCTACGGCCTCCTGAACGGGGGAATATGCCGTCGCCTCTCGCCAATCGGAGCGGGATGCGTGGCTGGCTGAACTTGAGGATATGGAGGGATCGGAGGAGGTCGTTTGCCACCCTTCGCCGCGGAATCCGTCTTAGAAGAAGAGCCGCATCCCGGTGAAGATGAGGCGGTTTTCAGAGGCGATTGTGGCCGCCTGCACGCCGGAAGGGCCGCGCGGGCTGAAGCCCGCGGCTCTTTGGAGTTGTGATTATCCGGGCGAAGCCCGCGCGTCTTTGGAGTTGTGATCATCCGGGCAACGGAATCGGTCAGAGTGGGTTCCTATGAATACTCCACCGAAACTGCCCCGCGCCCGGATTAAACCATCCAACCGGCGTCGCGCGTTACCGTTACGGGCACGTCACTGAGCTGCCATTGAGGCTCTTGATCAGAGCCATGTCGATCAGGTCGATGTGCCCGTCCAGGTTCACGTCAAACCTGACATCGGCACCCACCAGCGCCGATCCGTTCTTGCTCTTGGTCTGAGCCATGTCGATCAAGTCGGTGT
>CAZOIA010000312.1:0-4918 GCA_964579675.1 uncultured Planctomycetales bacterium | reverse complement strand
ATTTTCTAAAGACAACGCATCCCTCCACCCTTGAAGGGATCGAGAAATACCTCGGCTCCGGACTGATTAAGGGGATCGGGCCGCATTTTGCCCGAAAAATGATTGCGAAATTCAAGGATCGGGTTTTCGAGGTGATCGAAAAAGCCCCCGAAGCCCTGAAACGCATTGAGGGCATAGGGACAGCACGGGTCGCCAAGATCAAGGAGGCTTGGAAGGAACAAAAAATCGTCCGTGAGATCATGGTCTTTCTCCGGGGACACGGTGTCGGAACAGCCTCTCTCCTCCGCATCTGCACGACTTACAGTGACGATGCCATCGGCGTGGTGGAGCAGACTCCTCAGCTCTGAGTTACTATTCGGACTCCCCCAGCAGGCTTTTTTCGGTTACCTCGACTTTGCTCATATCATCCTCCAAGTCGTAGGTAAGCCCGGCTGCTATTTCATGAAGCTCGACACGCAGGCTGATGGCTCGCTTCACCACGTCTGTGACTTCTTTCGGAACAGCTTTGCCCCGATCTTCTGGGTCGATCGGACACACCACTCGATTTGCAAGGAGCAATTCCTGGTCAACCGATTCTCTTCGGGCTGCGTTGAGTGAGTTTTCCTGCTCCTTAAACGTGTCGAGGATAAACTCCAGCTCGCTCACAGCCGCATCAAGTTTTTGCATATGCTCCTCGCATCCGACCGGCAGACTTGCAGCACGATCCACGACGTGAAGATTACTTGTCTTGACCATGTTTCTGCTTACCTCCTTCTGGTTTCTCAACGATACCATTCGGAAAACGTATTCGTTCGTTACCAAACCATAAACATGCGGAAACGTCAACCTCCAGAGTCTCTCGGGACGCACAGGCGATCTGGCCGGGACAAGTCGGCGACGGCATGAAAGGCCTCAAGACGGCCCGATTCGATTCTCCCTGGCCCGAGATACCACACGATCAAGAAGAATCGATTGTGGACGCCCTATGACGCTCTGGCGAGCGTTCTCATGGAGCGAACGTGCCCGTTGGGTAACCCGGTACGTACGGGTTTGCGCTCACCAATACCGCGTCTACATGCCCAAGAATGCGGTTCTATGCGAAGGCTTGCAAAAGATGTGGACGATGCTAAAATGCCGATGAACAAAGGGCTTTTCGTGCTTCTCAGCGTGGCCTCTGGCGTACCTTCGGACCAGAGAGTTGGAGGTTCGAGTCCTTCCGGGCGCGTTCCCTGACTTACGCAAAGATCTAAATCGGCGTGCGCGCTTACGCGCCAACGACAAGCCGTGGGCTTCAGCCCGCGCGGCCTTCCGATCACAAGAGCGGCGCTTAATTGCGCACGGTCATTTGGGGCGCAGGCTGCGCCCTCCATCCGTTGGCGTCAGCGGGCCAGCCTGGCGAGCACCACGCGGCGCATGGCTTCCGCCGGGGCGCGCTGGCCGGTCCAGCGCTCGAATTGAGCAACAGCCTGGTTGACGAACATGGTCGCGCCGTCGATCGTTTTGCACCCCTGCTCGCGGGCCTCGCGCAGCAGGCGGGTCTCGACGGGGTTGTAGACCGTGTCGAACACGGCCGGGCGATGGGACAGCGCTTCCGCCGGCAGGGGCGTGCGGTCGGTCTCCGGCCACATGCCGATACTGGTGCAGTTGACAACCACGTCCGCGTGGTGTTCGGTCCGGCTGTCCACCGGCAGGGCAGTGGCCCCGAACTCCGCCGCCAGAGCGTCCGCCTTGGCCCGCGTGCGGTTGTAGATCGTGACCTCGCATCCGCAATCGCGCAGGCCGGCCACGACGGCCCGGCTGACACCACCCGCGCCGAGGACGGCGACGGACTTCTCGGCCAGGGCGTCCGACTCGACCCCGATCCCGGCACACAAAGCGTCCAGCGCACCGCGGTAGTCGGTATTGAACGCACTCACGCGAGCGTCCGAGCGGTCATCACGTTGTCCCGGCTTGACGCACAACGTATTGGCCACGCCGATCCGCCGGGCCAGGGGCTCGATCTCACCGCCCCGCTGCTCGACGTATTGCAGCAGGTTCTTCTTGTGCGGGATGGTCACACTGCAGCCGCGCAGCCCGAGCCAAGGCCGACCGAGGCACCCATCGACGAACGCTTTGAACGAGCCGAAATCAGGCTCCACCCGCATGGGCAGGTAGATACCGTCATAGGCAATTGCATCGAACGCCGCGTTGTGGATGGCCGGGCTCATCGAATGGGCCACCGGACACCCGATCACACCGTACACCCGGGTCTGGGGGTTGAGACTGGACCACCGGTACAGCGACCGCATCTGCGAGAGGGTCAATTGACCGGGCGCGGATTCCTTGCCCGCCTCGATCGACGCGAAGGTTAGCATGCCCCCGAACTTCCCGGCCAGGACCCGCACGAGCACGCCCGTCTCGCCCATCGACAGGGCGATGGTCGCACGCTTCCCCGCTGAGTCCCGCAGCGCCTCCAGCATGCGCAGCGAATCGATAATCGTCTTGGCCTTGCATGCCAGCTTGACGACCTGGCAGGGCTCGCGCGCCATCTCGGTCAGGATCGCGTCCGGATCGGCTGGCGTCCCGTCGAAATCGTGCCTGGAGAGGATAAGCTTGATCGGTGCTCGGCGGGCATCTGCGTTCGCTTTGCAGAGCGGGCCGATCCTCCCGCGCAGCTCCGCTGATTGGCGCCAGGCTTCGTATTCCAGGTCGAGGTAATCCGCGCCGTGATGGGCGGCGAGTTCCATCAGGCTGATGCGACGGGATTCCTCGCCGTCGTACTGTCCGCCTTCCGCGGACAGCCGGCACGTGGCGATCACCTGGCCCTCGAACTGCCCGGCCTTGACCATGACGGCCCGGATCGAGTCGCCGTCCCACTCACGCAGGTAATCGAGCCGCAGCTCGATCATCTCCGCGCCCGCAGCGGCGGCCGCTTCGAGCTGGCGCGCCATCTCCTGGCACGTGGAGCCTGTCAATGGAACGCACAGTCGTGTCATCATTGGCTTTTCGCGGCGATCACCCGGTTGATCGCCCTTATGAACGCCAATACGCTGGCCTCGATGATATCCGTGGATCGACCTCGGCCCCGGTAGGTGCGGCCGCTGACCTCCAGTTCCAGGTGCACCTCGCCCTGGGCGTCTCGACCGGCGGTCACCGCCCGCAGGTCGTACTGGCGGAGGGTGGCATCGACGCCGGTGAGCCGGCAAACGCAACTGGCTGCCGCATCGATCGGCCCATCGCCGGTGGCGGCGTCGGTGACCTCATCGCCGCTCCGAAGGTTCTTCAGGCGCACGGTGGCCGTCGGCACCACCCCCGTGCCCCCGATCGTCTGTAGACTCGCCAGCTCCCAGGTGCGGGCGTTTTCAGCCTCCTCGAGCACTTGGCCGACAATGGCTTCGAGATCCTCGTCAAAGACCTCCTTCTTGCGGTCGGCCAGGGTCTTGAACTGCTCGAAGATGGCATCGAGTCTGGCGTCGTCGAGATCGTAGCCCAGTTGCCCGAGCCGGTTGCGCAGGGCGTGTCGCCCGGAGTGCTTACCCAGCACCAGCCTTGACGACGGGATGCCCAAGTCCTGCGGTTTCATGATCTCGTAGGTCTCGCGATGGGCGAGCATCCCATGTTGATGGACACCGGCTTCGTGGGCGAACGCGTTTTCACCGACGATGGCCTTGTTGCGCTGCACGGGAATGCCGGTGAGCGAGCTGACCAGGCGCGAGATCGGGTAGATCCGCATGGTATTGATCCGCGTGCGGCAATTGAACACGTCGTGCCGGGTATGGACGGCCATCACCACCTCTTCGAGGCTGGCGTTGCCCGCCCGCTCGCCGAGGCCGTTGATCGTGCACTCGATCTGGCGGGCGCCGGCCTGCACCGCGGTCAGCGAGTTCGCCACCGCCAGGCCGAGGTCGTTGTGGCAGTGCACGCTGATGATTGCTTTGTCTATGTCCTTCACGGTCGCGAACAGGTGCTCGATGATCCGCCGGAAGTGGTCCGGGGTCGAGTATCCCACGGTGTCCGGGATGTTGACCGTCGTTGCACCCGCTTCGATCGTCGCTTGCACGACCTCGGAGAGGAACGGCAGCTCAGTGCGTGAGGCGTCCTCCGGTGAGAACTCCACGTCATCGACGAATCCCTTGGCCAGCTTTACTCCTTCCACGCTGAGCTTGAGGATTTCCTCCTCTGCCCGCTTGAGCTTGTATTGCCGATGGATCGCCGAGGTGGCGCAAAACACGTGGACCCTGGGTTTGGCCGCTTCTCTGACGGCCTCAGCCGCCCGCACGATGTCCGCCTCGACGCATCGCGCGAGCCCGGCGACGGTGCAGCTCTTGATCATGCCGGCAACGGCCCGGACGGCCTCGAAATCGTCCGGCGAGGTGATCGGAAACCCCGCCTCGATGATGTCCACGTTCAACAGCTCGAGTTGGCGGGCTATCTCCAGCTTCTCCGACGTGTTCAGCGATGCCCCGGGGGATTGCTCCCCGTCCCGGAGCGTGGTGTCGAAGATCCGGATCATTTCTTGATCCGAAGCCGCTGCTTGCTCTGACGTCGCTGTCATGGCTTGGGCTCCTTGAAGCTTGGCCCGGGTCCACACGTTAGCCGACCCGACCCTGATTGCCAACTCGTACCGCCATCCGCTCAAAACATCCGAGAAAAAAAGCCCTACGCTTTGCCGCGTAGGGCTTTCCGGTTCCGCCTCATTCGAATCGAGATCAGCTCCCCGGAGGCCCCACGCGCGCACGCAACAACAGGCCCGGCAGCAGCTCGCGCCGTCCCGGCTCGCGTGGCCCCAAGGTCATCCGGTAGATCTCGTCCCAGTTCATGGTACCTAATGATATCGGACATCCAGCGTGTTGTCAACAACACTTGCCCCTGAAAAGCGCAAAGCCCGCGAGTTCGTGCCCGTTGACGCCTGTTCGGGGGGATCCTAGAGTGTTGCCCGTAGCTCCCGGGAGGCCGGACG
>CAZOIA010000311.1:0-4935 GCA_964579675.1 uncultured Planctomycetales bacterium | reverse complement strand
CGTCCTGTGGACTACAGGCAAGCCAAGCGAGCCGGCCCGTCCTGTGAACCATAAGCGGGGCAAGCGAGCCGGCCCGTCCTCGGGCCGGGTAACCCGGGCGCAGGACCGCCCGACTCACCCGCACCGTCGCCAACCCCACACCCCAACCCCCCGCCCAAACTGACCAGTTCTCTTGACGCCGCGATCGCGAGCCCGAACCAGTCAGTTTGGGCTGCGGGAAATCCCGCGGCGCGACTCGGCGGGCTGTGATCCGGGGGCAGACTTGAACCCCGCCGGGATGTGCTCGGGCTCGTACACCTGCTCGAGGGTCAGGAGCCCCCGCCTCGCGAACGGTCGATAGAGCGGATCTCCCAGCAGCATCTGCATCCAGGAGTTGAGGGGGACCGTGTAGGCGTAGCACTCCGCGAGTGTGAACCGCCCGGTAAGCAGCAGGCCGAAGAAATCCTCCGGCAACGGGAACGAGTGCAGGTAAGGCTCCGCAACCGGGCCCATCGTCGCCGTGATCCCATCTTCCAGCATTCGCTTGCACCAGCCCTGCTCGCCGGGATTCCTCAAGCTTGCCGCCTCGAAGCTGGCGATGTGATAACCGACCGCCCCCGGCACGAAGTCGAAGGCATCGACGTACTTGCGCAGGCTGTACCACCCGCAGTACAACATCGTCTCGGGGCATCGGCCCGGACCGAACAGTTCAGGCCGATTGTCGAGCCGGACCGTCAGATCGGTATGGTCCCAGAGCATCTGCGCCAGCTCGCGGAGGTTCTGATCGTACTGCCCGTGGCCCTTGCCCGGCTTGAGGCCCCGGGCATCAACGTAGACCCGGCCGGTGAGACCTCCCCGCTCAGCCGCGATCGCGCGATCAATCATCTGGCGGGCGATGAGGGGCGTCGGGGCGTCTATCCGGCTCACCATCAGTACAGGCAGATTCCAGTAGGCCGCCGGTACCTGACGCCGCCGCTCGGGATCGGTCCGCAGCCGCCAGTTGAGCGTGTTGGGCACCCAACGGTACTTCACATACCCGTCCCACCACAGCAGGGCCAGCTCGCTGTCCACTGCGGCGTGGGTCTGGTCCGGGCGAATCCGGCTCATGTCATTCTGAAGGTTCGCCAGCAAGCCGAGGAGTCCTGCGAATCGGCGGATCAGCTTGCGGGCCTCATCGCGCCCGGGGTCTTGAAGGCCGCGGGCAAGAATCTGGTTCACCCGGGCCTCGGCCTGGCGGACGCCCCGTTGAATCTCCTGAAGCCGCTTCCGCGCCTCTTCAGGAGGCGTGGCACGGGCCAATTGAAGCTGGGCCACCAGGGCACCGACGCCTTGGACCTTCTGGAGCACCGCGAAGAACTTCTCACGCTGTTCGCCGGCTGCGTCCGCATCTGGCAAGCCCTTGATCCGCTCCCACGCTGCGACGCGTGCCTTGCCATACCTCTCGCGCAGGGATTGGTAATCATCTTCAGTCGGCACCCGGGCACTCAGAGGGGGTGCTTCGTCTTTCCCGATCGCCTCCAGTTCCCCGGTCGCCCGCTCCAGCTCATCCAGGGCCGAGATGAGCTGTTTTCTCCACGTGTCCAGAAGCCGCTTCTGCTCGGGCGTAGACCGTTGCTTGCCCACGCGGATCGGCACGCCGTAGAACGTCACGAGACAGCGAACCCGCTCGCGAAGCTTCTGTTCTTCGAGGTACTTGCGAACCGGCTGGCGGATCAGGCGCTCGAAGTGGGCGGCGGATATCTCCTCTTTCTGGGCGTCAACCTGAACGGCCAGGAGTCGGCCGCCCGGCACACCCCGCATCCTGGCATAGTGGCTCGCCAGCTCGCCCGAGGCCGGTGCGCTGCCGTTGTAAATCAACAGCAGCTCGTCGGGGCGGAGTACGTCAGCCCGCAACGGGGCAGCAACCGACACAACAGGTATGACGAGAATGAGAAACGTGCGTTGAACCCGCGGCAAGTGAGAAGTCATAAGCGAGAAGTTAGACAAGATGCTCTGACCATAACCCATCCGATACCAGCGCGAATCTTCCTCACTTCTGACTTGTGACTTCCAGCCCGATCGGCCCGTCTCGCAGCGACGGTAGATCGACCGTGAGCCTGCCGTCGCCGAGCGGGCCGATGTCGCCGCTGCGCCCGTAGACGTACCGGACGTGCCACTGCCCATCGGTTTCCGGCAAGTGCGAGGTGTCGATCTGCACGTCGAATGCGCCTGGCTGCTCGGTCTTGTTCGCCAGCAAGATCAGTGCGCGGTTCGGCTCGGTGTAGTTGCCGGCGTAGAAGCCCTCACCGCCGACCAGCTCCTGGGCGTACCATGGTCTCGCTTCGACCAGCGCGTCGAAGTTGACCGTCTCCAGCACGTCCCAGAAAGGCTGCACCCGGGCCCAGGTCTCGGTGGTATCCGGGACGTCGCCCCAGGCGCCGTTCCCGCTACAGACCTGGATGTCGCCCATGCAGACCGCTGCCATCGCGATGTTGTACGGGTTCTGCGAGGTCTCCCGCATGCCGTACATCTTGAACGGCGTCCCGGTCAGCAGCGCGTTGTAGTTGTCTCGATAAGCCTCGGGCTCGGCCTCCTGGAACGATTCCCCGATCATCCGGCAATCGTAGAAACCGGCAACCAGCATGTCTCTGCTGCCTCCCCACTGCTCCAGGCCGAACCGTGCACCGTGCCGTTCGAGCACCTTCTTGACCCGGTAGTAGAGCCGGTGCTGCAGCTCGTCGAGGGAGAGGTCGGCATCCTCGGGATGCAGCGGGCCGGTCAACCGCCCCCTGCTCGCCACCGCCAGAGCCCCGTCCGCGTAGTAACCATCGAGCCGGTACTCCCGGCACCAGTAGTCGGTCATCCAGGGCAGGAACTCCTGCCACCGGCCCGCCACGCCGTAGAACGTGAAATCCTGGAGATCCCAGTTCTTGGCGTAGTCGGCCGTCGCGTCTTCCCATCGCAGCAGCGAGCTGCGCCCGGGCAGGATGCCTATGTACCCGATCGCCGCCATGCCCAGCCGGTGCATCTCATCCATCGCCCGTTGCATCTCCCGTGCGTTGACCAGGAACGCCTCGCGATCGCGGTAGTCGGTGCTGATCCAGGTGTGGTGCCAGACCATCGCCTCGCATCCGTGCCCGGCAAACCGGCGCAAGTCGGTATCGGTCGGGTACTCCTGATGGCTCGGGCGGCGGCGCCAGTGCTCCACCGGGCCCTCGGGGTACTTGATGTAATGCACCATCCGCTTGCCGAAGCCGATCTTGTTCAACGGTTGGGCGGGCAGCCACAGGCTCGCAAACCGCAGTCTCTCACCGTCAATCGAGACCGCCAGGTCACCCCTGCCGCCGACGCGGGCCCCGATGACCGTATCCGGGACAATGGTCTTGACCAGCACGCCAACTCTGGTGTTGTGGCGGTAGAAGACCCCGCTCTCGCGGATGGACTCGTCGGCAATGTTGGGCACCCGCGTCGCCTCAGCCGAAGCGTCCACCCTCGGGGCAAACGCCGGGGCGATACCGACAAAGGCCTGTATTCGCTTGGGCGTCACGCCTTCGACGGTGATCGTCCACCACCAGACCGGCAGCACCGTGAACCGGGCGTGCACGTGCGCGGTGGCGGTTCGGCCCGTGTCATCACAGAGCGGCAATGCCATCCGGACCCCGAGCGCGTCCGCTTCAATGACCGGCGGCTTTGCGGGGTCAGCCCGGAACACCCGCCCGTTCCTGGCCGTCACCTCGACCTGGGGCAGCACGCCGTCTACCAGCACGTCATTCCCGTGAAGCCCGGCCTTCACCGTTCCGTGCACGCGCGTCTTATCCACCTCGAACGTCGCCGTCGCCCCGGTCGCAGGCCAGGTCCAGGTGACCCCTGCGTCGGTCACGTCAACCTCGTTCCGTTTGCGCACGTCGCGGTCGTACCCGGCATCGAGCCCCTTGCAAAACGCATGCATCTCTCGGAGACAGGCCGCCCGCCGCTGACTCTCCGCCGGCGAGATCAACTCCTGCTGCTCCACGTTGCGAACCATCACCGTCCCCGTCGAACCGAACCCGAACTTCCCGCCCGCCGGGTCCGGATCCCAAAACCGGAAGAGCTCCTGCCACTCCGGCAACGCCAGACCGATGTACTCGGACACCCAGACCGTAATCCACTCGCCCCGAGTCTCGACCTTGATCCGGTTCCAACCCTTCGTCTGGGGCGGGAACTTCGACTCGGCGACGATCCGGCTCGACGACTGCTCGGGCATGGGCGAGGAATGCGACTCACCACCGATCATCGATCGGCTCACGGTGACGGACCGCACCCTGGCCGTCCCGCCCAGCAGGTCCAGCTCGATCAGGACCTCGCCGAACGCGTCCGTCGATCGCAGCAGGACCAGGATCGGCTCGCCCCGCTGTTCGACCTCACACGTGATGATCTGGTTGCGAAGCGGCACCCCCACATTGGCCACCGTGCCCGTGATCTCGGTGCAGCCGGACCACTTCCTCACACCCCCCAGGTCCGGAGGCCCCTTGAAATCCTCCCGCTCATACGGCAACCCGAGCACGTGCCAGGTGCGCTTGGCCACCCACTCCATCACCCGGAACTCGCGGGCGGCGGTGGCGTGACCGGCACATTTGCCGAGGACGGGCTCGGCGATGAGCGGCCCGCGATCTTCCGCCGGGGCGGGCGTGCGGAATCGCTGTGGACCTGTGCAACCGGCAAGGGTCAGGGAGAAGCAGAACACCGATACCGATTGAAGTGTCTGTTTGGCGGTCATAATACGCACCAGGATAACGTTTTGGCGCTTGAACGACAAGATCCGGAAAAGGGGTCGTCCGAGAAAGGGGGCTTCGCGCAAAAGGTTCTCGACCCGTTCCCGAACCCTTGCTCACGTTCTCACAATCACATTCTCTCACCTTGCCGGACGGCGCATGGCCACCCACCGCTGGGTGCATGACACTTTGGGCGGCTTGTTGGAAGGCGCCGCCCCCAGGTGTT
>CAZOIA010000310.1:0-5070 GCA_964579675.1 uncultured Planctomycetales bacterium | reverse complement strand
CAGCAGGAAAGCGTGAGCCTCAGTTCAGATACCCCAATTAAGGGTTACACTACCCCCCCGCGCCGGGCTGGCATCCTGCACATTCAGCGTCCCCACCTGCTGAGAGGAATTGAGGGGCACACGTACTGTGGAAACGCGTGACCGGCTTACCGCCGATTCGACTCGTAGGCCCGGTTCAGCCACTCCAGGGCAAGGGTCAGGTCGGCCGGATCGATCGTCGGCCCGCCCCAGAACCTGAAGCCGGGGGGCGCGTCGCGATAGGCGTTGCAATCGTAGGCGACGCCTTCGGCCTCGAGCGCGGCAACCACCTTCTTGCAGAACGCACCTTGCTCGTCGAGGCTGAGTTTCGTGAACCAGTCCGCGACGACTTTCAGGCAGATCGACGTGCTGCTGCGGATCGCGGCCTCGGCGGCCAGAAAGTCGATCCAATCGTGCCTGGCGACGAAGTCGGCGACCACGTCGAGGTTGGCGGCACTGCGGGCGCACAACGCATCGAGGCCGGTCCTGCCATTGAACGACAGCGCCCCGGCCCAGTTCAGCGTGTCGATGTAGTCCTCGACGCAGAGCATCGAGGGAGTGTTGATGGTGGCGCCTTCGAAAATGCCGCTGATGAGCTTGCCACCCTTGGTGAGGCGGAAGATCTTGGGCAGTGGCCACGGAGGCGAATACGATTCGAGCCGCTCGACCGCCCGGGGCGAGAGCACGAGCATGCCGTGGGCCGCCTCGCCGCCGAGACACTTCTGCCACGACCACGTCACCACGTCGAGACGGTCCCACGGAATGGGCATCGCAAAAACCGCGCTGGTCGCGTCGCACAGAGCCAGCCCGCCGCGGTCGGCCGGCGGCGCTGCATCATCGGGCATCTTGACACCGCTCGTCGTGCCGTTCCAGGTGAACACCACGTCGGTGTCCCAGTCAACCTGGCTCAGGTCGGGAATCTCACCATAGCCGGCCTGGGAGACCTTCGCGTCGAGCTTGAGCTGCTTGGTGACGTCGGTTACCCATCCCAGGCCGAAGCTTTCCCAGGCCAGCACGGTGACGGGCCTGGCCCCGAGCAGACTCCACATCGCACATTCAAACGCCCCCGTATCGCTCGCCGGCATGATCCCCACGAGATAATCGTCGGGAACCCGGGCCACCTCGCGCGACAGGTCGATGGCCTGCCTGAGCCGGCCCTTGCCACCCTTGGAACGGTGCGATCTGCCGACCAGGGCGTCGGAAAGGAGGTTCACATTCCAGCCGGGTCGCTTGCAGGTCGGCCCGGAACTGAAGTTTGCCGTGCTGGGCTTGTTCTGCGGTTTCTCCACGAACGTTCTCCTGTCGTTCCTGTTGGCGGCGGGTGAGGCCCGCCCGGGATACACCGTTCGAGCCGCTGCTCGCCGTTCGGGTTGGTCCTGCCACGCCTGCGCACCGGGTGGGGGCCATCAACGCAGCGAGGTAATCTAGCCAAAACCCGCACCGCGTTCAATATGCCGCAGGTAGCGATCGGCTCTCGCCGCAATTCACCCGTGAGCCCATCGCGACCATGGAATGTCGATGGTAACCCGCGGTTGACCGCGCGCCGTACGCCGGCAGCGCAGGGTCACTTCCCGATGCATTGGCAGCGGGGCGATCGGCCAGACGTGCCCGAAGTTGTCGAGCCCGACGATCGGGGTTCGCCGCTTCGGGCCGAGATGATGCTTGAGCATCTCGAATGCCGCCCTGCTCAGCTCGGTGTCTTCGTCGTGGAAATTGCCGAGGATGATGCCGTCGGCCCGATCGAAGAGCCCGGCCAGCTTGAGTGCCGCCATCATCCGATCGATCGCACCGGCGGATTCATTCACGTCCTCGATAGCCAGCCATTTGCCGGCGGTCTCGACGGCCCCCGCGAGTCGCGAGCCGATGAGCGGTACGATCACGCTCAGGTTGCCGCCGGTGATCGTGATCGTGCGTGAGGAGGGCAGCGAACCGGCCAACAAGCGCCCTCTCGGCACCCGCGGGGAACCTCGGCCGTCGAGAATACCCGCCACCTCGCGGAAGAAGTCGGCAAACGCCCGCGGGTATTGCGCCAGCGCCCACCCGGCAGCGAAGCCCTCGTGCTGACCGGCGGGCAGGTCGATCGATCGCGCAAAACGCGCGACGTTCTTGCAGACGTGTCGCTTCGTACCGCCGTAAAGGAATCCCGGGCCGAGATCGTAGAGCCCGACCGCTTTGTCGTATTGGCCGCCGACGGCGATCAGGCTCGTCATCTCACTGAACCCGAAGAGGTGGATCGTCCGGCGACGGCGGCTGAGCACCTCGAAGCTGATCTGCTCAAGAATGCGCGTGAACCACGCCCCGCCCCGGATGGTCACCAGGGCAGCCACGTTCTCGTCCGCCAGAAGGGTCGTGATCTCCCGTGCCCGGGCGGCATCGTCGAAGCGACCGCCACGCTTCTCGTCCTCCTTGGCCAGGATCATCCTCGCACTGGCGGTCACGCGATATCGCTCGCCTGCCGCGCTCTGGGCCAGCGCGATCATGCCCTCAACCCCCTTCACGCCGAGCCGCTTTATCTCATCGGCGGCGCTGGCCGCCACCGCAGTGATGTGAATCCGGGGACGTTGCCTCCTGACTGCCACTGCGTCAACTCCTGCTCCTGGCCCGCACAAACGCCGCCGCCCGGTCCGGGTCAACCGGTGCGCTGGTCACACCATTCTCCTTGATGGCCGTGCCTACAATGACGCCGTCGGCGACGGCCAGCAGGTCTCCGAGGTTATCGGACGTCGCCCCGCTCCCCACAAGGATCGGGCGGTCCGGCACCGCCGCCCGGACCGCGTGGAGGTCGGCCCGGTCGGTCGGCTTTCCCGTAGCGGGGCCACTGACGATCAGTGCGTCCGCCAGCCCGCGATAGGCGGTCTCCCGGGCGGCTTCGGCAATCGGTTGCCGCAACAACGGGCTGGCGTGCTTGACGTGTACGTCAGCGAAAATCGCGGGTCCGCCGGGCCCGGCCGACCCGGAACCGCAGCCGCTCAGCCGGCAGCGGTAGCGAAGCGTCTCGTCCGCCTTCCCTTCGATGACGCCCTGGTCGGTTGCATAGGCACCCGTGTGCACGTTGACGCGGACGAAGGCCGCTTTGCAGATCACGGCAATGGCGATCGCCGAGCGGGCGTCATTGCGAAGCACGTTGATGCCGATCGGAAGGGAGGTCTCGCGGCAGACCGCACGGGTAACAACGGTCATGCTCGCCACCGTGTGCGGATCGACCTGCCCCCGCCGGAAGGGCGCGTCGCCGAAGTTCTCGATCAGAATCGCGTCAAAACCCGCCTCGGCAAGCGTGCGGGCATCGGAACACGCGTGGGCGGTGATCTCCTCGAGCGGCCACCGCCAGGCCGGACTGCCCGGGAGGCCGGCCAAGTGCACCATGCCGATCAACGCGCGATCCGGCAGCGGTCGGACAGGTTCGCTCATGGCATAAGGGTCGTCTTCTGCGTCCCACCCGCCGCGCGTCATGGCAGGGAGCCGCCGGAACCTGCGGACGCACACTGGCCTCTCAGCGGCGGCTCCGGAAGACGGCCACCACGTCTTCGATCGGCACCACGAACAGGTGGTTACCCGGCTCGAAGTCTACGGGAATCGAGTTCTTGGGACTGAACAGCACCTTATCGTATTGACGGATCGGGAAATCTTCATTGTTGGCGATCTGGTTGGAAACCGTGACGACCCGGCCGGTGATGGTTGGAATCTCGATGTTGTCCGGTAGGGCAATACCGCCTTTGGTGCTCTTCTTGTCCTCGTCCTTGCGAATCAGGACGCGTTTGCCGAGCGGTTCCACCGTCTCCAGCTTGGTCCGTTTCGGCCGGGTTTCACGCGCCATGGGCACTCCTCTTGATTCTGAACGTTTCCCCAACTGTTATCGATTATAGATGAACACCGGGGTCTGCGCCAAATGCCGGGCCCTGTGGCAACGCCTCATTCCCCCTGGCTGGCTGTGAGTTCTGGCCTGACGGGACATGAGAGCCGCCGCCGGCGGCCGGTAACGTTGGCTTGAAGTCAGGGCGCGCGGGGAGGCGGCTCGGGCTGTTTTCCAGGTCGTTCGGGACGGGGCGGCTTGGCTTGTTTGGCCCATTCGATGAACCGTTCCTTCGGGGTTCTCCCTGCCTGCACCTTGAAGCTGCCGTCCGGGGCGACGATGATGCTTGCCGGGTACGAGGTCACACCGTATTTCCCTACGTACTCCACGTATTGGGGCCCATAATCCTTGTCGAGCAGGAGGTTGATCGTATCCTGGAATAGGGTCTTCACCGCAGGATCGGAAAGCTCCTCGTTCAACATATGGTTGGAATCCGAGTCGAGCCACCACTTGTAGAAAACAAACAGGTATTTGTCCTGCTCGCGGGCTTCCTGTTCGGCCCTGGCGTAATCAGATCGCCAGTCGTACTCCTGGCAGCCGACAACGGCCGCTAGAAGAAACGGAACCACCAGCGACCGGCATCGCTTCGCACCCGAGCTTGCTGCACTGACGCGCTTGTTATTTCCATGCATGTTTCGTCGAACCCCAATTCTCAGAAAGGCGTTACGCGGCCACTGTCTTCCGGGCGGACGGCGAAGCAGAGCGGTTGGTAATGAAGACCGTCTGGAACAAATCCACCTGATCCAGCTTATACCGGAAATCGACCTCCAGCCCGGTCTGGCTGATCAGCTCCCGCAGGCACAGGTCGCTCCGCCATCCCAGGTGCTGGCAGAGCGGGCAGAGCCACTTCTCAATCATCGCCACCAATCGGTTGCTCGATCGGAAATGGTTGATGATCACGATCTGCCCGCCAGGCTTACTGACCCGCCGGGTCTCCTCGATCAGCTTGACCGCGTCGCTCACCACGGTGATCACGTGGCTCAGCAACACGTGGTCGAAGGTGTCCTCATTGAAGGGCAGCTCCAGGGCGTTGCCCAACGCCAGGTTCACCCAGGTTATGCGGTTCTGGTGAACCCGGCGCCGCGCGCGACGAAGCATCCCTTCGCTCAGGTCGATCCCGGTGATCCTGGCGTGCGACGGGTAGGAGGCCAGGGCCAAACCCGTCCCCACCCCCACGTCCAGTACCCGCTCCCCGGGCCGGA
>CAZOIA010000309.1:0-5073 GCA_964579675.1 uncultured Planctomycetales bacterium | reverse complement strand
TGACGCGGATGAGGTTCGGGCCCAACGCTCCGGTGCCGTTCTTCCAGAGACAGCTCGATTTGCCGCGTGATCTTCGCGAGCTGGCGGACGTGCTGAACGTGGCGGTGAACGACCTGCAGATGAAGGTCCCCGCACAATGGGCCCATGACGCGCTGGGTGTGCCGGCCGCAGATGACGGCGAAGGCGTCTTGCCCGGTCGGTCGCGCGAGTAGGCCCGTTTTCGATTCGGCACTGTCGCGGTATTCCCCGTCAGTGCCCGGAGCGCCAGCGACGGGTCCTTCGGGCAGGCAGTCGGCCGACAGTGTGGGATTATGCGACAATGAAGAGTCGCGGGCTATTTGCCCTTCCACCAGCACAAGACGAGCAGGGCCCAGAGCAGATCGGCATGGTCGTGTTGGCGGCGGGCGTGCTCGTCGTAAAGCCGGGCGGCGGCTCCCGGATCGAGGTCGAGGTTGGCCAGGGCCGACGGTGTGACCACGTCGTGGTACATGTCGCGTAGTTCGTTGCGCAGGAACTCACCGACGGGGACTTCAAAGCCCATCTTTTTCCTGCTGACGACAGCCTCGGGAACAACGTCGCGGAACGCGTCACGGAGGATACGTTTGCCGCACGCCCCGCTGATCTTGCAGGCGACGGGCAGGCCGGTGACGAAGCTGACCAGCTCGGCCGACAGCAGGGGCACACGCACTTCGAGACTGTGGAACATGCTGGCGGTGTCAACCTTGCAGAGCATGTCGGCGGGCAGGCCGATCGCCAGGTCCGCCAGCAGAATGTGGTCCAACGGAGAGCGGCACAGAGGGACAGAGGGACAGCGGGCCAAGTGGGCGGGGGCCTGTTGGTAGAGGCGTTTCAGATAAGCCGCTGTGGATTCGGCTCTCTGTTGGCCAAGCAGGTCGGTCGCCAGTTCGTCGTCCATGTAGCGAGCCCAGGCTAGGTGGCGGTCGATCGGGTCGGGCAGATCGCCGCGGATGAGCTTGCGGGCCTGGCGGAGACGGTCGAGCCAGCGGTTGGATCGCGCGGACGGCGTCAGGGAAAGCAGCGGCTCGATCAGACCCCGGCGGACAATCCGGGGCAGGCGGTGGTACCGGGCCAGGTAGTGGTGGCCCAGGTATCGCCAGTAGCCGCCGAACAGCTCGTCGCCCCCGTCACCGCTGAGGGCGACCGTCACGTGCTCGCGGGTGTATCTGCTCACGAGCGAGGTGGGCAGCAGCGAGCTGTCGGCAAAGGGCTCGCCAAGGTGATTGAGCATCGGCTCAACGGCATCGAGGACATCCTTGAACGTGAGGCGAAACGTGTGGTGCTCGGTGTTGAAGTGCCCGGCCACCATGCGGGCGTAACCCGTCTCGTCATAGCGGGGATGGCCGGTGTAGCCGATGCTGAACGTCTTCACCGGCCGGTCGGTGGTGCGTGACAGGCAGCCCACGACGATGGCTGAATCCAGCCCGCCGGACAGGAACGCCCCAAGCGGCACGTCGGCGATGCGCTGGCTGACGACGGCGGATTCAACGCGTCGTCGCAGTTGCCGGACGGCCTCGGCGTAAGGCAAGGGTGTCTCGGGCGGGGCACCGAGATGGTGAAACCGTTCAGGGTCGGCGGGACCTGAGGCGTCGAAGCACAATCGGTGCCCGGGCGCGAGCTTGCGCACACCGTGGTAGATGGTATGCGGGTGGGGAATCCAGCCGACGTGCAGATAACATGCCACCGCGTCCGGGTTGATGTCGGTTGGCAGATCGGGGATGCAGCGCAAGGCGGACAGCTCGCTGGCGAAGACGAGTTTGTCGTCGTAGTGGGCGTAGTAGAGAGGTTTGATGCCGAACCGATCACGGGACAGGTGGCCGGTCTTTTCGGCGGTGTCCACGAAGGCCATGGCCCACATGGCATCGAAACGTTCGACGGCGGCGGGGCCCCACGCGATGCAGGCTTGGAGGGCGACCTCGGTGTCGCAGGTGGTTCTGAGGGGGCCGGACAGCTCCTCGCTCAATTCTCGATAGTTGTACAGCTCACCGTTGTAGGTGATGACGCGAGAGCCTCCGGGGTCGGTCATCGGCTGGTGGGCCTGCGGTGAAGGGTCGATGACGGCCAGTCGCGTGTGGGCCAGCCCGGCCGAGAACCCGAGAGCGTGGTGAAGCCAGATGCCCGAATCGTCAGGCCCGCGGTGAGCGAGTGCCCGGCAAAACCCTTGCAGCAGCCCCTCGGCGATGGGGCGGCCGCGAAAGTCGATGATACCCGCGATGCCACACATGCAGCGGCATTGTTTCGGGTGTGCCGGGCGAACGCAAGGGGGCACCTGGCTGGTATGTCGCCGGTGGTCGCCGGAGCGCTTCAGTGGCGTTTTTGACAGGATGGGAGTGCGGCGTATGATACCAGGCCATGGTGCGGTCATCGGTCTGCGAAACGACCCCGTGTGGATGTGGAACAATGACAGAATCTCCCCTCGCGCCCCTCCGGGCCGTGCGGCAGGTCCGTGGTTGCTCCATCGTATTGGGCTGGCTCGTGTCCCTGTCGGGAGCATTGTCCGGCTTCGGCCAGGTGCCGGCCAGCTCGCCCGCGGAGGTGCCGGCGGCGGCGCCTTCGCCGTTTGACGGCGTTGTCGTCCGACAGCTCGATATCGTCGGGCTCCAGACCATTGACGAAGCCTACATCCGAAACCGGATCCGCACCCGGGAGGGACAACCTTATTCGCAGGACCAGGTCCAGCGGGATCGCGTCGCCCTGTTCCGGACCGGGCAGTTCCTCGACGTGCGGGCCGAGCCTGAGCTCGTGGACGGACAGATCAACCTCACCTTCACCATCGTCGAGAAGCCGGAGGTGGCATCCGTCACGTTTGTCGGGGCCAGGCAGTTCAAGGCCAAGGACCTGCTGGAGGAGCTGACCTTCGCCCCGGGTCATGCGCTGGACCTTTATGAGGTCCGCCAGGGCCGGGAGACGATTGAGCGGCTCTACAAGGAGAAAGGCTACGCCTACGTGGAGGTCACCTTCGACGAGGAGTTGCTGAGGACCCAGCACCAGGTCGTTTATACGATCGTCGAGAACCAGCGGGTGCGCGTCACCAGGGTGCGCTTCGAGGGGAACGTGGCCTACTCCGATCACGAGTTGCAGAGACAGATCGAGACGAAGTCGTACATACCGATCTTCCGGACCGGTGACTTCGACCCTGATCGTGCCCAGCGCGATGCGGGCACGGTGCAGAGGTATTATCGGGATCGCGGCTTTCTCGACGCGGAGGTGAGCTACGTTCCGGAGTTCCAGGACCCCGCCCGCGAGAAGCTGGGCGTGATCTTCAGGGTCAACGAAGGCACGCGTTACACCGTCGGCGAGATCCGCATCAAGGGTGCCAACGTATTCACGGAGGAATACCTGCTGAGTGTGATGGGGCTGAAAGTGGGGGATGACCTGATTGCATCCCGCCTCGAGAACGACCGGAAGAACCTGGAGACGAAGTACGGGGCTCAAGGTCACATTGACGCGCGGGTACTGCCGAGCTGGGTGTTCGCGGACGAGCCCGGTCAGGTAATCGTGACGCTGGAAATCGCCGAGGGCCAGCAGTTCCGCGTGGGTTGGATCGAGGTCAACGGGAACTACCGCACTCAAGAGAAGTGTGTCCGGCGGGAGCTGGGCATTTATCCGGAGGACATTTACGACATCACGAAGATCCGCAAGGCGGAGAAGGCGCTGAAGGGAACCGCGCTGTTCAGCGAAGCGACGATCGAGCCGATTGAGCTCCGGCCGGGAGAGGCCGGCGTCCGGGACATGCTGGTCACCGTGGAGGAGAGCCCCAAGACGACGCAGTTCATCGCCGGCATCGGGGCGAGCAGCGACAGCGGGATCGTCGGCAACATCGTCCTGGAGAACACCAACTTCGATCTGTTCGACACCCCGAGAACCTGGGAGGAGTTCATCAAGGGGCGGGCCTTCCGCGGCGCCGGCCAGACGATGCGGATCCAGTTGGAGCCGGGAACCGAATTGACCCGCTTTCGGATCGATTTCCGCGAGCCGTACCTGATGGACAAGCCGATCGGGTTCGGTACCAGCCTGTACCTGTTCGAGCGCGGTCGCGACGGGTATGACGAGGAGCGAGGCGGCGCGCAGTTCAGTTTCGACAAGAGGTTCGAGGACGGTCTGCTGGCGGGCTGGATCGGCGAGATTGCTTTCCGCGGCGAATACATCGACGTCAACGACCGCGAGGCCTGGGCGGCAAAGGACATCCGCGACGTTGACGGCGGCAGCTACCTGTCGAGCGTTAAGCTTTCGCTGCTGCACGACACGACCGACAGCCGATTCGACCCCGGCACCGGGCATCGGCTGCGCCTGTCCTGGGAGCAGGCCGGCGCCATGGGGGGCGATTACTACCACTCGAAGCTGACCGCCAGTTATGCCCGCCACTGGACGGTCGCCATCGACGAGCAGGATCGCAAGAGCGTGGTGACGACCCACGCCCGCTTGGGCCAAATCCTCGGCGACGCGCCGGTGTTCGAGCGGTTCTATGCCGGCGGGATCGGGTCCATGCGCGGATTCGACTTCAGGGGGATCAGCCCTCGCGACGGCCTGCGCGACAACCGCATCGGCGGTGATTTCCTCCTGCTGACCGGGGCTGAGTATTCCTTCCCCCTCTACGCCAAGGCGATCCGTGGGGTGTTCTTCGTGGACATGGGTACGGTCGAGGAGGATTTCGGAATCGGCACCTGGCGGGCCGCGGTGGGGGGCGGGGTCCGCTTGACCCTGGATATCTTCGGGACGGTCCCGATGGAGTTCGACCTGGCCGTCCCGGTGTCCAAGGGCGGCGACGACGACGAGCGGGTCTTCAGTTTCTTCATCGGGTTGCCGTTCTTCTGATCAACAGCGCTTGGCAATGGAAACGAACCGGAAGGAGTGTCCTATGAGGAGCAGCGTGAGTTGGATGGCGGTTTTTCTCACCGCCGTGATGGTATGGGCCGTGTCCGCGAGCCGGGACCACGCACAATCGGCGGCGGCACAGGCGGGAGGTACCAAGGTCGCCGTCGTGGACCTGGTTCGCATATTCAACGACTTCGAGCAGACCAAGGCCCTGGGCGAGAAGATGCAGGAGGATACGGC
>CAZOIA010000308.1:0-5106 GCA_964579675.1 uncultured Planctomycetales bacterium | reverse complement strand
TCCTGCTCAAACTGGGTGGGAGATATGCAGGCAATTCAACCTTCCCCGCACGGGTCGTTCCACAGGGCCGACGGACATTCCACCAACCGCTCATTGACGGCGACGATCTCCCCGGAAATGGGGGACGGCACGGTGCGTTGCGAGGCGCCCGCGATTGCCAGGCCCACCAACGGCAATCCCCGATCGACCGCCTCACCCACGCGTGGGAGACGAACGGCCTCGATCGTCGCGCCTTGGGAAGACGTCAGCATGGCGCCGACCCGAACGGCGCCGTCTTTGCCCCGTTGGAACCACGACTCATCCAGAAAGCGGAACTCTTGGGCCGCGGGGACCCAAGGCTCAACCGCTGGAGGCGCGGAGCCGGTTTCGGATTCATCCTTGTCCTTCGCATACCGGAGCCCCAGCAGCCTTCGCACCGCCTGCGTGATGGCCTCGGGGGTGAAGGGCTTGGCAACGTAGTCCGACGCGCCCAGACGCATCGCCGATGCCGCATTGGGTATGCTGGCATAACCGGTGATGATGATCACGGGAACATCCGGCTTCCTGCTCCGCAGCTCCTCAAGGAACTGGATCCCGTCCATCGTCGGCATCTTCATATCGAGCAGGATGGCGGCATAATCCTTTTCCGCGGCCAAGCTCAGCCCGTCACGGGCATCGCTGCTCGTCTCCACCCGGAACCCCTGGCGGGAGAAAATGCGCCGGCAGCCCTGACAGATCACTTCCTCGTCATCCACAACCAGCAATCTCGGATCGTCGAACATGACTTACCTCCTATGTCAGTTGGCTACGCCACTCGGCAATGCCTATGGGCAAGACCCGTGCCAGCCGGTGAGAAACGAGTGGTGCAGGAGAGACAACGGCGTCCTGAGGACCGCGGCAAGTTGTTGCCGTTCCGCGGGCCATCCGGCGCACCTGCAGCAGTAAACGCCCGCGGTGCCTGAGGTTACGTCCGTCCCGGTGAGGCAGACCAGTTAGCTTGAGTCGCCCGGACTGTGCCCTGCAAAGTGGAAAGCTGGACCCTGCGAAGTGGGAAACAAGGCAAGCGGCGTGTATGGCGGAATCATACGGTGTATGGAGCCGGCCTCGGGCAAGCTGCCGGGCAACGCGGCCTGACCCGGGTTGCGGCAGTTGCCGGGGGCCCGGGAGTTGCCGTCACGAAGCGATATCCGAGGTCAAACCATACTTGCGGAGCAGGGCGTGGAAGTTGGTGCGCTGCATGCCCACGTCTTCTGCGGCCTTGCTGATGTTTCCCCCGCAGCGCACGAGGGCTTCGGTCAGGAACCGTCTCTCCAGCTCCTGTACTGCGGCGTCGCGCACCTGCTGTTTGAGTTTCTTGAACGCTTCCCAGTCTCTGGGAAGCTGCGTGACGGCCGACTGCAACGGGGCCCGGCGGATCTCGGGAGACAGGTGACGCGGTTCGATACGCTCGGAGTCACACAGAATGGCGATTCGTTCAACAATGTTGCGAAGCTCGCGTACGTTGCCCGGCCAGCGGTAGCTTTCCAGGTGGGTCATCGCCTCGGGGGAAAACCCCTTCACTTGGACTTCGTTTCTTCGACAGAGGCGTTCCAGGAACGCCATTGCGAGGGTTGGGATGTCTCCCCGGCGCTCACGGAGGGGGGGAAGATAGATGGGCACCACGTTGAGGCGGTAGTACAGATCCTCACGGAAGGTTCCTTCTTCCACCATTTCCCCCAAATCGCGGTTGGTGGCGGCAATGAGCCGGATGTCCACCTCGTGATCAGCAGTGTCCCCCACCTTCCTCACCCGCTTGGTCTCCAGGACCCTTAACAGCTTCCCCTGGGTCTCCATGCTGAGGTTGGCCACCTCATCCAAGAACAGGGTGCCCTCATGTGCCGCCTCAAACAGTCCCTGTTTCGTCGCGATAGCGCCGGAGAAAGACCCTTTGACGTGGCCGAACAGCTCACTCTCGAGCAGGGACGACACAAGCGCGCTGCAATCGCAGGCGAGCAGGGGGTAGTCCTTGCGGCGGCTCAGCCGGTGAATGGCCCGGACGACCATTTCCTTACCGGTGCCGCTTTCTCCGGTGACGAGAACGGTGCCGTCGGTGGGAGCCACTCGCCGGATGAGCAAGAACACGCGCTCCATCGGCCGGCTCTCGCCGATGATCCCCTCGAATCCCCGCTGAACCTCCAGTTCCTGCCTCAGGGCTACGTTCTCCCGCATCAGAGCAGAACGTTCCCATACCTTCTGCAGGACCATCTTCAGTTGACCGGGCGAAAAGGGCTTGCTCAGATAGTCGGCCGCCCCTTCCTTCATGGCCTCCACCGCTGATTCCACGGTTGAGTGCCCGGTAATGATCACCACCTCCGAGCACACCCCGGCCGCCTTGACGTGCCTGAGTATGTCCAGACCTTTGATTCCCGGCATCATGAGGTCCAGGAGGATCACGTCGAAATCGCCCGACAAGGCTGCCTCAAGCCCCGCCTGGGGATCCTCACGGCACTCCACCTCATGCCCGTCGGAGCAGAGGATGCGCTTGCAACCCAGACCGATGACCGCCTCGTCGTCGATGACCAGGATTCGCTGTCCCGCTGCGGGAGCCTCTTGTTCAGACTTCGAGAGACTCATGTGTTTCCCTTTTCGTCGCGGCTCCCGGACGGCCCCCCGGTAACGGTGGGCAGGACAATGGTAAAGGTGGTTCCCTCGCCCTCCTTGCTCTCGACTTCCAGGGAGCCGCCGCTCTGCTGGATGATACCGTAGCTTACGCTCAGTCCCAAGCCGGTGCCCTTGCCGACGGCCTTCGTACTGAAGAACGGCTCGAAAATCCGGTCTACGTGCTCTTTCTTGATTCCGCAGCCGGTGTCGGCCACTTTTATGAGCACCTTTCCATCTTGAGCCGACGCGCTGATCGCCAGGGTTCCGCCGGTGGGCATTGCCTCACAGGCGTTGAGCGACAGATTCAGCAGCACCTGCTGGAGCTGGTTCTTGTCCCCGCTCACCTGGGGCAGATCCTCCTTGAGGTTCTCCTCGATGGTAATCTGCTTGAACGGCTTCTGGTTGCGTACAAGGCGGAGGGTCTGCCGGATTACATCGTTGATGTCCAGGGGTTCTGTCACCACCGGTCTTTCCCGGGCGAAATCCAGCAGGCCGCGAACGATCTCACCCGCCCGCGTCGTCTCGTTGATGATCAAGTCCAGATCCTGCTTGTCCTGCCCGTCCAGGTTCTCTTTTTGCCGGAGCAGGTGAGCGAAGGTGAGCACACCGGTGAGCGGATTGTTGATCTCGTGAGCGATCCCGGCCGCAAGCCGACCGATAGACGCCAGCTTCTCGCTTCGCCCGATCTGCTGGCGGGTCGCCAGCTTCAACTGTTCCTCCCGCTGGGCGACGGCGTCTGCCATTGCGTCAATCTCCTGGCACAGCACGCCCATTTCTCCCGGCGGCCGGATGCCTACGCGTGCTGACAGATCGCCCCGGACCACTTTGTGGGACATGGTGATGATGCGGCCAATGGGACGCAGCACCACCCTGGTCGCAAAAACAAGGAGGGTCAGGCTCGTGAGGGCGGTCAGGGCGACCATCGCCAGAAACACGCCGACGATCACTCTCTGCCTGTGGGCGAAGGGAGCCTCCAGCAAGCCGACGTACAGAGCACCGATGATTCGGCCCGTCGGGTCGCGTATCGGCTCGTAAGCGGTGATGTACCAGTCGTTCACAACGAAAGCGCGATCGGCCCAGGTCCCGCCCTCAACAAGGACCTTCTCGTAGACCGCGTCACTGAGACGTGTCCCGACGGCCCGGGTGCCGTCCTGCCTCGTCACGTTTGTCGAGATCCGCAGGTCTCCCTGGAAGATCGTGACGGTCCCGACCTCTTTGCCTTCGTAGGCCTGGTGGGCAAAGACCTCGTCCCTGATCGCGTCAACGATCTCGTACCTGCGGTTCAGCAAGTCGCCCCCGTACAGCACGCCGAGCAATTCCCCCTGTGGGCTCAGGATAGGGACCGCCGCCGCCACCAGCATGCCGTCGGCCCGGGAGGCATCTTCGGTCGGCCGGGCGGCCGGAGTGGGCAGGAGGGTGAACTGCGCCCGCTTCGCCAGGCTGCCCCCCTCCTTTTCCAGAGCCTGTCGCGACAGGACAACAGTACCGGCAACCGGCTCCTGCTGTTCAATCGCCATCGCCACAACGGGATTACTTGACAGATCGTCCCCGATTCCGGTGGCGCTCCGGGCCCGGTAGCGCACTTGCCCTTCCGGGCCCAACACGGCAAGTATGTCCATTCCGCCACGACGATGAACAGGCTGCAGGAGTCGGTCCAACTCCGCCCGGTTCTCTTTCGCCAGCGCCGCAGCAATGCTCCGGTCCAGGGATGCCGCCTCCAGGAAGCGGGCGATTCGCTCGATGTGGTTGCTGTAGGCGGCCCGGGCGGAGTTCAGATCCAGACGGACGCGGGTTTGTACCTCTTGCAGCCAGGCGTGGCCAACGTGTTTAACCGTTACCAGGGACAATATGGAATTGGCCACGAAGATCACAGCAATGAAGGCCACGGTCAGTCTAAGTCGAATGCTCATTTGCGTTCAGGCTCCGGCTGTCAGCGATTTGGACCTGTTGGGTGCGGCTCAATCATGGTTGTGAGCGATATCGATCTGGACGCCCCGGAATCCGCCACGGCGTGGATGCCGGTGGTCGGCCGCCTGGCCTTGCCCGACTGGCGGCGCCAGCGCCGGGGCCGAAAAAGGAATCTCCCCATTCTCCTCCCGGCCATCATGGCAAGACGGAGAACACGTCCGCGAGCCCCAGCTCAAAGCCGGGCAGACTCGCGGCGGTGAGTGTGCCGGAGGCGTCCAAACGCTGCTCGTGCCAACTGTCGGCGCGGCGGCTCAGAACCGTGGCGGTCCGCTCCTGGAAGTCAACAATCCAATAGAGGTGGACGCCGACCCTGAGATACTCTTCACGCTTGACGTGGTGGTCACACTATTGGCCATGATGCACCTCCCGGCACTCCAATTGTACCGCCGCCGGTCCGGCCGACCAAGTCGGTGCAGGCGGGATGGACAGGGTGCGTAACAGTTCCGGCGGGGACCTTCGGGCGAAGAAGGGGACAGCACCTCGCTTTTCCGAACCCCGACCGTCAGGGAGGGGAGTATC
>CAZOIA010000307.1:0-5143 GCA_964579675.1 uncultured Planctomycetales bacterium | reverse complement strand
GGTTCACAGGAACTCCATGGCAGGTCCCAGCGGTCCCACGAAAGAGCGTCCTGCCACAGTGGCCCGCTGGGGTTGCCCTGACAGACGCCGGAGAACGCGCGGAAGCTCGGCCCGCTCCAAGTAGAGGCTGGCCGACTCGCTCGTGTTTCTGGGGAGACTTCGCCCGCCGAGACGGCGCCCCCCAAGGCCCACGCCCATGCCGAACTCACGACGAGCAAACGATGCGACACAATGACGCGCACAGCCGCGTCCTCCTTCCTGACGAAATCCCGGTGACCATATCCCAAGCCGAGCAAAGGGACGTCAAACTGGAAGCTGAGATCACCGGACTCGTTATGCATGTGGCAGTCAGGCCTGACTCATCAAGCGCCCAAATCTGCAAAAACCCCCTGATGAGTGCCGACTAGCCGGCCCATGTCGCAAGCGGGTTCTTACCGAGATCCCGCAATCTCTTAGAATCCATCCCAGAATGCCTTGTCTGGGTGTGGCACAGGCGCCTCGCCTGCGTTCTTCACCACCGAGACGGCGGTGCCAGACAATTTGAGATAGCCTGTTGTGGCCCCGGCGCCTATGCGAAGCCACAACATCAGTCGTCGTCACCACTAACCGGCGAGGGCCACTGCCGATCGGGCCGAACACCAGCGCCCTCGGCGGTCGTCAGTTCTCCGAAGTCAGCGATCAGACACCCGTCATTGCCGACAGGGCGGGCCTACGGACATTCCGGTGTCGGTGCCCACAGTATCCCCGGGCCGGTTGCGCAGGCCTCGAAGTCGGCGAGGTCCCAATCATCCACGTCTTCATCGCCGTCGCGATCGAAGTGGCCACAGTTTTCCGGATCGAACACTCCGGTCGGGTCGTCCATCCCTGTGATGCAGGCTTGGAGCGCCCCGAAGTCGTCCTGGTCCACATCGCCGTCGTCGTCGACATCAGCGAAGAGAGGGAGGACGGTCATGTCTATCCGGCGAATGTGCGTGTATGCCGGGTCGCAGGTATCGACAAACGTAACGTACGCCGTGTAGATGGCGGGCTCCATAGCGGTGTCGGTAATGGTCACCGTCACCGGGTCACTCTCCCCGTTGGCCAGGGGACCTCCGCCGGTCTTGTCCAGCGACAGCCACGGGTAGTCGTGGGGGCTGCCCGCAGCGTCCGTCTCCGCGACTGTGTAGCTGATCTCCCCAGGGCCCGTGTGGCTGACCGTGTAGATGATCGGGTCGGCCACGCCGTTCCTCGACACGGTGATGGCCTGCGCGTCCTCCGGCGTCACGAAACCGCACGGCGGCCCGTACAGCCGAATGTCGTCAATGAACGCCGGCGTAGCCTCCTCCGTCCCCGGGTGGGCGACAAAATTGACCGCAAACAACCAGTTCAAGTTCTCGAATGGATAAGTGCCAGGCGTCTCCCACCATTTTGAACCAGCAACCAGCTCCATCGCTGGGAACTCTGCGAGATTGTACCTGGTTCGGCTCCACTTCCACGGGTTCGTCTGATTGCTGCCCTCGGCCGAGAGCCTCTTGCTTCGCAGCCGGGCCACGTCATAGGGATCCCCAGGCGCCCGCACGTAGAAATCGACCCATACATCCAGGTCCCTGGTGTCGTCCCGGTTTGTCGTGTTGCTGAGGTTGAACTCGATCGCCATCACGTCCGCAGTCAGTCCGAGCTCCAATTTCACCCCGTTGAGCAGCCACATGCCCCAGTCACCCGCCCGCTGCGAGTACAAAGCCCCTCCCGACGTCGGGTTGACGCCGCCCCATGGCCAATCCGCCGGATCGCGACCCATGAGGTTGACAAACACCGTCTGGCTCTGGCCCGCCGGCGGAGTGCCGATGAACGTATACGTGTCCTGCTGAGCGATGTACTCGGCGGGTGCCGGCCCGCCGGCATGATAGATCTCATTGTAGAGGTTCCAGCTCTGGGCATCACCGGTCGTATCGAACTCCCAGCGATACAGCTCGGTCAGCGGCGGCTGAGGAACGTAGTCGGCGGAGAAATTGACGTAATCGAACTCGAACCCCCACTTCTCGGCGTCGTCCCTCATCTCGCCCAGCCCGATACGACCGTCGCCTCTGAGGATGTACAAGGGCTCGCGTGAGCTGACGTCATCGCGAGAGGTGCGAAAGCTGTACGTGCGTCCGTTGAACACCGGCGAGCCGTGCACGCCGCCGAAGAAGTACTGTGCGCCGTCCACGTACAGGTCCCAGTACGCCCAGTGCTTCGCCCCGTCGCCGTAATCGGCATATTCGCCGTACGTCGCGACCACGGTCCAACTGTGCCAGTCGCTACCGAGGGGCAGGCTCAGCGGCTGGACCCCTTGGACGTCATTAGTACCACTATTCAACGGTCTAATCTGCGCACCCTGCTGCCGCACCCTGATGTAGGCAGCAAACATCCCATAGACGGTGGGGTAGCTGATCTGAATGGGGCCGCCGCCGCCGTCATAGCCGGAGTAGCATTTCAGCCTGAAGTCAACCTGCAGGCTGGTATCCTGCAGCCCGTAGTACACCCACTCCGCGGGCAACGCCGCCGAAAAACGCGCCCTGGCGCTCGTCGTCTGCGAGTCGTGGGTGAACTTGGCGGTGGTCAAGGTACCCCCAATATCGCCCTGCGTGAGCCAACCCGGGTCCGCCTCGCCGGTGGCCCCGTCGTAGGTCACCGTCCAATCGCTGGCGGGCGCGTGACCTGTAGACGAGCTGACGGGGCTGGTCGCACCCGCATCCGTGCCCGTCCAACTCGTGAAGTCCGACTCAAAACTCATGAGCTCCGCGTGAGCCGGCCCTGCCATGACCAAAGCTACCATCACCATGCACAATCCGAACACCGGACTTTTCATGGCTGTCTTCTCCTCTCTCTTTTCTGCATAGCCGTTCGCATGTCTGACACGCTACCTTCCCGGTTCCTGAACGGAGGCGTTATCGCCGGCCACGTTTTCTCGTCTGTTTCCCGCGCCCTGGCGCCAGGAGAAACCACCCAGGACGTCTCGCTTCGGCCCCGAGGGACGGTCCGAGCAGGGGGCGGGCTGTCTTGAGAGCGTCCTGCAGGGCGAACCCCGCAGCCCCCGGCCAGGGCTTACTCTACGGACATTCCGGTGTCGGTGCCCACAGTATCCCCGGGCCGGTTGCGCAGGCCTCGAAGTCGGCGAGGTCCCAATCATCCACGTCTTCATCGCCGTCGCGATCGAAGTGGCCACAGTTTTCCGGATCGAACACTCCGGTCGGGTCGTCCATCCCTGTGATGCAGGCTTGGAGCGCCCCGAAGTCGTCCTGGTCCACATCGCCGTCGTCGTCGACATCAGCGAAGAGAGGGAGGACGGTCATGTCTATCCGGCGAATGTGCGTGTATGCCGGGTCGCAGGTATCGACAAACGTAACGTACGCCGTGTAGATGGCGGGCTCCATAGCGGTGTCGGTAATGGTCACCGTCACCGGGTCACTCTCCCCGTTGGCCAGGGGACCTCCGCCGGTCTTGTCCAGCGACAGCCACGGGTAGTCGTGGGGGCTGCCCGCAGCGTCCGTCTCCGCGACTGTGTAGCTGATCTCCCCAGGGCCCGTGTGGCTGACCGTGTAGATGATCGGGTCGGCCACGCCGTTCCTCGACACGGTGATGGCCTGCGCGTCCTCCGGCGTCACGAAACCGCACGGCGGCCCGTACAGCCGAATGTCGTCAATGAACGCCGGCGTAGCCTCCTCCGTCCCCGGGTGGGCGACAAAATTGACCGCAAACAACCAGTTCAAGTTCTCGAATGGATAAGTGCCAGGCGTCTCCCACCATTTTGAACCAGCAACCAGCTCCATCGCTGGGAACTCTGCGAGATTGTACCTGGTTCGGCTCCACTTCCACGGGTTCGTCTGATTGCTGCCCTCGGCCGAGAGCCTCTTGCTTCGCAGCCGGGCCACGTCATAGGGATCCCCAGGCGCCCGCACGTAGAAATCGACCCATACATCCAGGTCCCTGGTGTCGTCCCGGTTTGTCGTGTTGCTGAGGTTGAACTCGATCGCCATCACGTCCGCAGTCAGTCCGAGCTCCAATTTCACCCCGTTGAGCAGCCACATGCCCCAGTCACCCGCCCGCTGCGAGTACAAAGCCCCTCCCGACGTCGGGTTGACGCCGCCCCATGGCCAATCCGCCGGATCGCGACCCATGAGGTTGACAAACACCGTCTGGCTCTGGCCCGCCGGCGGAGTGCCGATGAACGTATACGTGTCCTGCTGAGCGATGTACTCGGCGGGTGCCGGCCCGCCGGCATGATAGATCTCATTGTAGAGGTTCCAGCTCTGGGCATCACCGGTCGTATCGAACTCCCAGCGATACAGCTCGGTCAGCGGCGGCTGAGGAACGTAGTCGGCGGAGAAATTGACGTAATCGAACTCGAACCCCCACTTCTCGGCGTCGTCCCTCATCTCGCCCAGCCCGATACGACCGTCGCCTCTGAGGATGTACAAGGGCTCGCGTGAGCTGACGTCATCGCGAGAGGTGCGAAAGCTGTACGTGCGTCCGTTGAACACCGGCGAGCCGTGCACGCCGCCGAAGAAGTACTGTGCGCCGTCCACGTACAGGTCCCAGTACGCCCAGTGCTTCGCCCCGTCGCCGTAATCGGCATATTCGCCGTACGTCGCGACCACGGTCCAACTGTGCCAGTCGCTACCGAGGGGCAGGCTCAGCGGCTGGACCCCTTGGACGTCATTAGTACCACTATTCAACGGTCTAATCTGCGCACCCTGCTGCCGCACCCTGATGTAGGCAGCAAACATCCCATAGACGGTGGGGTAGCTGATCTGAATGGGGCCGCCGCCGCCGTCATAGCCGGAGTAGCATTTCAGCCTGAAGTCAACCTGCAGGCTGGTATCCTGCAGCCCGTAGTACACCCACTCCGCGGGCAACGCCGCCGAAAAACGCGCCCTGGCGCTCGTCGTCTGCGAGTCGTGGGTGAACTTGGCGGTGGTCAAGGTACCCCCAATATCGCCCTGCGTGAGCCAACCCGGGTCCGCCTCGCCGGTGGCCCCGTCGTAGGTCACCGTCCAATCGCTGGCGGGCGCGTGACCTGTAGACGAGCTGACGGGGCTGGTCGCACCCGCATCCGTGCCCGTCCAACTCGTGAAGTCCGACTCAAAACTCATGAGCTCCGCGTGAGCCGGCCCTGCCATGACGA
>CAZOIA010000306.1:0-5151 GCA_964579675.1 uncultured Planctomycetales bacterium | reverse complement strand
TCTGGGTGGATAAGATGGTCACGGGCGCCGGCAGGCTATAACGATATTCTCCGTGGATAACCGTTCCCATGGGGAAGACCTGCTCGAACTCACCCGTCTCGGTGCCCCCGGGGGTTTCGGCCTCGGCCTCGATATGCACGATGGCGGCTGTCATGGGTATGGCTTCTGCCCAAACGGTGCTTGCCGGCAGCAGCAGCGCTACCGCTGCAAGGGCAACTCCATTCCAGAACCGCTCGCGCCGCATCTTCGACCAGCGCATGTAGACTGCCATCTACGAACCCTCCTATGCTGAGCTGTTCCTATAGCTGCTTACGCTTTTCCCGGATCTCCCACTCCTGGCGCCGACACGCGCGACTATGACTCGATGCACATACCGAGGTGAGACGCTCTTCCCTCTCACCAGCGATAAAGATATTGTACCAGCCCGTCCGGATAAGTGCAACAGAAAAAGAAAAAAATTCAGGCGTATCCCGCAAGCCCACAAGGTCGCCCCTCGACCGGACGGAGCAAGGCTATCTCCTCCCACAAGTCCTTAATTTAAGGGATGTTACGATCCGCCGGCCCGTTGCGCCCCCGCCCGCGTTCGAAAGCCGGACAAGACCTGAGACTACTCTTTACGGGACCGGAGCCTGCCACGGCCCGCTCCCTGGGCAGTTCCCCACCCCTGCCCGCGACTACCCGAAACGCCGCTTGGCCCAGCCCACCATGGCCAGCCCGATCGCCCCCAGAACAAGAGCACCGGGAGCCGGAATCGTGCTGGTGATCCACTGCTCGTACCCCCCCACGAGCATGCCTCCTCCGGCAGAAGTGAACAGGGGCGGATCTAGACCTCCCATGAATGAGGCCACAAACGTGTTGATGCCCGCGACCTTCCATTCGCCATCCTCGAAGACGAAGCTGGGGCCGCCCGAGTCGCCGAACCCCAACTGTGTTTCGACGTCATTGCCCAGGCTCAGGCCTCCCCAGTGGTTTCGAGGATCCAGCGGGTCGGTAACGGTCGGGTCGTCGAAATCGAACATGAAAACCTCGTTCAGCGGGCCGCCCTCATCGTCCTGGACAAAGACATCTGCGTTGTTGTGGCCGACGCGTTTCACGTTGAATCTCGCACGGTAGTCCCACTCCCACCCGACGTCGCCATAGCCCGAGTGGCCGTATCCCACCATCGTAAGCGTTTCGCCGATCGGCAACTGCCCGGTGTAGAGATCGTAGATCGGGACCCCGGTGGGCAGATCGTTGGCCAGGGTGATGATCGCGATGTCGTCGTGGGTAACCTCCGCGAAGGAGAACCCCGGGTAACCCGGATGGACAGCAAGTTGTGCGGCCGTGATGGCATGCGAGAAATCGCTTCCGTAGTTGAGATTGAAGGTCACGTTGCCGGGCGTGAAGTCGATCTGGCCGTCGTAGTTCACGTCGAGCGCATGGGCCGCCGTCAGGACGTGCCGGGAGCTGATTGGCACACCGGTGCAAAGATACGTGTTCGCGCCGTGCACCAACTCGAAGCTGCCGACACCGGCAAACGGCGAATCCGCCGTGTTCGGATCCACCCGCTTGGCGGGACAGTCGGAAGGAGAGAGCGACGGAGACGATGATCCCGCCATAATCACCGGGTAGTATTCCGTGAGAACCGCGTCCCCGCGAGCCGACGCGCCTCCCCAAGCCAACAACGCGCACGCCACGATTACCGTGTAACGCCGGAATCTCATCACTACCTCCCGCCCCTTGAGAACTTCCACGTCATCGCCACCCTCTCGTGAGCCGGTCGCTCACGCCGGTCGGACAGCATGGGTGGCCGGATACAACCACAGCACCCAGCCATAGAGCTTGCGGCACTAATAGACCGACGGAAGTACAGTACCGATTTCCTTCTCGCCCCCCTTGCATCCTCCTGGGGACCCTTCCATTTCAAAGTACTCTACAGGGAACGGCCGCCGAAGTCAAGGCCGCAAGAGGGACCAGTGAGCCAAGGATGACCAGAATCTGTTGTCACTTGACAAGTACGTCCGGGGGTGTTGCGGACCATGGTGAAGGGGGGCACAGCCAGGACAGGCGCCCAACGCATTGCCATCAGGGCTCCCTGCCGCAGGCAACGTCGAAGCTGGTCTCGCATAATTCCTTGTTGTATAAGGTCTTATGGAATTCACGCCCGGTGTGCCTGCTGCAATCTCAATGGGTAAGGCCGTTCAAGCCCTTCGGCCCAGGTGAGGTGAGTTGCCAGGTTCCGGCCCGGATTCGGCGGCTACTCTCGGCGGAGTACCACAGCCCGGCTGAGTCGGATGTGAGGCTCGTCGCACACTTCCAGCCCGGCGCCCCCGGCGGTGGCCAGCATGTCCTGGAACATCTTGGGCGAAACGTGAAATCGGGGCTCAGCGATCAGGAACTTGCCGTTCGCGACCAGACATGAGCGCATCTGTTGCAGAAAACCACGAGGGTCCGGAACCTCATGCACCATCCAGAAGGCGACGGCGAAATCGACGGCGTCATGAACGCCGAGGAAGTCCGACTCGCATTGGTGCGTGCGAATTCGATGGCCGACGCCGGCTCGCGCCGCACGTTTCCGGAGGACTTCCAACATCTGAGGCTGGAGGTCAACGGCAATGACGCAGCCCTCATCCCCAACGATCTTCGCCAGGCCGATGGCATTGAAACCCATACCGCAGCCGACGTCCATGACGGACATCCCCGGCGTCACGTAAGGCCCGAAGACGCTGTCGGTCCGATAGAGCAGTCGGCGCATGGCATTGTCGAACCAGTAAGCGTGCCACCACGGGCATACCTGGTAAGCCATTGGGCATTGCTCCTTGCCGGTCCTGAATCCCATTGTACTCGTCGGCGTCCCGTTGAGGGGACGTCATCTTCCCGTGCCGAATCACCTGAGGCAAGCGAGCTGCGGGCACGTGGTGCCCAAGGCTGGCGCGAACCGCCGGGCGAGATCTGGCGAAGTTCGCCCGCACCGGTTAAGCTCCTCGCCGCGGGATCAGCCCTGTTCGGGCTGGTTTCAGGTATTGTTGGCAAGGACATTCAATTGGAGAACCACAAGTGAAGCGCAGAACGGTACTTGCAGGGATCGGGTTGCTGGTTGTCTCGGGCGGGGTTCTGGCCGACGCCGTCGGCAAGCATAGTGCGGTGACACCTGTGCCGCGTGAGCAGCAGCGCTGGGTCCAGCGGCACGAGAGCTTCAACGCGCGGGCCAAACAGGGCAACGTCGATCTGATCTTCATCGGCGACTCGATCACGCATGGCTGGGAGAACACGGGCAAGGAGGTCTGGGAGAAATACTACCGGCGCCGCAAGGCGATGAACCTGGGTATCGGCGGCGACCGGACCCAGCACGTGCTGTGGCGCCTGGATCACGGGAATATCGACGGGATTTCACCCAAGGCGGCGGTGTTGATGATCGGGACCAACAACTCGGGCGACAACACGGCGGAAGAGATCGCGGACGGGATCACCACGATCGTCAGGGAACTGCGGACGAAGCTGCCCCGCACCAAAGTGCTTGTATTGGGGATCTTTCCGCGGGGAGAGAAACCCTGTCCTCAGCGGGCAAAGAACGCCAAGGCCAGTAAGATCGCATCAAAGCTGGCCGACGGGAAAATGATCCATTACATGGACATCGGCGTCCACTTCCTGAAGCCGGATGGAACGCTCACGAAGGACATCATGCCGGACTACCTGCACCCGACGCAGAGGGGCTACGAGATGTGGGCGATTGCGATTGAAGGAAAGCTGCGGGAACTGCTGGGGGAGGAGCCGTAAAGCGGCGCGCGGGGAGCAGGCAATTGAGAGCTGAGAGATGGGGATTGAGGGGGGCCGCGGCGTTGACAGCCGATGGCTGACTGCTGAAAGCCGAGAGCTGCTCCAATGGGCGAGACGTTGGCAATCGAGGGCGGGACGCCGGTTCGGGATACGAAGGCCCGCCCGTGGCCGAGTTGGCCTCTCGTCAGCCGGGACGAATGGCGGGAGCGGATCGAGCCGGCCCTGCGCGAAGTGTATCTGTCCGGGGTCGAAGGTCTGCCCGGGCCGAAGGCCGCTGAGTTCGCCGCCCGCTTGGCGAGCTACTGCGGGGCGAAGTTCGGGCGGATGCTCACCCACGGCACCGATGCCATCGCCGCAGCCATCGCCGCGATCCTGGACCTCGACGGTTGGGAGGCCGGCGGCGAGATCATATTACCCAACTACACCTTCATCGCCACCGCCAGTGCCCCGCTCGATCGCCGTTGCACGCTGCGGTTCGTGGACGTCGATCGCCGGAGCTTCTGCATCGACCCCGACGCACTGGAACAGGCGATCAGCCCGGGGATTACCCGGGCCATTGTTGCAGTGCACCTGGCCGGCCATCCCGCCGACATGAGGCGTATCAACGCCATCGCGTCAAAACACGGGCTCCCGGTCATCGAGGATTGTGCCCAGGCCCACGGTGCCCGGTGCTACGGTGAGCCGGTGGGGGTGATCGGGGCGATCGGCGCGTTCAGCTTTCAATCCACCAAGAACCTGACCTCCGGGGAGGGGGGAGCGGTCGTGACGAACGATGCTGAGCTCGATGCCCGGGTGCTCGCGTTCCAGGACGTCGGGCGGACGCCGACCGGCGAGCGGTGGGAGTATCATCGCCTGGGCTGGAACTACCGGCCCAGTGAGTACCTGGCCGCCCTGCTCACGATCCGGCTGGAGGACCTGGAGGCCCAGACCGAGCGACGCAGCGAAAACGCCGCTTACCTGACCGAGCAGCTCGCCGGCATCCCCGGGATAGCCCCGCCCCAGGTCCTGCCGTACGTGGACCGCCACGCTTATCACCTCTACTGTATTCTAATGGATCCCTCTGGTTTCGGCGGGCACGGGCGCGACGCGGTGGTCAAGGCCCTGGCCGCTGAGGGCATCCCCGCGGTCCCGGGCTATACGATGCCGCTGTCGGAGCAACCCGGGCTGAAGAAGTTGGCGCGGGCTCACCCCGAAGCCATCCAGGTAATGGACTGCCCCAACAGTGCCTGGGTTTGCGATCACAGTATCTGGCTGCTTCAGTCGATGCTGCTGGCGGAGCGGTCCGACATGGACGACATAGTCACCACCCTAGCCAAGGTGCAGAGAGGAATGGCCCGGCGCTAGTCCTTGACCAAGCGTGATCTTTGCGATTTTCGCGCGGTTTTTTCAAAAAGC
>CAZOIA010000305.1:0-5160 GCA_964579675.1 uncultured Planctomycetales bacterium | reverse complement strand
GGCGCGACCGTGATGTTGAGCTATCCACCTACTGGGCTGATCTGGCAAGTGCGCGACCCCATCGTCAAGCAAGAGCGCATCAAGGTGAACGGCCGGGCGACGGGTGAGCACCAGGAGATAATCATTAACCCCGGCATTGATGACAAGCGACTCCTGGTGGTCGAGCCTGAGTTTGCCAGCACGCTTCGCGTGCTTGGCCGCGATGGTAACACGCTGTCCCCTGTCATTCGGCAGGCGTGGGATTCTGGCGATCTGCGGACACTGACCAAGAACTCGCCAGCCAGAGCGACAGAAGCACACATCAGCATCGTCGGGCACGTTACCCGTGACGAGCTACGTCGATATCTCGGCTGCACCGAGGCGGGCAACGGCTTCGCAAACCGCTTCCTATGGGTCTGTGTGAAACGGTCCAAGTGTTTACCCGAAGGTGGACGGATCACGGAGGTGGGCTTCGGTGACATCCTGCGCCGACTTGGGGCGGCCCTGGAGTTCGCCGGCGAGCCGCGCATGGTGACGTTGGACAATGACGCCCGGCGGGCATGGCACGCCGTCTACGCCGAACTGAGCGAGGGGTCGCCGGGCTTGTTTGGTGCCGTCACCTCCCGGGCCGAAGCGCAGGCGGTCCGCCTGGCGCTCGTGTACGCACTCCTGGACAGCTCGCCGGTGATCCGGGTGGAGCACCTGATGGCGGCGCTGGCGGTCTGGGAATACTGCGGGGCATCGGCCAAACACATCTTCGGCGATGCCCTGGGCGACCCCGTGGCGGATGAGATTCTGGCGGCGGTTCGGCGGTCCCCCAGGGGCCTGACCCGGACCGAGATCCGCGACCTGTTCGGGCGGCACGTTGGGGCGGGTCGGCTCAGCGCGGGGCTGGCGCTGCTCCTGTCGAGCAACTTGGCCGTGTTCACGCGCGAGGACACGGGCGGCCGGCCGGCGGAGCGGTGGCAGGCGGTGTCGGGTGCTTTTGTCGCTTAGAACGCTTTTGTCGCGTCCCTGGAGGCTCTATGGGACGGTACCTGGACATTGCAAGAGCGGCGGCGGTGGCGGAGGAAGGACACGCCTCCACGGCGTCCACCCCGCCCGGTGAGCACTACTCGGGCTGCGCCAAAAGCGACATAAGCGCGAAAAGTCTGGTCCCCTCCCTGGAGGCCGATCTGCCGGACCGCCCAGCAGACCGAGCGGAATTCGTGACCGAGCTGGTCCTGAGGGACGGTCAGTGGGCCTGGCGGCAACGGCGGGCGGATGAGGCCGACCGTGCCTGTGCGGTCTACCTCATGAACAGGCGGGCAGGCGGGCAGAGTATCTGACAATTGCCGGCGCTGGCGGTTGACAGATAGGCGGACGTGGGGTACACTTGAGGTATGAGCAAGAGACGGAAGGCCCAGACGATGACGGATCAGTTGAAACGGGCGGTGGCGGACAGTGGGCAGACGCTCTACCGTGTGGCCAAGGGCAGCGGGGTGGACTACTCCGCGCTGCTGCGGTTCGTGTCCGGTGAGCGCGGGTTGACGCTGGAATCCGCGGACAAGGTGGCCGCGTATCTCGGGCTGGAGTTGCGGCCCAAACGGCGACGGAAAGGCGGGTGAACGATGGTAAGCGTTGTAAATGATCCAAATGGCCACAAGCGCATCCTGTTTATCGCCTCCGACGGAAAAAGGCGAGCGGTTAGGCTGGGCAAGGCATCCCGCAAGCAAGCCGACGCTTTCCGCACGCGGGTAGAGCAGATTGTAGCCGCGGCCATCGTCGGCCATCCGCCAGACGATGAGGTATCCCGATGGCTGGCTGGGCTCGATGACGTGCTCCACGCGCGGCTTGCCAAGGTTGGCCTTGTCGCACCGCGCGAAAGCTCCCAACTCGGCCCGTGGCTGGATAAGTACCTTGCCAGCCGACGGGAGCTGAAGCCGGAGAGCCGACGGAAGTTGGGCCAGACGGCCGCGAAGCTGAAGGCTTTTTTCCCGCTCGATACCCCGCTTCGCAAGATCACGCCGGATCAGGCGGCGGACTGGCGGCAATGGCTGGTCAATCAGGGGCTCAGTGAGGCGGCGGTCAAAACGCACGGCGGGAACGTCAAGACGATCTTCGTAGAGGCCGAGCGGCGGCGGCTGGTGTCGGAGTCGCCATTCAAACACCTGAAGTCGGGGCCGACGGCTGGCAGCAATGATCGGTATATCACACCAGACGAAACGGCGGCAATCCTGGAGGCTTGCCCCAACGCAGAAACCCGGCTGATCTTCGGGTTGGCTCGTCTGGCCGGGCTGCGGACCCCCAGTGAGACGCATATTCTCACCTGGGGTGAAGTGGACTGGGACCGGGCCCGCCTGAACGTTCGATGTGTGAAGACCGAGCACCATAGGGGCCACGAGCGGCGGGAAGTGCCGATCACGCCCCGGCTGATGGAACTATTGCAGGATCGGTTTGACGAAGTGGAGCCCGGGCAGGAACGGCTCGTCAAGATCAGGGGCGGGCACCTGAGGCGCACATTCGAGGCCATCATCCGGCGGGCGGGCGTCAAGCCTTGGGCGGGTCTCTGGCAGACGCTACGGGCGTCCTGCGAGAAGGAATGGGCGATGACTTTCCCGCAGTACGCGGTCAGCAGGTGGATCGGCCACAGTATCACGATCAGCGGGCGGCACTATGCGAACGACGTGCCCGATGAGCTGTCCGACAAGGCGGCGCAAAAAGCGGCGCAGTACCCGGCCGCATCGGCTCGCAGGGTGTCGCATCCAGAATTGGCAACCCCGCAGGAATCGCAGGAAACCGCGTTGTCTCGCACCCAGTCCTTAGAAGTAATTGGAGGCGGGGGGAATCGAACCCCCGTCCCGTAGCAATTCAGCCGAGGTTTCTACGTGCGTAGTCGTCTGGTTTATTCTCGGCTTGCCGGCGCCCAGCGACAGGCTCCGGCAATCCCAGCGGCGTGATTGTCTGACCCGCGCGTCACGTCGCCTACCCTCGCGGGCGAGCCTGCTGTCGTCGCCCCGGTCAGCTAGCAGGCATCACTGACGGGACGGGCTACCTTTCTCAGGCAGCCATGCGCAACGTGTTACCGTTCGCAGTTAATAGTGGTGTCAGGTGTTTAGCCAGGCCTCCTGACAACCTGGGCACGCGGCCTTCGACCTCATTTGCCCGGTCGAGCCCAAATCGCCCCCAATATCTTGACCTATTATACCACGCACCAGGGCTATGGGGCAAATGCTCTCGTCCGGGATGGCGTGGTCGGCGTGGTCCGGGCCTATGACAGAATCGGCGGGGTTCCCAGAGAGCCGTGGCCTTGTCTTGCCCGGATGGCCTGACGCGGCCCGCGAACAAGTGCCAATGTGAGAAAGTGACAAGAGACCGGCTGCGACGTGCCTTTTCCACCTTCGCACCCTTTGGGCCGGGGCTTGGCGGAGGCAGCATAGGGCTTCCTCCGGCCCGCCGCCTGAACTGTCCCGCACCCGCTTGGTCCGGAGCCGCGGAGAGACGGACAGTCATCGCGACCTGACGGCTTCGGCGTTCGCCTGCAGCCAGAAGAGCCCGAAACCGCCGATTGCGGTTCGCGGGTCCCGCCAATCACACGGGGGCCAACACCTGCGCCGTGCGGGCCGGGATATAGACCTGGATGCTCTGATTCCAGCCCTCGACGCCCACGGCCTGCCACGGATAAAGCTGGCCCGTCTGAACGATACCGTGGCCACCGAACCAGAAATCGTCCGTGTTGAGCACAAGCTTGTAGTGGGTCGTATCCGGGACGCCAAACCGATAATCGGGGTATGACGCGCTGACATGGAAATTGAAGATGAACACCAGCGGCCCACGGCGGTACGCGATCAGTTTCCGGTCCTCGTCGATGTGGATCCGCTCATACACGGGCTCGGCCAGCAGGTTGGTCTTCTCGTCCAGGGCCTGAAGCTCGCGGTCAAAGGCGGCCAGATCGCGGTACCTTAGCAGGGCATCGTCCGCCAGCGACCACTGCCGCCGGGCGTACTTGTGGGAGTAGTTGTTGCCCTCGCGGGGGAAGTCAATCCACTCCGGATGACCGAACTCGTTGCCCATGAAGTTCAGGTATCCCTCGCCGCCGAGGGTGAAGGTAATCAGACGGATCATCTTGTGCAGAGCCATGCCACGCTCGATGACGACGTTCCTGTCCGTCGCCTTGCTCATGAGCCAGTACATGTCCGCGTCCATGAGTCGAAAGGCGATGGTCTTGTCGCCGACCAGCGCCTGATCGTGGCTCTCGGCATATACGATGTGCTTCTCGGAGGCGCGACGGTTGGTGAGGGTGTGGTATATCTCGCCCATTTTCCAATCCTCGTCGCGGGTGTGCTTGAGGATCTTGATCCAGTAGTCCGGGATCCCCATCGCCAGGCGGTAGTCGAACCCCAGGCCGCCCTCTTCGAGTGGGCGCGCCAGCCCCACCATGCCCGAGACGTCCTCGGCAATGGTGACCGCGTGCGGGTTGGCCTCGTGGGCGACCTGGTTGGCCAGTTGCAGATACACGATCGCATCCTCGTCCAGGTCGTGAATTAGGTAGTCGTCGTATGAGGTGAATGCCTTGTTGCCATGATGCAGATACATCATGCTGGTGACCCCGTCGAAGCGGAACCCGTCAAAGTGGTACTCGTCGAGCCAGAAACGCACGTTGCTCAGGAGGAACCGCAGGACCTCCGACTTGCCGTAGTCAAACAGCAACGAATCCCAGGCGGGGTGCTGGCCGCGAGGCCCGGCATGGAAGTACTGATGGTCGGTCCCGTCGAGGAGGTTAAGCCCTTCGTGGATGTTCTTCACACAGTGGCTGTGCACCAGGTCCAACAGCACGAGGAGCCCGCTTGCGTGGGCGGTGTCCACCAGGTGCTTGAGGTCCTCGGGCGAGCCGAACCGGGAAGAGGCGGCAAAGAAGCTGCTCACGTGGTAGCCGAAGGAGGCATAATACGGGTGCTCCTGAATCGCCATCAACTGGAGAGCGTTATAACCGGCGGCAACGACCCGGGGCAGCACCTGCTCGGTGAATTCGCGGAAAGTGCCGATCCGTTCTTCCGCGGTGGCCATGCCCACGTGGGCTTCGTAGATCCGCAGGCTCCCCCTGGTCCGCGGCACCGGGTGCTGCCATTGGTGGGGCGCAAGCGGCTGCCAATACTGCCCGGAGAAGCCTTTAGTCTGCTCGTCGCGGACCACCCGGCGGAC
>CAZOIA010000304.1:0-5238 GCA_964579675.1 uncultured Planctomycetales bacterium | reverse complement strand
CCGGCGTCAGCCCGGGGATCGTGATCTCGAGTTGCTGAACGATCCCGGGCGAGGAAATGTCGGCCATCGTCACCGAGGAGCCGACCGGCAGATCGACGGTATCGGTGATCGTCGTATTGCCGGGGTCGGGCTTGGGGTCGGCCCCGGTGTTGCTCCACAGCGCCCGAGCAGCCCAGCTATCCTCCGTGCCGGTAAAGGTCGTGATGCCGGTGTCGTCTGCGAACCGCTGAAACGTGATGTTGTAATAATGGTCCGCCCCGGTAGTGGTGATCCTGCAGCCCTGGCGAAAGGGCATGGGCAGGTAGCAGTAATAGCCGCCGGAGGAAACCACGTTGTCCCCCACCAGGGGCGCAAGAAACGGGACATTGCCTCCGCTGAAGAACTCCTCTCGCCCCATGTCCACCAACGGCGTGGACGAGCCGTCGAAGTAGATCCGGATGCCTCCGTTGATCGGGCCCGTAAACCAGAACCGGTAAATGCAACCCGGCCCCTTGACGTCGAGCAGCACGTGCTCGTTGCCGACCTCGTAGAGATAGTTACCGCTGTCGTTGTTGGCCCCGCTGGGATCGTGGCTGGAGTACTGGTAGGTTCGCACGCCCTGGCGCAGCTTGCTGACGAGCTCGAAGCGTTCGATGGCCTCCAAGCCGACCGGGCACGCCGCCCGGCTCCGCCCACCCGACGACAGAACCACCCCTGCCACAGCGATAAGGCCAGCAGCAGTGTTGGACATCCGCATGATTCTTCCCTTGTCTGGACCGAGCTCCGTTCAGTCCGCACAGTCCGGAGCGGCAGGCACGTTCGGGCCGCTGATACAGCCCTGGAAGATGGCAAAGTCGCCCTGGTCCACGTCCTCGTCGCTGTCAAGGCGGGCGAGTGCACAATCGGGGTCGTTCTGTGCAATTCCCGGGCCGGTATAGCAAGCCTGCAATCTGCCGAAATCCTCCTGATCGACGTCGCCGTCGTCGTCGAAGTCTCCCGGAAACAGCAAGATCACGCTGAAGATTCGGATGGGCGAGCGCATCTTCAGCGAATCACCGCCGTCGGGGTTCGGCTCCGCGGAAAGGACGCGGTAATAGCAGTTGCCCTGGGACAGACCGGTGAGCAGCACCTGATGATCGGTGACCAGCGCCGGCAATTCTTTCGAGTTACCCAGGCCCGGCGTCGGACCGTATTTGACCCGGGAGTCAGCCGGCCAATCGGTTGTCCAATGGACCAGCACGCGCCCCGCCCCCGTTTGCGTCACGTCGGAGGCCCACGGGCCGGTCTTGACTCGAAAGCGCCGCCCGCCCGCATCGCCGTGGTCGTTGGCGGTTGAGTTCGGCATCACCTCGTACGGGGCCTGGGGTGCCAAACTCACCATATTCTCCTGATGCGTGGTACGCAGGGTGCTGTCCAGAAGGGTGAATGCGTCGAAACCGGCACCGGAAGTCCCGGCCGGCACCCAGTAGAGCTGGGTCCGCGACGGAACGTTAGTAGCCCAACTGAGGTTGATGTTCAGGCCGCTGTCCGGAATGTCCGCTATCATGTCATTCATGATGACCGGGTCGTCGGCCAGCGCGTTCACCGATGTCCCCAGGGCGGTGGCGGCCTCGAAAGCGGCATTGTCAATCGGCGACGATTCGAGGCTGAACGTCGGGCCCAGGAAGTCCGGATACAGATACCAGCACGCGCAGTACACCTGCCGCTCCCGGGTGGCGTTGGATTGCTGGATCTCCAGGTAGAAATCGCGCATGACGTCCTCGGCGTTGGGGTTGGTGCCGGCCACCCATCCCCACTCGGTGATGTAGAGCCCCACGCCGGGCCGGGCGCCCTCCTCATCGAGCATGTCCAGAAGACCGTCGGGCACGGTGCTGCCGGTGTGCGCGGTCACGCCGTCGTAGCCGTCCGGACCCAGAATCTGTATCGCCGCACGCTGGTTGCCCCCGCTCACCATGTGGCCGATGATGACCTGGGCCTCCGGCTGCTCTGCCTTGATTGCATCCCGGACTTTCTGGAACGCGGACGCATAGATCTCCGGGGTCACGCCGCCGAACTCAACCTCGTTTCCGATCGAGTAGTGGCGGCAGCAGTGCTTGATGTGCCTGGCCCAGTTGTTCCGGCACTGCTGGGCGAACAGGTTCTGTTCCGGCTCGGTCAGGGGGACGGCCAGTTCCCAACTCCAGTCCAGCCGCTGGATGATCGTGAAGCCCTGGGCCGCCGCGGGTTCATAGCGCCCGCCTACGTTGGGCCCGCCTCCCTCGGAGGTGATGTTCGCCTCGACCACCCAGCCCGTGCGATGGCTCATCACGTCCACGCTGGCACCCCAATCGAAGAAGTGGATGCCGAAAACGTGCACGGACTCCGCCCGGGCCCGCGCCGGCACCGCGGCGACCATAAGGCCACACAACAGCGCTGGCATAACTCTCATACTCATGGGTCCATCCCCATTCACTCGCCCTCACATTGCGGGTCGGCGGGGACGTCCGGCCCGGACATGCACCCCCTGAAAATGGCGAAGTCCTCCTGATCCACGTCTTCGTCTTCGTCGAGACGCGCATCCTGGCAATCGAGACTGGTCTGAGGGACACCGGGACCGGTCAGACACACCTGGAAATGGCCGAAGTCTTCCTGATCAACGTCGCCGTCCCCGTCGAAGTCAGGGCCGACCGGGATAATCTCCACCGTGACCGCCAGCGTCTCGGGCGAGTTGGTCGCGTCCGGAGAAGTCACGGTGATGGTTGCCTGGTGCGTCCCGATCTCCAGGCCCGCAGTGTCGTAGCTGATCTGGATCGGGTCCACCTCACCGGTGCTCGTCCCGCTTTCGGGTGACACGCCCAGCCAGTCCGCGTCATCGGTGATGGTGTAGTTCAGCGTGCCCAGACCGCCGTTCTGGACCGTGAAGGTGTCGTCGGAAAGATTCGTGCCCGCCACGGTGGACCGCTGGATGGTCGGCGGGGCGATCACGATCATCGGATCGGTCACGACCGGCGTCGCCGTATAGAGGTCGGTCTCGGCCCGGATGCCGGTGATGTCGCTCCACTGCATCCGGAGCCCCACGCCGGTGAGCACGCGCCCCGTCTCGGCCAGGAACTCCCGCTCCAGACTCGGGTGATAGGCATCGTACCCGGCGCGGAACTCCTCCACCTCACCGAGGGTGCCATCGAGGAGGATCGGCCGGGCCCAGACCACCAGGGTGAAGATATCGTACTCTCCCGCCGCCCGCGCACCGTAGCCCACCGCCACGTAGCAATGCCCGAGCAGCACGAGCGCCTCAATCGGTCCGTCAGGGTCGTTGCCGAAACGGACGACTTCCGGTTCACCCAGACTCCCATCAAGCAGGAGCGGGGCTTGCCGCACCAGCATTGTGGAAACGTTCTCGGCCGATCCCCGGGCTCCGATCCCGGTGATCACGTATCCCGCGGGAACGGCATACTGGGCTTCGACCTGTTCAGCCACGTCCACCCGCCGATCGCTCAAGGTCACCTCGCTGCTGCCGTTGGTACAGGGCGGCGGGGGCGGAGGGTCCGGGACCAGCTCGACCAGGTCGAAGTAGTTGATCGCAAACCCAATCGAGCCGCTCTGGCTGTAGGCCAGGAAGATAGTGATCGTGGATGCTGTGGCCTGCGCGTCGATCTGGATCTGACTCCACTGCCCGTCGCTGTGAACCAGAAAGGACCAGACCAAGTTCGAGGACCCCGGATCCGTCCCGCCGGTCGGGTCGATGCCGATCCGACAGCGCATCTCGCCATTGCCGGTACGTTGGGTGAAGATCCACACCTGGGCCCGGTACAGGGTGCCGGGGGTCGTAGCGGCAACCCGCTGGTAAACCCCGCCGCTCATTCGTGAGCCGTCCTTCACCGCCCCGTAGATGCGTTGCCCGTCGAAGGCCTCGTTGATCGCGTACGTCGGGGGCGTGTACACCCTCGCGTCATCGTCGGTCGCGCCGTCGCCGTATTCGGTCCAGTGGGTGGGGTCCACCGGATCGTCTTCAAAGCTCGGGTTCTGAACCGTCTGGGCGACCGCCGCCAGCGGACCGACGACCAGGACAATAACCGCCAGCGTGGTCACTTTGGACACGATATTCGTCATGGCACACCCTGTCATAATCTGTCATTCTTTAAGTTGATCTCCCCCGGCGCACTGCGGATCAGCGGGGACGCCCGGGCCGCTCATGCATCTCTGGAAAACACCGAAATCGTCCTGGTCAACGTCCACGTCCTCGTCCAGCTTCGCTTCGGCGCAGGCCGGATCCTCCTGCGGAACACCGCTCCCGGTGAAGCACACCTGGAACAGGCCGAAGTCCTCCTGGTCCACGTCCCCGTCGTAGTCGAGATCGCCGGGCGTCCTGACGGTCACGGTGATCGTGATCATCTGCGGCGAGTTGGTCGCGTTCGGATCGCTGATGGTGATGGTTGCGTTGTGGGTGCCGACGTCGAGACCACTCACACCGTATTGCACGGTGATCGGGTCTACTTCGCCCTGGCTCGCACCGCTTTGCGGATCGACGCCGAGCCAGCCCGCATTATCGGTGATGCTGTAGTTGAGCGTGCCCCCGCCGACGTTCTGGGCCGTGAACGTATCGTCCGGCAGGTTGTTGCCCGTGAGCATCTTATGCGTGAAGCTGTCCGGTGCGCGGGCGATCGTCGGCAGCCCGGGGGTGAACTCGCCGATGAAGATGTCATCGTACCAGGCGTCCCCGTCGGTGTGGCGCGTAAGCAGGGCGGCGACGCGATTGGCACCGGCCGGCGCCACGCTGGTCCACGAAATCTCTCGCCAATCGTAATTGTTCGTCTCCTGCCGCGGCATTTTCTCTTCGTCGATGACGGTATCGTTCTGGAACCACCAGATGCCGAACACGTACCAGCCGGCCGAGTTATACACATTTGCCGTCTTGATCCACGCCCTGATCTCGTACGTCCTGCCCGGGATGACGCTTCCATAGTTGGTGACTTGGCGGACCATGCCGCGATCCCATTCGGGATGGGCCTTGAGCCACTGCGACCACAAGCCGGAATGCTTCGTGGCCGTGGTGAGCACGTCGATCTCGGGGTGCGGCTGACCGTCGTTGGTCTCCCAATGCAGCCCAACGCCGGGGTAGGTGGGCGATTCGCCATCTTCGAACCCGGGGTTCTGAATCAGGTTCGGCCCGGCAAAGGCGGCCCCGGCCGGCAGCGACGCAATCATCACCGCGACGGCGACTGCCGCACCCGTGCCGGCCCCCAGGCGCCCCAACGCACAATTCACACCCGCGCTCACTGC
>CAZOIA010000303.1:0-5246 GCA_964579675.1 uncultured Planctomycetales bacterium | reverse complement strand
GGGATTACCAGGCACGACTACGGCCTGCGCCACCACGGCGGATACCTGGGGCGAAAGGCACGAACGAACAACGTCTAGGGCACTTGCCCTTCTCTTGTAGCGGTGTCGAGGCGGAGAACCCCTGCCAACAGGCGTTTTTCGGGCGGGAAACCGCTACACTCAAACGCTAAGTGCTATGAGCCCACGACTACTCTCTCGACCGCACCCGCGGCAACTCGGCCATGCCCTGCTGCCAAGTGATGGTTGGGGTGAAGTTGAGCACGCGCTCGAGGCGGGCGCAGTTGATCAGCGGCGTGGTGTCGGCGGGCGGGTCGCCTCGCCATTCGACGCGCGGGTCGAAGCGCCTGATGTACTCCGGCGTGGCTTGACAGGTACCCGAGGTCCGGGCGGTGATGAACAGCACCTCGTGCTTCAGGTCGCGGCGGTTGAAGGCGACCTCGACGACGCTGATCGCGTCCTGGAAGTCGAGGTAGTCGCCGAGAATCAACCGGGGGGGATCCTCGTAGACCTCGAAGCTAAACGACGTCGAGTTTCGCACGTCCACCAGGGCCGGAAACCGCAGGCAAACCGTGGTGATACCAGCGAGCCTGGAGAACATCTCGGCGGTCTGCTCGTTGACGAGCTTGCTGAGATCGTAGGCGTGTCGAGGCCGGCACGGATGCTCCTCATCCACGGGCAGGTACGACAGGCCGTGGTCTTGCAGTGAAGTCGGGAAACCGATCGCACAAAGGCTGCTGGCCATGACAACGATCCGGGCTCCGGCCCGGGCGGCGGCTTCCAGGACGTGATAGGTGCCCTGCACGTTGATTGAGAAGGTCTCCGACTGCGGGATGTGGTACATGGGCCCCGGGATCGCGCCCAGGTGGATGACCGCTTCGGCACCGGAGGCCGCTTGCCGGACCTTGTCCGCGTCGCGAAGGTCCCCCTGCACGTAGCGAACGTTCTCGGGCAACGACTCGGGCGGGTCGGCCCGATCAAAGGCGACGATCTCGTGCTCGCGGGCCAGTCGCCTGGTCAACCGCAAGCCCAGTCGGCCCGCCGCTCCGGTCACAGACAGCTTCACGCCGACCCCGCTTTCACCCTTGCAGTTCTTCGCACGGTCTCGGTTTCACACGTTCGCACTTTCCTGCGCGCCGCTCGCGGCTTCGCACTCCCGGTTCCGATTCCCCAGTCCCTGGCACTCCTCTTCACTTGTGTTGCGGGCGGAGCCCGCGCCAGAAACCCTTCCCTTGCTACTGTGCCACCTCACCGACGTGCGCGTCATCGAAGTACGCGATACCACGTTTGCCCTGGGTGTGGAGATTGAGCGACAGCCGCTCACTTCCCTCGGGAGCGACGCCATCGAGCGACACCCACGTCCAGTTCGACCGGCCGGTGATCTCATCGCTCCGCCCCAGGCATTCAACGACAGCCCCGTCGTTGTCGGTGCAGTCGAAGGTGATCCAGGCACGGCCATCCCGACCCGGGCAATCCGTTCTGATCCAGATGCCGGCCCGGTGACATTTCCCCGGCCGGGCGGTGTTGTAGTGGGTGATCTGGCGGATCACGGTTTCCTTCTCGAAAAGGAATATGCCCTGTGAAAGCTGGCCCGTATGGGCTTTGCCCCTGGCCAGCCGTCCGGGTTGACGCCTCATCACATGCTCATCAATCGTCAGCGGCTCGAACCCCAGGGCAATCCAATCCTTCCCGCCGCCGCCCCCGCCGGCCTCCATGCTGGGGTTGTTGGCCAGGTTCTCACCGGGCAGCTCGGGCCGCCTGCCCAAGGTGAAGTCGTGCTGGTTCGTCTGCCCGAACGCCACCGCTACGTTCCTTGCCTCGTAACGGTACCGCCCATCGGCGACCGCGCTGAGCGCATAGCGGGCGGGGATACAACTCTTGAACGTGTACTTGCCGAGCCCGTTGCTCGTCGCACTCATGTCACCCGGAGCAAGGGTCACGGTCACGCCGGCGAGCGGTTTGCCATCGTCGCCGCTTCTCACGGTGCCGGTCAAGGCGACGCGCTCGACGGCTTGCAGCTCGACATCGAAGACGGTGTTCCGGCCCGCGGTCACCTTGAGCTTGCCCTCGACCGGCCGGAAACCGGGCGCACTGACCTTGACAAGATACTGATCGGGCTTGAGCCGGGCGAGGAAGTAGTTGCCCATCGGATCGGTGACGAACAACTTGCTGCCGGTGGTCACCCTGGCCCCTTCCAGCCGGACGCCCAGTTGCCCTACGGTGACCGTGCCGTTAATCGCGCCGGTCCCGTCGGTCGGCTTGGCCAGGGCGGCAACGACGGTGTACTGGTAATGCGGCCTGGTCGGCGATCCGTCAGAATTGATGCCGCTTTCCGGATACACCCAGTCGAATCGCTCCCAACCCTCGCTGCAGAACTCGAACGGAAAGACTGCGACGATTTCATCCCACTTCGGCCAGTAGTCGCGGAATGCCCGCATGATGTAGTCCGACCGGTTGTATTCGTCGATGATCGGGTGAGACTCGCCCCTGGTGTATACGCCGTTGCCGAGGTCCCACCCGGTCTCCGTGATCATCACCTGGACCTTGTCGCGTCCCAGTTTCCTCAAGACGTCAAGCTCAAGCAGATACGAATCGATGGTCAGATCGGAGTCCGGGGGGACGGTCTTGTCGTGCAGGTTCAAAGAGGGGGGCCGGTTCATCGGGTAGGGATGGCAACTCCAGTAGTCAAACATCCTGATGAAATCCGGGTCGGCCTTGCATAGCTTCTTTGCCCACTCCGGGCCGGTCGCCAGTCCGCCGTTGAGGATTCTGATCCTCTCATCGCCGATCGAGCGTATCGCCCGGGCCGCCTGCACGAAAAAGGCGGCGTACTCCTCGGGATTGCTCTTGCCCGTCCATTCCAGGTCGAGGTTCGGCTCGTTCCACAGCTCGATGTAAAGCGGGCACATGTCCGATCGCGGCAAACCCTCCACCGCTCGTTTGATCGCCCGGGCGATCGACGTGTAATCACCAGGGGCATCCGCTTGGGGTTTGATCCAGTAGCCCTTCCCGCCGTCGTGGTGTCCGGCGAGGCGAAGCAACGGGATCAACTCCAGCTCGTAGCACTTGTTGACGTAGTCGATCCACCGCTCGGGGGGCCCGGCCAGGTTCTTGTCAATGTCGCCCAGCAGCGTCTTGGCATGGCCCCAGCGGCCCAGGAGATACCGGGCCCAGCGCAGGTGCTTGTCGCCGCGAGTGCCCGCCGCACCATCCCCGACGAGCAGGTGTGCCCCATAGAAGTTGTGCGGCAACGCATAAGACGAGCCCGGCGGCGGATCGGCCTCGGCCGCACCGGCCGGATCAGCCAAACCAGCCAGTGCCATCCCGACCGCGCCAACCAGCAAACAGGCAACACTTCGAGTCATGCCCCGCACCTTTCCTCAACATCCAGCCAACTCCACAGAAGCTGCGGACAAGGGGACAGGAGCACGTCGTAAAACCCGTTGTGGGACCGGCTCCTGCCGATCAACTGACGGGCTGGAAATCCGTCCCACACCGCTTTGGGACGCACTTTAAGTCCAATCAGTGACGCAACTCTCACTGCCTGCTACTTCTTGAGGGCTGACTTCTTTTTGCCCCGGGACTTTCTCACATTCTTGTCGCGAGGGGCATCGTCGGCGTTGACCTTCGGGAGCCACCGGGCCAGCTCCTTCTTGACCTGCGCGTGCTCGGCCTTGTCCGCCAGGTTCGTCCATTCCATCGGGTCGCCCAGGTGGTCGTACAACTCCTCCGTACCGTCCCGGTACCGGATGTAGCGCCACCGCTGTGAACGCACGGCGTGGTTGTTGCGCCCGTGGGTCGTGACGGCAGGACTCCGCCGGCTCGCGCCAGGATCCTTCAACAGCGGCACAAGGCTGATGCCCTCCAGCTTGGCCTTGGGCGACAGGCCGCACAGCTCCACGAGCGTCGGATAGATGTCCAGCAGACTGACGGTTCGCTCGCACCGCTGCCCGGGCGCGGTTACACCCGGCGCGACAATCACCATCGGCACGCGGGTTGCCTCTTCCCACAAAGCGAACTTCCGCCAGTGCAGCTTCTCACCCAGATGCCAGCCGTGATCGCTCCACATCACGATGATCGTGTTGTCGGCATAAGGGCTGTTGTCCAGCGCGTCGAGCAGAAGCCCCACACACGCGTCGGTAAAGGCGATGCTCGCCAGGTAGCCCTGCACTGCCTTTTCCCAATTGTTGCTTTCTATCACCCTCTTGTGGTCGCCTTCAGGTCGGGCCATCCGTTGCCCCAGGGCCGGAATGTCGTCGAGGTCATCGACCTTGACCCTCGGCAAAACGATATCCGACAGTGGGTAGCGATCGAAGTACTTGCGGGGTACGTACCACGGCAAATGAGGCCGGAAGAGCCCTACCCCCAGGAAGAAAGGTTTCTCATGCTTCTGCCTCAGATAGTCAACCGCCCAGTTCGTCACCGTCACATCACCCATGGCGTCGTCGGGCACGTCGAGCGGTCCCCAGTCGAAGTGGGCGGCCTTGGGGATGCGGTTGACCGGCCTGACGGGAGGCACGGGATCCACCGGCCGCTTGAGATACTCGTGCCAGGAGGCGAGATCGTTATAGCGGCCGTGAAAGATCTTCCCCCCGCCTACCACGTGATAGCCGTGAGCCATGAAATGCTGAGGCAGAGTCACCACATCCGGCATGACCGGCCGCCAGGGCTGGTCGTTATGATACACGCCGGACGTGGATGGCCGAATCCCGCACAGCAGGCTCGCCCGGGACGGGTTGCACGCCGGGGCTGAGCAATACGCACCGGTGAACAGCACCCCGCGTCGGGCCAACCGATCCAGGTGGGGCGTCCGGACACCCGGGTAGCCGCCGAGGCAGCCAACCCAATCGTTCAGGTCGTCAATAGCCAGGAACAGTACGTTGGGCATCCCGTTTGTGGTTCCGGCGGCTGCGGCTCGACGAGCGGGCGGGGCTTCGGCGGTCGCTGGCGCAGGGGGGTTTCCCAGGCACCCGGCCCCCAGGAAGCCCAGCACCAGCCCGGCAATAGTCACCACAGGCACGGGGCGTTTTGAGCCCGACGCTTCAGTGTTGGGGATTGTCATACGGAATCTCCTGATGGAATCTCCTGAACGTCTCTGTTAGGATCGCCCGCAGCACCCTGCCGGTTGCCACTTCATACCGGAAAGCGGCAAGGTGGGGAAGTGTGACGGGCGCCCCGCCCTGGGGGCCGATCTGCCGGGTGCGTGACAGTTCCGGCGGGGACCTTCGGGCGGAGAAGGGGACGGCACC
>CAZOIA010000302.1:0-5247 GCA_964579675.1 uncultured Planctomycetales bacterium | reverse complement strand
CTGGCCTCGATACGGACAATGCGGTATCGGACCTGCCTGAGTAACAGGGAAGGCCGACGTCGCTGGTGAAGAGCCTGGCCCGGGCATAGTGGGTGTAAGAGCGACATGACCCAGCGGTTCCGCCGGGGTAGTGGCGACGGCATGCATGCAAGAGGAGATCGCACGCAACACGGGAAGCCCCGCCCGGTGGAGGGGCGTGACCTCCAACCGGACACCCGCGAGGGCCAGGCTGGGCCGGGTGGGGTGGCGGAGAGGCCCGTAGTACCGTGGAAGCCGGGTAACGCCGGTGGAGGGAAGGGGCCTTGGTTCAAGGTGGACGTCGAACAGAGCGAAGTCCAGGAGATTGGTGTGAACCTATCAACTCCCGAAAAGGTACAGAAGCTCCAGACGGCGTTGCATGCCAAAGCGAAGGGATCACCCAGATACCGTTTCTATGCGTTGTACGACAAGGTGTACCGCGAGGACATTCTGGCATTCGCCTACGAGCGGTGCCGAGCCAATGGCGGGGCAGCCGGGGTAGATGGCCAGGACTTCAGAGACATCACGGCGTACGGCGTGGAACGATGGCTGGGCGAGCTGACGGAGGAACTCAGGGACAAGACGTATCGTCCGCAGGCGGTCCGTCGGGTTTGGATCCCCAAGCCCGACGGGAAACAGAGACCGTTGGGGTTACCCACGGTCAAGGATCGCGTGGTCCAGATTGCGGCGGTGCTGGTCTTGGAGCCGATCTTCGAGGCCGACCTGCCGCCGGAGCAGTACGCCTATCCCCCCTTTTCACTCGGGTTGCGGGCGGAGCCCGCGCCAGGCCTTCGTTGCCGCCCTTGCCTCAGGTGACGATGTTATAGGACCTAACCGGTTGTCAGTTGCTCAAGCGGGCACCTGGGCCCTTTGCCCAGGTGCATTTCTCCCCCCGGCGGTCTTGCCCGGGGCCGGGTTGAATAGCTAAAGCGTTGCGCCAGAGTTGCCGAACACAGGGGTAAACACCCTAAGGATTGGGGGGACGGGACGTACACCTACCGGGTACCCAGCCCACGGTACGATCTCGTCGGTTTCTCCCAGTGTTCAAGCCGGGATCCGCTTCCCTTCAAGCCGACCATGCCCTGGCGGATCCCAGCTTTTTTTCGCGCCACAGCGTACAGCGGGGGGTGATGAGCCTGTTCGTTCGCCCGCGCGTTGGTGCTGTCGTATCCCCGATCGGAGTGGGCGTTGATGCCCCGGGCTTTGCTGGTGGACTGCTCAGGTTTGAGCGTCGCCAGCGGTCAGGCCGGCGGCCAGAGGCCCGGCAAGCAAGGAGCAACGGTCATCCAGAGGGCTTCACCGGCGGCGCTCACCACGAGCATCGGCAGAACCCACAAGGCAAAGGCAGCCAGAGCACTCGTCAGGCTCAGGGCTGGCGACATCGCGCCCTGGCCCAGGCTCAGACCGGCGGCGAGCATGATCGCCGGCACCTCGAGCGCGTTGAGGGCAAAGCCTACCCCTTCCAGAAACCACCTGCGGCCAGCAGGCGGCTCGTCATGCCCCTCCGCGATCGTCTCCGCGATCGTCAAACGCAGGGCGACGCCCAGACCCAGCCCGATACCGGCGACGCCAAGCCAGGCAATGTGTCCGAAGCTGCCCAGCACCACAACGGTGGCACAGATCAGGGAGTTGTTCGCGGCAATGATAACGGTGCGTCGAAACCACGTGCGCGACGAGAGCAGGGGATGAACGACGTGCCGCAGCCACCACGAGACGACACGAACGAACCAGTTCCCCCGGGCCCGCCCGATCCACCAGCCGATAGCGACGCAGACCACGATCGCCGCCCCTCCGGCCAGCGACTGCCGCCAGATGAGCAACAAGTTGTGGAGGTGGTATCCGAACATGCCCCCGTCCTCACGGCCATACCTTCAGCAGCAGGAGCAGCGAGACCGTTCCGTCGATGATTGGCTCGTTGGTGGAGAAGTCCTCGTAGCAGTCGTGGTAGACCCCCGCCTCGGACTGGAACCGTGCATAGCGGTCCTCGCCGAACGGGGAGAACTTCAGGCGGTCGTTGATGTCCTTGTAGACCGGTCCGTCAACCACCCCGCCCACGGGAAGCTGCTTTCTGAGCTTGTAGAACAGATGGTGTGGCCTGGTGGAGGCAACGCCCCGACCGGGGACGCCCACCACGAGCGATACCCCCCACGGGTTCCGGCCGAATACCCAGTCCCGGGCCTCCGTCGCGAGCGTGCGGTAACGCTGGTCACCGGTCATCCGTTCGTAGAGTATTGCCTGCGTCGCCAGGGCGATGACGTTGTTCGTCGAGCACCAGACGAGCGGGGTCCCCAGACGGTAGGGATTCTCACTCGCGATTTGCCGAACCCGCTCGAGGCCCGCACGGTAGTAGTCGGCAAGCTTGCTCCGGGTTTGCCCGTCGGCGTGCGGGTAAAGCCGCCAGTGAGCCAGGTTGACGTAGGGGAAGAACTCATAGTGGCCGTGGCGCTCTTTGCCCATCCATCGGCTCTCGCCGGCGAGGTGAGCACAGGCGGTCGCCTGTCTGAGATAAGCGGTCTTGGTCGTGGCGATGTAGAGCTCGATGGCCGCCCATTCCACGTCGTCATGGAAAGTGCTCTCGCTGTAGTAATAGGGCGCCCTGACGGGAACCGACATTGCGCAGCCGGGGTTCGCACGGGCGAGACGGTAGAGCGATTCCGCGATTTCGAGGTCGCCGGCGAGGGCCAGGGCAGCCGCCGTTCGCCCCGCCAGGTTGGCCAGACCGGAGGACTTGTTCTTGTGCTCGGGCCCTTCCGGCTTGCCCGTCGCCCGCCAGGCGGGGCGGGGCCCCCCTCGCCCCCAGCCGTAGTCGCTCTCATCCTCGTGCCAGAGCCGGTCCGGGGGCCGGTGGTCCCGGTCGTCCCCGATCTGCACGTAGATCGTGTCCGGGCGCGGGTGGACCTTCCTCAGGAAGGCCGCCCCGTAGCGGGCTTCCTCCGTTGCCCCGGCAAGAAACAGCCCCGCCACGCAGTAAGAGGTTGTGATGACGTGCTTGATCCGGTCCGCCGCGTCGTGCCATCCGCCCACCAGATCGACCCGCTGGCCGGTGACACTGTCGATCCCGTCCTGCTGGTGGCACTTCCTGCCCGTAACCGGATTGTCGCCGCAGCGCTGAAGCCTCATGAAGCCGAGCAGCTTGGCCGGGACGTCCCGGTAGACGTCGCCGCCGATCGCGAAGGCACTGGAGGTCACCTGCCCGAACTTCACGCAATACGTCCCGGGCGTTCGCAGCGAAGTGAAGTCGAGCCGGTAGTTACAGCGGAACGGCCCCCACCGGCCTTGATCCGGACCGATGTCGGCCGAGAAATCCCCGACCTTGAAAGCACCCTCCAAAGGCGCGTCGCTCGACAGGATGGCGATCTTGGGGTCCCCGGGCAGATAGCCGATCTGGTTGACGCGAATCCAGATCCCCGCCGCGGCATCCTCACGACCGGCATCTTGCGGGCCCGCCCGCGCTGTGGCTGCCAGGCGCGCGCCAATCACACAACTTGTGAGGATCAGCAGCGGTTTGAGGACCTGCACCGATCTGAGTCCCGCGTGGGCGTTCACGTTCCGTGTGGATACAAGCGGAGCATAACCGGGGCCGGATCGCCCGCCAAGGACGAGCCCTGGTACGGACCCCACCCGACGTGGGAGAACACATGCGATGCCAGTGGGACGGACGTAACCTCAAGGACCGCGACGATTGACTGCCGCAAAACCGAGAGGATTCGCGCTGCTTCAAAGCTGGCCAGTATGGTCCAGACACGAGGCCCCTGCGCGTGCGGTGTGATTGCAGTCACGCCGGAGCATGCGGCCAGCGCGACGCGACTCCGCGAGAGCCTGCACGGCGTCAGGACTGCTCCCAGGTCAGCTCCTTGATGGCGTGGACGGGGATGACCCGCCCGCTGCCGGTCTGACCGATCAGCACGATGTACTCGGGATGGAACTCGATCTTGTTGACCTGCTCTTCCTTGTCCTTCTTCGTGCTCTTGTCGATGAACACGCAGTCGTAGTGCACGCGGTAATTGCCCTCGAGCACCATGGTCATCATCTTGGGCATGTTCGCGGCGCGCACCTGTCCACTGACGGGCCTGGTGGTGTAGGCGCCGGCCAGCAGGAAGGCCGCGGCAACGGACGCCAGCACGATCACTGTCGCTTTCCGTGACATACTCATCTCCTTTGCTGAAGTTGAAATGCGAACCGTCGGCCCCGAGGTCCACCGCATCGGCGGGAGACCCGTGCTTTCTCACGCCTCGCTCACCGGTGACAGGCGCTGGTGATCACGTCGTGCCGCCCTCATCCGAGCGCTCACGTGCGGCGGGTGCGGCTACTGGGGGTTAATATGTGTTTTGCGGGTATCGCGTTCGATCAGGTCGGTACCTTCGATCGCCGCCTTGCCGATCTCGTGCAGGCCGTGCTCCGGATCGAACCACCGCGAGTAGGTGACCTTCTCCCCGCCCACGAATTCTACGTTCACGGTGATCTGCTTGTCCGGGTTGTGGTATCGCCAATGGTCGTCTTTCTCCAGGTCATTCGGGTCTCCCAGGACTGCTTCCACCTCCGTCTTCGGCGATTGCAGGGTAAGGGTCTGCCAGCGCTTGTACGTGAGCTTTTCGGAACAACCCGCGGCGAGAACGACGCCGGCCACCATAAGCAAGCAGATTCCGGCATTTCCGAGCTTCATGTTCCACCTTTGAATTGCACTATACGGTTCGACCTGATATTCCAATCACGCGTAGCGCCCGACTTCCCTGCCGGGCGGGGCTCTGGCCGGCATTCTACCGGGCCCGAGCAAAGCCCGCAACGAGCCAGGCGGCGGTCTTGGATGGGTCCATGAGATGATCGGCGGGGCCCCCAGAAAGCCAAGGCTTCGTCTTTCCCGGAATGGCCTGACGCAGCCCGCGAACAGAGCGCCGATGCGAGAAAGTGATAAGAGGCCTGCTGCGACGTGTCTTTTCCACTTTCGCACCTTCCCACCTTCGCACCTTTTGGGCCGGGGCTTGGCGGAGCCAGCATGGGTTTTCCTCCGGCCCGCCGCGCGAACTGTCTCACGCACCCATTCGCCCCGCCGGGCCCATCCGACGCCCGTGGAAACCGGGCCCGAGCCCTGAGACGGCAGCCGTTGTGGACCTACAGACGGTCCTCCGTCAGCAGACTGGCAAGTTGGGTAGGCGGGTGCATGACACTTTGGGCGGCTTATTGGAAGGCGCCGCCCCCAGGTGTTTCCGAACCGCGCCCGTAAGGAAGCGG
>CAZOIA010000301.1:0-5257 GCA_964579675.1 uncultured Planctomycetales bacterium | reverse complement strand
GCGAGCATCACGAAGGGCCTTTCGTCAGGCGCAGTCACCTCGCCCGCCATCGGGTCGGTATTACGATTGTCCGGATTCTACTACGGGGCAGGAGCTACCGTCAAACTGCCGCCCGCCGGCCGGACCCAGCGTTTCGGGCGGGGCAAGCCATTGCGTTCCGGCCCCTGTTGACGAAGATGACACGGTAACTCAAACTCGCCGATATCGGCGCATCGAGCGGCAGGCTTGAAGCCCGTGACAGGCGACGAGGGCGACTCGTGGAACACGGCGGCGCTGAACGTTGATGGTTGAGAACTTCAGAAAAGCACCGGGAAAGCTGAACCTCCCGCGGTTCGGCTTTCTTCTGGCGGCCGGTCTTGGCCTGTGGCTCTGGCCGTCGGTTTTTGCCGGCAAGGCCTTTTTGCCGCTGGATCTGCTCTGGCAGTGCCCGCCCCACACCCCGCCGGCGGGGATAGAGGGCGTCCACAACTTTCTCATCGGCGACATGCTGTACGAGAACTTCGCCTGGAAGACGCTGCTTCGGCGCTGCGTCAGCGAGGGGGAGCTGCCGTCGTGGAACCCGTACGCTTTCTGCGGTCACCCGCTGCTGGCGACGGGACAGGCCTCGACGTTCTATCCTTTCAATGTGATATTTCTGCTCATTCCGCTGCCTTATGCATACGTGGTATTCACGGGTCTGCACCTGTGGCTGGCCGGTGTGTTTCAATACTTGTTCCTGCGGCGTATCGGGGTGGGCGAATTCGGGGCGGCGGTGGGTGGGATCGTTTTTGCGCTATGCGGGTTCTTCGCGATGCGGCTGATCTGGCCTATGCTGCTCGGGTCGGCCGTCTGGCTGCCGCTGATGCTGCTGTGCATTGTCTGGCTATCCGAGAGCGAGAGCTTCCGCCAGGCCGCTGCCCGCGTGGCCGGTGGCGCGGTGGTCTTCGCGTTGCCCTTGCTCTCGGGTTTCTTCGAGATCGCGTTCTACGGCTACTTTGTTGCGGGTGTCTTCACGCTCGCTCAGTGTTGGCATCTATGGTCCGCCCGGCGGTCGCTCGCCCGTTGTGCGGGACTGTGCGGCCAGGTGCTGGCGGTCATGGTCATGGCGGCGATGGTCTCCGGCCCCCAGCTGCTGCCGTTCTTGGAGGTGAAGGACCTGAACGTCCGGGCGGGCGAGGTTGACTACGACAAGCTCGTCGGCCGGGCGCTCAAGGCCGAGCACCTGCTGCCGGTGATCATCCCGGACTTCTTCGGCAATCCCGGCAAGCACCACACCTGGGACCTTCGCAGCCGGAGCATGGTGCCGATAAAGGCCAAACATGACCGGGATTGCTATCACTTCGGCTCAAAGAACTACTCGGAGAACAGCTACTACATCGGGCTGCTGCCGCTGGCCCTGGCAATACTCAGCCTGCGAGTACGAGGGCACTATCGCTGGTTCCTGTACGGGCTCCTGATTCTTTCGTTGTCCCTGGCGTTTGGGACGCGGATTTACGCCCTGTTGTTCTATACGGTACCCGGTTTCGAGCAGGTCCGTACGCCGTTCCGCTGGATGTACCCGGCCACCTTCGCGGTGGCGTCGCTTGCGGCCATTGGTGCCGGTGGTTGGCAACGGCGGTTCTGCCACGCACCTGCATTCGCGCGAAATGGTCTCTCCGAAGACGGCGCGGGCCGCCGCGGGCGACTCATCGGGGTCAGCCTGTTGGCCGGGCCGATCGCTCTGCTGGTGATCCTGCTGGGGCTGCTGGCCTTTCCCGAGCCGGCCCACCGGCTGGCGGAGCGGGCGATCGAACGTATTCCGCGATTGACGAAGGGATTCGGATTCCTCAACGCCTGGGACCTGGCCGGGTTCATGTGGGCCAATCTCTTTCGCTTCGCCATCTTCGCGCTGGCGGCCGTGACCGTGCTCGCTTTGCCCTACTTGCGATCGTGGAGGCGCCGCGGGGCAGTTGCAGCAACGTTCGCCTGCCTGACGCTGGTTGCCGTCGATCCGGGACTGGCCAACTACCCCTTCAGCACCCACTCGGACCCTCGCTGGCTCGACCGCACTCCGCCTTCGATCCAGTATCTCCAGCACTCGCCCGGCATCTTCCGCGTCGCCCGCTTCGGGTCGAAGGTGGTCCTGCATCCCAATCTGCCTGCACTTTACGGTCTGCACGACGTGGGCGGCTATGATTCGGTCATCCTGGCCGATTACGCCCGCTACCTGGACGCGATCGAGCCGCAGCGCCGGCTGTGGTGGAATCAGATCATCGGTTTCAAGCGGCCTTCGTCGCTGGACTCGCCGCTGCTGTCGCTGTTGAACATCCGTTACCTGCTGGCCGATCCGGCCGCGGACCTCGTCCATCCCCATTGGGAGCTTGTCTTCGAGGGGGCAATGCGGATCTACCGCAACCGGCGGGAGCGCCCTCGGGCTTTCATGGTCCATCATGCCCAATCCGCCGGCTCGCTTGAGGAGGCGGTCGAGCTGATCAAGACCGGGGTCGTGGATCCGGCCATCACCGCGGTGGTCCAAGGTGCACCCGCCGGTGTTTCAGTCTTACCGCAGGATCCGGTCGCCGGGCAGGGGAGGGTTGACATCACGCGGTACGGTCATACCGCCGTTGAACTGGCCACCTCGTCGCCGGCGGCGGGAATCGTGGTCCTTTGTGATATGATGTACGCGGGCTGGCGGGCCTACCTCGACGACCGTCCCGGCGATATACTGAAGGTGGATGGGATCTTCCGTGGGGTATGCGTGCCGGCGGGCGATCATCGCGTGTTATTCCGTTTCGAGCCCGAATCGCTGTGGAGGGGTTGGATAATGCTATGCAGCGGTCTGGTGATTCTTGGGGCGGCGGTCGGGGTGTCGCGCCTCGGATGGGCGCGGGAGAGGCCGCCGATCATGCCGGTGAATCCGGACGACCCGCCCGAGAAGTCCTCGTTAGACAGGCGGCCTTGAGGTGTCCGTGGACGGTCCTGACAAAGGGGTTACCAGTAGTGTGCCGGGCCCGCAGCCGCGTGCGTGCGCCTCGTGCTCGCGGGTCGGTGCCGGGCCCGACGAATGCCCTTATTCGCTCTCGATCGTGATACCGGCTTATAACGAGGCGCATTGCATCGGCGACTCACTGGCTGGCGTGATGGGCTTTGCTGAGCATTATCCCGCCGTGCAGGAGGTGATCGTCGTTGACGACGGCTCGACCGACCGCACTGGGGCGATCGTCGAGGCAACCCGCTCGACGTACGAGACTCATCGGGCACGTCTGGAACTGATCAGGAACCCCAGGAACCTGGGCAAAGGGGCGAGCGTGCGAAACGGATTGCTCCGCGCCACCGGCGATATCGTCCTGTTCACCGATGCGGATCTGTCGTCGCCGATATCCGAGGTCCCGCGTCTCGTCGAGCCGATCGTCGAGGACGGGTGCGATGTGGTCATCGGTTCCCGGGCCCTGGACCCCAGCCTGATTGCCGAGCGCCAGGGACGGTTCCGCGAGACGGCGGGCAAGCTGTTCAACCTGCTTGTCCGGTGTGTCACCGGCCTGCCGATCCGTGATACCCAGTGCGGTTTCAAGGCCTTTCGCCGCGGAGCCATCGGGCCTGTCTTTCAGACGCAGCGGATCGGGGCGTTCGCTTTTGACGTCGAGGTGCTGTACCTGGCCTCCAAGCTCGGGCTGAGCATCCGTGAAGTACCCGTTCACTGGAGCCACGTCTCGCACACAAAGGTCAGCCTGCTTCGCGACTCCGTGCAGATGTCCGTGGACGTCCTCAGCATCCGTCTCCATGAACTCCGCGGCACGTACCGCTCGAACGGCAGCCCGAAAGACCGCCGCCCTGCCCCCGACAGTGTTGCCGGGAAATCGTGAATCAGGGGGAAACTCGCCAACCTGCCGCAAGTACTGCCGCTGAGACGAGTTTCATTCCTGCGAGCATCAGGGCGGCGACGGCGGTGCCAAAGACCGGCACGAGCAGCACCCCCGTGAGCAGGGCTCCGGCGCACGCTCCGGCGTGATCGGCGCCCACGACGCTGCCGGCCGCGACGCCGGGCTCACCGCTCGTCGCCAGTTGCAGCCCGCCGGCCAGGGCGAAGGCGGCCCCGCCCAACACGCCGGTCAGGGCTACCATGATCGATACCGCGATTTCCACCAGGACAAACGCAAGCTGCGTGGTCTGCATCGCGCCCAGCGCCGGCAGGATCACCGGCACCAGCAACGCGAGCAGCGCCAGCAGCACGTCCGTGGCAATCAGTCGTTGCCAGAGATATGTGTGCAGTCTTGCCGGCTCGCTGAGGCGCTTCGATCGGGTGCTGACCAGAGCGCAGCCAATGACGAGCCCGGCCATGAACACCGCAATAATCCACCCGATCCGTTGATAGACGTACCCGTAAAGGTTCTGAAACGCGAAGAGCCACACGATGCTCAGCGCCATCGTCGCGAACCCGGTCGTACCGACGGACAGGACAATGGTGCCGTGTCGCCAGCCCTTGCCGGGACCGCCGCGGAGACGGCAAACGACCAGCGCGATTCCCGCAATCGCCGCCAGGGCCACGCCGAGTTCGAGCTCCCCAACGCTCCGAAGCCACTCGAGCACCCGTCGCGATTGCCCGCTGGTCATGCGTTCCCACAGTATGAGTCTTTGCATGTAAATCGACGGGCGCAGGTCGGTGCTGATCTCGGCGTTGCGGACCGCATCGAGTTCCCCGGCACGCTGCTGCAACTTGTCGGCATCGAGCCAGTCGGTCGCGCCTTCAAACCACAAGGGGTGGAAGAAATCCGATTGCACGCCTCTTTCCGAGTAGCGGCGGACCAACTCGGCGGGATCGGTCGTGACGAGTCCCGCAACGGTGGCGGCCAGAACCTGAGCGGGGTCGCCCCAGCCGACGGTGATGCGGGGGAAATGCCGGCCCAGGGTGGCCCGGATCGACGCGAGGTACGTGGCCGATGCGGCAGTAAGGTTAGTCGGCGTCGCCGCGGCGGTCATGCACAGCACCGACCTGGCCGTCATTGCCCGCCGGAGTTCATGGTAGAACTCGTCGGTATACAAGCGGGCCCGCAACGCCGACATGGGTTCCGGCAACCGGGCGATGACCAGGTCGAACCGCCCTGGCCGGGTTTTCTTGATCAGGTGCCGGGCGTCCAGGTTGTGAATCGTGACGCGCTCGTCGTGAAGTGCCCGGCGGTCGGCCTCGGTGAGGTAAAGGGTGATCAGTTCGATCTGGCGCGGGTCGGGCTCGACGTAGTCCACGTGCTCCACCGGGTGTCGCAGGATCTCGGCGAGCAATCCCTCCGCCCCGCCCCCCAAC
>CAZOIA010000300.1:0-5276 GCA_964579675.1 uncultured Planctomycetales bacterium | reverse complement strand
AGGTGCCGTCCCCTTCTCCGCCCGAAGGTCCCCGCCGGAACTGTCACGCACCCAGCAAGCCGGACTACGGGCTCGGCAAGTCCAACCGCAGGCCCGGCAGGCCGGGGTTTCCGGGCCCGCGGGCTCAAGAGCGATGCCCCGTCCCGCCGATGCATCGGGGGCAGTTGACACCGATGGCCGCCGCGGCGTGTAATGGGAGTGTCGATCCATGGCGGCCGGTGCAACTGAGCGCAGATGTCGGACGAATCGGCATCGGAGACCCGATCCAATGAGTTGTTCGCCCATCCCCGTCCGTATCGTGCAATGCTCTCGGGTTGGGTTGGCCCTCGCACTGGGGCTCGGGTCGTTCGCGTGCATGCCGGCCTCGACGATTGTCGATGCGTTCTTCAACAACACCACGTCACTGGGCGGCGACACGCCGGGCGAGCGAGGCACGGTCAGCGTCGCGTTCAACAACAACACCTCGTACCGGGCAATCTTCACCTTCGGCACCTACGACCCGCTGAACACGCCCCAGGATACCCCCTTGGCTTTTCCCATCGAGTTCGGGCAGTTCTTCGTTGATGCGGATCCCGCCAATCGCCTGGAGGCCCATACTTCGAGTGATGCCGTCGGCTTCTCCTGCGGCAGGGCGGTCAGTGTAGGCGGTGGGCACCTGATCCAGTTGATCTTCGAGAACGGCCTGGACGAGGGTGCCGATCGGGCGGCCCTGTTGCCCCTGCCCGACCCGGATACGGGGCAGGCCCAGGCCCGGGCGGGTATTGCATTCTCGGATCGCCACCTTGACCAGGAGGGGGCCGACCTGCCCACCGCCGGTTGGGCAGAGGGGCTTGTTACCCTGCAAGGCGCAGAGTACCGGTGTGGCTCACTTCTGGTCTACACGTTCGAGGAGGATGGCGTCTGGCCCGACGGGAAGGCGAAGATTCGTGTGGACCTCGCCGTGATCTTGCCCTGACGTCCCGCGAGCCCAAGGCAGAAGTACCCGTGTTGCTACCCGATTGGCAGCCCGGTGATCCGGGCTTCGAACACGAGCCGCCCATCTACAAACCCCTGGGCGTCACACACCGTCCGCCGCCGCCGCGCCTCGATCACCTTCTCGACGAGATACATTTTAGCGGGCGGTGACACGGCGGCCCGGAACTTCACATCATCGAGGCCGCCGAAAGCCTGGAAGCGGTCGTCCGGTCTGATTTCCTGCGAGAGAAAGGACGCCATCTGCGCCGCCGTCTCCAGCATCAGCACGCCCGGGAACAGTGGATTGCCGGGGATGTGCCCGCGGACCCAGAACTCGTCCTCCCGGATGTCCCGCAGGCCCACTCCCAAGCCGTGCGTGCGATCGAGGTGGACGATCGCGTCCAGTTGCATGAACTCGAAGCGCTGGGGCAGTCTCTGGTAGATCTGCTCTTTCGTAACAATGACCTGGTTCAGGTCGAGTGCGTCAAGGTTGAGCAGCGGCGCTGCAGGCATGAACTATACCTTAGTAGGCGGCAACCCCCACCCGGGGCGCAAGTGTCAAACTTCCCCCCGCGGATCCTGACCGGGTCGAAGCCGAGCCGGCATGCAGCCACCTCAGCCGGGGCAGGACCGGATTAAGTAGAATTTAGATCTAATCACCAGCAGACCGAACCTCCAGGATCTTCTTGCGAATGTCCTGGGCCGCTGCTTTGATCTCCTGCATCGCCTTGCGGACCCGCGTACCGGCTGCCTTGTTGCCGCCCCGGGCCTTGGCGACGTCGTCGGCGGCCTCTTCGACCATCCGTTTCAGCTTTTCGTACTCTTCCATTGCTCGTGCTCTCCGCTAATAGCTGGAGCCGCCTTCGGGACGCCCTGCCCGCGCCGGCGGGGCGAACCAGATGCGTGAGGGGCATCCGAGATCCAGGTGCCCGGCAGTCTAACAGACTGGAAATGCCTTGCAAAGGCAAAAACGCCGTTTCCGGGCAAAAAACCACATTCAAGTCCCAGCGGACGATCGGCATTGAAAGCCATAAAACCTGTTAGCAAAAAGACTTTCGATAAAAAGGAGCGCCAGCAACGCCAGGCCAAGGAAAACGACTAGATGGGTGCCTCGGCGCGTCCGGCCCTGGATTCGAGCCAGCGTCGCGGCATCGTCCGCCACGGCGAGCAGGTGAGCGGGGAAGATGCCCTCGATCGCTGCGGAGGTGATCCTGGAGCTGTCGGATTCAGCTTCAGCGACGTTGACCGTGCAGTACAGCAGGGCCGGTTTTTCTGCCTCACCAGTGAGAAGCTGGTAGCCGCCGGCTCTGTCCGTTGGCAGTCGGACCAGGCCGTCCTCGATCGGCAGCGGCCTCGGGGGGGCCCCGGGAGCATCACGGAGAAGGACTCCTTCCGGGCCAAGGTCCGGGATACGGCGAACGGCGGCCTGGCCGGCGGTGAACGACGCTATGTCGCCAGCGGGCGGTGATACCGCGGTCAGGATGGTGTGAAGGAGCACGATCATCGGGGCGGCTTGGGTGCCGAACTGGCTCCAGTCGCGGGCCGGCGAGAAGGCGAACAAGATCACCCGTCCCTTGCCTGCTCGCCGCTCGACCAGGGCTGCCCGCCGATCGGAGAATGGCGCGATCGTGCGGGCGTCCGCGGCCGGGGGCCCGAGCGCGAGTCGCTTGAAGACCCGTCGTTCATTGATCGAATCAATCGCGGCCTCGGCGAAGGGCTTGAGAAACGGGTGCGCCAGGTCGGCTGCCGCCAGCGTGATCGGCTCCGGGCATTCCTCGATCGCCTCAATCAAGGCCGGCAGGGCCAGATCGGCCTGGCGGTACGTCTCCAACGTAGTGTTCGGGCCGGGAATGATCAGAAGCACGCCTCCCGCTTCGAGGTAACCGGTGAGGGCACGCCAAATGCCGGTCTCGACGGCGTCCGGATCGGCAAGAATCACTCCCAGAACCCTTTGCAGGTTGTCTGCGGGCGTCAGCCGGCTCGCGGGCAGACGTTCCAGGGCAAAGCGGTGCCGGCTCTCGGGCTGTGCGGAAGGGGCGAGCATGGCCGCCACGAGCGCGGCGACCTGGCGGTCACCGTCGCCGCCGACCACAAGGACCCGCGGCAACTCGCCGACCGAGACGCTGGCGAACCGTCGGTTGTCGCAGGCGAGCGCGTCGGCGGGCTCGAGATTGACCGTGACGGCATGGCTTCCTGGGGTCATCGGGGGCAGGTCGAGGGCGAACTCCACTTCGCTGCTGGCCGCCAGGTGACCGACGGATCGGCGGTCTCGGGGCTCACCGTCGATGAGGACTTCCAATAGCGGATCAGCGGGCTCATCGCCGGTGCGGACGCGGACCGTCATCGTCGCGGGCCGGCCAGCGGGCAAGCGGTGCTCGGGCACCTGTGGCCACCCGAGGGCAACGTTCCGGTTCTCCTGCTGTCCCACGTCGAGCACATAGAGAGCGGTCAGCTCTCGCGGGACCGGCGGCGGCGAATCACGCCAACCGTGCTCGGTCAGGTCGCTGAGCAGGTAGATCTCGCGGCGGGCATAGCGGGCCGTGCTCAGGAGCGGATAAGCCTTCCGCAGGAGCATCGCCACGGACCGATCGTGGTCGGCGACGCGGACGGCGTCGATCCTCTTTCGGGCCTCGGTCAAGCTTCGGATCCAGGCGCCCTGGGCCGGGCTGGACGAGCCGGCCACCATCGCGATCTGCGAGCCGGCAGGGAACCGGGCGACGTCTTCCAGCAAGTTCTTTGCCCAGTCTTTCGCTCGCCGGAGGCGGCTTCGGCCCTGGAACCGGTAGCCCATGCTGGCCGAGTCATCCAGGCAGATCACCGCCGAGACCGGCTCCGCGGTGCCGCCGAGCGCGCCGAGAGCGGTGTCGCCCCCACCCGGGGCGCAGCGGGCTTTCATCAACAGACCCACGAGCAGGAGGATGAGCATCATCCGGCACAACAGCAGCAGCAGGTGCTTGAGGCGGTGGGCCCGCGTGGAAGACCGTTGTGACTGCACGAGGAACCGCATCGCCGGGAACACCTGCCGCCGCGGCCGCTGACGAAGGGCCAAGTGAACCAGCACGGGGATCAGGCAGGCGAGGATACCCCACGCAAGCACTGGGGAGCCGAACGTCACCGGCCCCCAGGCGAGCGCCGGCTGACTCGCGGTTCCTACAACCAGTAGCATACCGCGATTCTACTCCACTCCGCCGACGGTGTCCTTTCGAGTTGCCGCCTTCTCACTGCTGCACGTCCCGGGCATCGTAGACCTCCCGGCTGCGGGCGACATCATCCTCGATCTGCTTGCGGAGCGACCCGGTGGAGTCGAACTTGCGCTGGTCGCGAATCCATTCGAGGAAATCAAGCCGGATCGGGCGGTCGTAGAGTTCACCGGCGAAATCGAGCAGATGGGCCTCCACAATGATATGGCAGCCATCGAACGTCGGGTTACGCCCGATGGTGACAGCGGCGGGGAAGTGCTGGTTTTCGATCTCAGCCCGTCCGGCGTACACGCCCTCGGCGGGTATGAGCTGCGAATCGACGCAAACGTTGGCGGTTGGAAAGCCGAGTGACTTGCCACGACCGGCCCCGCGGGTCACCCGGCCAAACAGGGCGTAAGGGCGGCCGAGGCACGTGGCCGCCTGATCCACCGTGCCGGAGGCGAGCAGTTGACGGACGAGCGAGCTGGAGATCAGGGCACCCGGGTGCCCGCCCAGGGCGATCCGGATTGGTTCAACCACCTCCACCTCGAAGCCATGTTTCCGGGCGCCGGCCCGCAACGTGTCCAGGTCACCCCGGCGGTGCCGACCGAACCCGAACGACGCTCCCTCAACCACCGCGGTCGGCTGGAACCGGGCCACGATGATCTCCGTGATGAACGCCTCGGCGGTAAGCCCGAGGAACTCAGCGTCGCTTCGGACCAGGACCACCAGGTCCACCCCGCAGCGCTGCAGCCGGCGGAGTTTCTCGTCGAGGGGGGTGAGCATGGGGGGCACGTGCTCGGGCGTGAGGATCGCGAGCGGATGCGGATCGAAGGTCATGACCACCAGTTGTGTGCGGTCGGCGTCGGCGCGGCTTCGCCCGGCGGCCAGGATCGCCTGGTGGCCCCGGTGCATGCCGTCGAAGTTCCCGATCGTCAGAACGACGCCGGACAGCTCAACCGATTCCAGTCCATGAATCACGCGCATCGCCGACGCCCGTCTCCGATCGCCATGTTAGCCCGGTCGCAGCCGCGGTAATCACCTGAGAATACAGTATTCAGCAAAGGGTCGAAACAGGGACGCAGCGGATGCATGACACTTTGGGCGGCTTGTTGGAAGGCGCCGCCCCCAGGTGTTTCCGAA
>CAZOIA010000299.1:0-5282 GCA_964579675.1 uncultured Planctomycetales bacterium | reverse complement strand
CTGGGCTCGCGATCCCCGAAGCGCTCGGCCAGCTCCTTCTTGAGTGCGGCCTTGGTCTTGCCCTTCGCGTTGGCGATGCGCTCTTGAAGGTCGGCCCACGCCTCAATCGAATCATGGTTGTATGCCGAGGCCAGCATCCCCAGCGTTCCGCCACTGAAAACCCGCATCCGCTGTTCGCCCAGCTCGTCCGGCTCCAGGTTCGCCGGCGGCGGCTGATCCTCCACCCACATCTGTACCAGCGATGAGGAATGCCCGATGCGGATCACCTTCTCGCAGAGACGGTCAAGAGCTTCGCATTGCGCAACGTCTGGCTCAGCATCAGGCCAAATAAGGAACACAGCGTTGTCGTGCGGACGCACACGCGGGAAGTGGCGCGGCTGTTTCCCACGGTAGTTGGGAAGTGTGTCAAGTGCGTCGGAGGCGAAATCTTTCCATTCTGTGGCGCGGACTTGTGCGAGAACCTCTGATTGAACTTCAGAGATTCTTGCCGTGTCACTCGTCTTCGGCGTGACAGCAATCCTTTCTGAGAGTTTCTTTGCCAATTCGATTCTACAAGCGGTAGGCGCTACGATTGCTGTCTTGGCTTTCTTATCGATATCCTTCTTCCACGTGGAAGCTTTCCCTGAGTCGATGTCACTCGCTGGCTGACCAGTTATGTCAGCAAGAGTCTTGTTCCGGGATAGATCCTCAGGGCGGGAATCGTTGACCGGTACGTAAAACTCGACCGTCGTTCTCTCGTCCGCATCCGCCCCGCACATTGTCGGCGAATCCAGCGTCTCCAGCCACTCCAACACGGCTCGCTCGTTTGTGTCTTCGCCGGTCTCGAAATGCGCCGCCGCCAGCGCCATGAACACCCGCGCCGGGTGCGGCGGCCACTCGGCACGCTCGCGGCTCGACACATCGGTCGCTATCGCGTAGCCGGTCAGATAGCGGATCCCCAGTGCGAGCATCAGTCGCCCCCTTCCTCATCGCCGCCGCCCGCCGCGGCCGCCAGCTCCTGGCTCTTCTTCACCAGCGCCACGAGCTGCGGCGAGGGCGTAAGCCTCAGCGGCTCGGCCCGCCACTTCAGCCCGAGCGCCGCCGCCGCCGCCACGGACTCGTTGAGCAGCTTGATCGCCGCGTCCGCCTCCAGCGTCACCTCGGCCTCCTTCTCCTCACCGGGCTTGTCCAGCAGCTTCCACTTCAGCACTTCGGTCGGCCACAGCAGGCAGCGCGAGCGCAGGTCGAAACCTCGCTCCGCCGCCAACCCTGCCGCGCATAGCCCGAGCGCCGCCAACACCGTCTGTCCCGCCGCGTTTACCTTGGCATCCGGCTTGCCGCCGTTCAGAGGGAACTGCAGCCGCCTCAGCGCTGGGAGCGACAGCACCACCATCTGCTCGGCGGATGCTATCGTCACACCGCCCACAGGGATTGGCTTTCCATTCTCGTCCTTGATCAGGTTCTTGTTCTGATCGCGGCGGTAGTCGAGATCGGGAGTGACGTTTCCGTGGTTTGCGGTTGATGGTCGGCCCGAGTCCGGCAGCTTGCCGGAGTCTTTCTCAGGGTGATAGTAGACGTCCTTCCCCTTGACCTTCTGATAAAGGACCTTCCTTCCCGTTGGCTTGTTGTTCTTCAGCTCGTCGAGGGCCTCTGCCGGGTTCAACGTCCAGCCGCCGTCCGCTGTGCGGTACAGCGGGCCAGCGTTCTTCTCGATCTGCAACGGGTCAATTCGACTGCTGGTTTTGACGCCGTACACGGCATCGATGCCGACGATCTCGCTTACCATCGCTCGTTGAAACTTCGCACCCAGCCCGCCCTTGGGACCGGTCGAGTCCCACATGCCAAAGACCAGCGCGGTCGGGCACAGCTCGAACAGGGCTGTCGCGTTCTGTATCGATAAGCGACGAAGACGTCGGCCGTAATCTGATTCCTTCCTCTCATCCTTGTGGCGGAAGGACACCTGTTTCCCATCTTCCTGTACCAGACTGTCGCGCAGGATTGCGTCGGCGATCCGGTGCGGCGCCTGCAAACTCGTCACCTTCCCGACCTCTGTCAGCAGACCGTTGCCGGTGAAGTTCACCTCGATCACGGGGATCGTCAGCCGGCCTTCGTCTATCGCCGCCTGCAGTGCCTCTTCCATCCGGTTGGCCTGCGATTGCACCGAGTCGAGCAGCACACACTCGACTGGTTCATCCCGCCCCAGCAGGCGGCGCTTCTCGGTCGCATAGACCGCCCCGGCATAGGTCGGTGGGAAAACCTTGTCGCCCTGACCGCCCGCCGGTTGCAGCTTGGTACGACAGCGAAACGCCGCAGCCGTGCCTTGCACCGCCGCTTGAAGAGCCTCAAGACTCAGTTGCTCAGCCATGATTTTCTCCTTGTCGTGCGTTGGATCTCGACGTACACTCGCCTAACCAACCCCCGGCCTTCGACGAGCCAGAGGTTCTCTTGTTGAATACCTGCCGCCAGATGCGCAGTCGCTCGTGCCCAGCGCCGGCAGAAGAGCCGCTCTGCGTTGGGCCGGCTGATCGGCCGGCCGCGGCGGGCAGCCAGCCGCATGTCCCGCAGGGTCCGCAGCAAACACCACCGCCAGGCCCGCTCCGGTAGAAGCCCCACCGAGACCCGGGCCGCATCCACCAGCCAGCCCGCATCGGGTGTCGAGGGCCGGTCTGCCTCCGTGCCGTCCATGCCCATCGCCCCCCGGCCAGTCATGCCGACCGCCTACCGCGCCCCTCCCGCGTCCCTGCCGTCCTGGCATCCCCCACCGGTGCCACCATACCCCCTCTCACTGACGACGTCGTGTCAGCGCCGCGCCGGAAAAGCTTTCTGGGCCGGCCGGTGGTACTTCGCGGCTGTCTTCCGCGCAAGGTCGCGCACCCGCCGGGCCAGCTCCTTCGGCCGGCGGACCGTGCAGTGGGGACCCATGCTGAGAACCCACCAGACGATCTCATCCAAACCGGCAACCTCGCACCGAAAGGCGATCGAGCCATCGTCGTGCCACTCGATTTCCTGGGTGTCGTGCCAGTGCGTGTCGGCGATGGTCTCCGCAAACTCGGCATCGAAATGGAGCTCGACCTTGTACACGCGGTCGCCACGGATCATCCGCCAAGCCTTGCCGAGGTAGCTGCGGAGGGAGAAGTCGTCGGGAATCGCGTAGGGCGTGTCGGTGGGCTCCATGCGGGTGAATCGGTTGAGTTTCAGGCACCGAAGCTCCCGTCGGCCACTGTGGTGACCGATCGCGTACCAGGCCCGCTGGCCGAAGAATAGGCAGTACGGCCTGAAGAGAAACCGCTCCGGAGGTTCACTTGGACGACGCCGGGGCGTTTCGTAGACACATCGAAGCGCCCGACGAGTCGCGATGGCCTTGCGGACGAGTTGGTAGACATCCGCGATCCCGTCAGGTGGGGTGGCCGCGGCCAGCCGGATTTCGAGATGCGGGCTCACCTCTTCCAGGCGATCCCGGATTCTGCCCGGAAGCTGGCTGCGAATCTTAACCACGGCCCGGGCTGCCGCCTCAAGGAACGGGATCTGTTCGCGGCTGCTGACCTGCTCAGCCAAGCAGATGAGAGCCAGGGACTCCTCGAGCGCTAGTTCCACCGGCGGCATGAAGAAGTCGCGGCGTATGGTATAGCCGCGAGTCTCGGGATCAAACGAGTAAGGAATCCCCGCCCCCTCCAGCATGTTCAGGTCGCGGTAGATCGTCCGCGGCGTGGTGTCGCACAAGTCTGCAAGCTTCGCGGCATTCAGGTCCCTGCGCGACTGGATCAGCGAGAGAATCCTGAGCAGGCGATGTACGCGGGTGTAAGCACGAGCCATCGAACCGCCTTCGGCCCTGCCTCTGGATAGGAAATCGCAGATATCATGGCCGAGACCGGCTCTGGCAGCAAGATACGGCATAGAGGAGCGACGGTTGCGCGACGCACACAGTTGCAGTAGACTGCGTCGGGGCCCTGACGCTCGGCACTCGGCATCGCGGCGCTCGCGAGGTGCGGAGAAGACAGACACGAGTTAAAGGCTCCCGATCGGAAAAGGTGGGGCGGTGTAGGATCGACAGGGTCCGGAGCGACCATCCAATAGCCGCGGACCGCGGACTGTGCGAGCTCAACGGATGCCAGCCAGTCCGGCCGGGTTTGGCCAGGGAATCGCGCGTCAGGGATGGTGCGGTCCGGCGGGGTCACGTAAGGTGTCGTCAAAGCAGGAGCTACGACACGGCAGGGAACATGACTGTGACGGCGGCGGACCGGGCGGAGAGTGTCGAGGTCGGCGGGCACCGGCTCCGGTGCATCAACGTGGTCGGCGGCTTCCTCGACGGGGCAACCTTCGACCTCGCGGACGGCCTCAACTGCATCATCGGGGCCCGCGGGACCGGCAAGACCACCGTGCTGGAGTTGGTGCGGTACACCCCTACGCGCACCCGCCAGAAGGCACGGTGCGTGTTGTGTGATGAGAAGCGCTCACACCACACAGCGGGTCCTCCCGACGGGAAACCGACGCGAGGGCCGCGGGAACAGCCGCGACCATGGACACCGTTTGTTGCAAGTGTCCGGTTTTTTGCTCCCCCGCGACGAGAGCTCCGAAAACGTCACTGTCTCCCCGGCCCGTCGATTTTCGGTACTTTTGGCACTGCGCGCCTTGGGCGGATCCTAGAAACATCGCAATCCGATTCGGCTCTCCGGCGAAGCCCTACGGAACCATCTTCGCCCTGACGCCCTCGTGTTCGCCGCACGCAACAAACAAAAACGTGGCGCAAGATTGTTCCCGCCGCAATCAGATGATGGGATGCGGTGAAGGAACCGGAAAAACCTGTCACGAAGCACAGACCCCTGTCGGTAACATCGCATGAAGGTCATGGCGTTGGGTTCAGTCGTCGGTCGGGATGTCGCTGCCGTAGGCGGACCGGACGGCCTGTTCCATCTGGGCGATCTCGCCGTCGGTGAGGAAGTCGAAGTGGCTGGCGCGTTTGCGAACCGAGAGCCGGCAGTTGTTTTGTAGACAGAACCGGATGAACAGGTCGATGTTCCGGTCCGGCATGTCCACGATGGCTTGAATAGCCTGCTTGGTGCGGTCGTAGTTGGCCAGGAAAGCCAGCTCCTCGACCAGTTCCGTCTCGATGGTTTTCTCGATGAACGCGAACAATGCCTCGGCCTGGGGCGTCATGTCGATGTAGCGATACCACGTGGCAGTCTCGTTGTGGACGGTCATGCGGCCCTCTTCGTCCAGCGAGTAATCCACCAGCGGCCTCAACGGCCGGGAGAAAGCTTCCAGGGAGGCGTCGTAATCGGCCGGATTCTTCAGCATCGCCGCGG
>CAZOIA010000298.1:0-5290 GCA_964579675.1 uncultured Planctomycetales bacterium | reverse complement strand
TGAGAACGAATCGGTACCGCTACACCGAATGGTCCGCCCCGGGCGCCGAGCCGGTAGGCATCGAGCTGTACGATCACAACGACGACCCGCAGGAGAACGTCAACCTAGCCGGCCGCCCCGAGCACAAGGAGCTGGAATCCAGATTAAGCAGGATGCTCCAGGGGGGGTGGCGTGCAGCCCTGCCGCCGGGGGAGAAACGCTGACCCCTGCCGGTGAGCCGCTTGCCGCGTCGCACCGAACCCGGGCGCGAGTCTTGGTCCAGGTCGATCGGAATACCGGCCCGAGGACGGGCCGGCTCGCTGCGGAGCACGCTCCCCTTCGGGTCGCGGCTAAACGATGGTCCGGGTCGCGGCTAAACGGGCGATGCGTTCGTGTCCAGAATCGTATCGAACGGCCGATCGACCGCGCCCCCAGGGGATCGCGTCATTTCGACGTCGCACGTTCCCGCGAGGCGGACTCCTTGACGCGGCGTTGCTGCGCCTGCGCGAAGCGCTTGAACGCGAAATAGGACTTGCGGGGCTTGAGGTCACGCTCACACAATCCGTAGCCCCGCTCGCCCGCGGGGTCGGAGAGCGACAGGTAATTCGCCATTGTGACGTAGTAGTACTTCGGGTCGTTCAATTCCTGGAGCGTCTTCGTGACGCGTCTGGCCTTCTCGTCTTCGTCGTTCATGCTCCAGCCCCATTCACTGATCCAGATCCCCTTGCGTCCATCACCGTGTTCGACCATCACGCGGCGGGTGTCCTCGATCGCCCGGTGGTGCAGCGTGCCGTGGCGGTCGTAAGGATGGATGTTGAACGCGTCGAAGTGATCCTTGGCTCCGTGACGGTACATGCCTTCGAGATACTTGTACCCTTCTTTCACGCCTTCGTGATAATCCAGCGCCCCCGCGCCGAGGACGCAATCCGGATCCACCTCTTTCATTGCGGTGTACCAGATCTTGAGCCACTTGGTATACAAATCCTGCACGTGCCCGTTGGCGCAGCCGTCGTTGACCCAACTGCAACCGTTCGGCTCGTTCCAGAACTGGTAGTGCTTGATCCTGCCCTTGTAGCGTCCGGCGACCTTCTTGCAGTAGGTGATGAACTGTTCCTTGCGGTCGTCCGGGGGCGGGAAGCGGTATCCGATCCCGGGCACGCCCTTCGGCGCGTCCGGGGGCAGGGCCCAGTCCGGGGTCAGGCCCATATAGGCGAACTTCGCCAGGCGCCGGTTGTGGGCCTCTTTCACTTGATGATCCACGTAATCGAAGTACCACTTGCCCTCTTCAGGCTCGACGTCGCTCCACGGGATGTTGATGGGGACGTTGGTGCCTCCCATGGACTTGATCATGCTCATGCATCGGCCGTCGTAAGGCCAATCCATGTTCAACCACCGGGCCCAGATGATGCCGCAACCGTACAGATGCCGCGGTTGCTTGGCAAAGTACGCTCGGTAGTCGTCTTCGGTCAGCGAACGTGCAGGCAGACTAGCTGCCGGCTTGTCCGCCGCAACCCCCGGTACCGCCAGCACCGCTGCACCCACCACTGCTGCCAGCAATCGTCGCATCACGGGTCTCCTCTGGGGAAACGAGCCTCGCTCTCTTGCCAGGAATGACATCCGCCGCCGCGGGCGCGGCTATTCTAACGCGATCGGGCGGCAAAACAACGTCTACACAGCGGCCTTGTACCGGCTGCGCGGATGTTCTATGCTTGCCCCGCATGGCCCGCGTGATCGTGACTTACGGTCGGGGTTGGAACTCGCTGGCGATCGTACGCAGCCTCGGCCGGCGCGGAATCGACGTATTCTGCGGCGAAGAGGCGCCCTTCGCGCCCTGCTTCTTTTCCAAGTACTGCAAGGGGCATTTTCAGTATCCCTCGCACAGCTCGCAGCCCCAGGCCTTCGTTGACTTCATGGCCGAGAAGGTTACAGAACTCGCCCCGGGCGGCGACGAGCCCTACGTCCTCATGCCGGTCCACAAGGAGACGTTCCTGTTGGCCGAGCACCGGGAACGGTTCGAGCCTCACATCAAGCTCCCGGTCACCACGATCGAGAACATCCGGCTGACCGACGACAAGGGTCGGCTGGCGACGCTGGCCGAGAGGCGGGGCATCCGCATCCCGCGGACCTGGCAGTTCGACAGCGTGGACGAGTTGTACCGCCGGGTGCCCGAACTGCCGATGCCCCTGTTTGTCAAGGTGCGAAAGGCGGCTGCCGGCGTTGGGCTCCGAAAGGTGCAGAGCCCCGAGCAACTGGTGACCACTTTTCGCGAGTTCGTGGACGGATTCGATCTCGCACCGGCTGAGTACCCCCTGGTTCAGGAATTCGTGGCGGGCTCGGATTACTGCGTCACCACGCTCTTCGATCAGGGGCGGTTCGTGGCCGGCATGACCTACCGCAACATCCGGTCGTTCCCACGAGGCACCGGCGCCGGAGCGCTGCGAGAGACGGTGGACAACCCCGAGGCACAAGAGGCGGCCATCAGGTTGTTGTCCCCGCTCAACTGGCACGGCATTGCCCAGGTGGACTTTCGGATCCCCGACGGCGGGCCGCCCTATCTCATCGAGGTCAACCCGCGGTTCTTCGGCGGTTTGCCGCAGTCCATCGCCGCCAACGTTGACTATCCCTACCTGCTCTACCAGGTCGCGATTGGCGAGCCGATCAGCGAGCAGCCGGAGATCGACTACGCCAAGCGCACCGAGACCCCGATCGTCGGACTGTTGGCCACGCTCGAGGAAATCGCCAACGATGAGAACAAGCTGAATCAACTCCGGGCAGTCGCGGAGGAACTCAAGCGGATCCCGGCCGCCGACGAGAAACGCCAGCAGCTCCGGCGATTCCTGGATCAACTCAAGACGGTCGCCCATCCCCGGAACGTCAGGCAATACCTCTGCGAGATGTTCGAGAAGCACGCGGGCACGATCAATGACGTGATCCAGGGTGACGACCTGCTGCCCGCGCTGGGGGCGCTGTATCCGCTTTCGCTCATGGTCAAGCACGGCCGGCTGTCCACCGCGATGCTGGTGTCCGAGCAGGACCTGCCCGGCGATCGGGCGCACAAGCGCTTGCGCGATCGCCTGAAGCCGAACTGGTCCACGCTCCTGCTGGCGAGTGTACTGTTCGTGCTGTCCGTGGTGATCGACTCGTTCGAGTCCACCCGCCGAACGCTGGGCTGGGTCCTGGGTTGGCCCCGCCATGCAGCGGAAAACGTCACGGCAAGGAAAGGGTTCGGGCACGAGGGAACGGGAGCGTCCGCTTTTGCCTTCTACCACCTTCTGAACGTCGTGTATCTCTACGTGCTCTCGGGCATCATTCTGTGGGCTCGTGGGCGTCGGAGGCGCGGGCAACAGCCCGCGAGCGGCGGTAGGCGTCGGCCCGCCTGACCAGCTCCCGGAACAGGGCCAGGGCATCGGCGTCGGCCAGGGACGCAATCTCCGGATGCCATTGGATCCCGATGACGAACGCCCGGTCTGGACGCTCAATCCCCTCCACCACGCCGTCGTCCGCGACGGCACAGACGTGCAGGTCCTCGCCGATGCGATCGACGGCCTGCCCGTGAAAACTGTTGACCTGGCGCTGGCCGGGTGCGATCACCCGCGCGAGTCGTGATCCGGCTTCGACGTGGACCTTGTGGGCGGTGAAGCTGTCCACTCCGATCCCGTGGCGATCCGAGAGTGCCTCATCGGCGCGCAGATTGCGAATGGATCCCCCGTGGGCCACGTTGAGAATCTGAATCCCTCGACAGATCCCAAGGATGGGCATGTCTTCGGCGAGGGCACGGCGAATGAGCCGGATCTCGAATTCATCCCGCCGGCGGTCGCAGCCTGAGGCGTTGTGCGGATCGCCTCCGTAGAGCTCAGGGGTGATGTCATCACCCCCGGCGAGCAGCAGCGCGTCCACGTCGTCGAGCATCGCTTCGATGCGATCGTCATCGTCGATCGGCGTGAGGAGCACCGGCTTGCCACCCGCCCGGGCCAGGGCCGCCTCGTACGTCGGGCGCTGGATGACGAAGCTCGAGGCCATCGAAAGCCCGATCCGCGGGGCACCGGCCGGCGGCCGAGGACGCCAGATGAGGTAGGCGGCGGTCAATAAGACGGGCAACCCGACAACCAGGGCCAACAGGATCAACGTCACCCGGCGCAATCTGGACATATCTTCTCGTTTCCTTTGCCGGTCGTTCCCAGTCCGCCTGGCTGCTGCTGCGTCAGGCAATGCAGTGTGCCGTTGCCCCACACGAGGTCCGCAGAATGGATGCCAACCACCTGCCGATCGGGGAAGAGCCGGGCCAGCGTGTTCAGCGCGACGCGGTCGTTGGGGTCGTTGAATGTCGGAACGAGTACGATGCCGTTTGCGATGTAGAAGTTGGCGTAGCTGGCAGGCAGTCGCTCGCCCTCGAAGACGATCGGCCCGGGCATGGGCAGCTTCACGACGCGCAGCGGCCGGCCACCGGCATCGGTGGCGGCCCGCAGGCGCCGCAGGTTGTCCGCGCTCGGCCCATGATTCACGTCAGTTGGATCGGGCTCGCAGGCCAGCACGACCGTCCCCGGTGCGACGAACCGGGCAACGTCATCCACGTGGCCGTGCGTATCATCCCCGGCGCATCCCTGGCCGAGCCAGATTGTCTTACCGACGCCCAGATACTCGCCAAACGCTCGTTCGTATCCCTCGCGGGCGAGTCCTGCATTACGCGCCTGCACGTCGGACAGCAGGCACTCCTCCGTGGTCAGCAGCGTGCCGGCGCCGTCGGGGTCGATCGCCCCACCTTCTAGGACGATATGCTCGCCCGCATCGGGCCGCCGGGCCTCGATGCGCTCCAGGCCGCTGATGCGCTCCATGGCACGTGGCACCTGAGCGTCCCGGCGGTGGTTGTCGTATCTCGCCCACCCATTGAATCGCCAGTGGACCCACCCGACCGAACCGTCGCGGATCCTGACCGCCGTCGGTCCCGAGTCGCGGAGCCAGGAACGATCGGTCGGCACGATGTGTAGGCGATAGCCGGGCGGAGCAACCCTGCTCTTCTCCAGGTACCTTCCGGCCTGCGATGCGACGGATTCATCGTGACAGAGGATTTCCACCCGCTCGCGGGCGCAAAGTGCGCGAACAATCTCCGCGTAGACCCAATGAATGGCGTCCAGCTTACCCGGCCAGTCGGGTTCGTGGTGCGGCCAGGCGATCCACGTGGCGTCGTGAGGCTCCCACTCCGCCGGCATCACGCGTGGGGGGCGATTATCAGGCGGGATGCTCATGAGGCGTCGGCGTCGGTAGTGTAACCCTTAATTGGGGTATCTGAACTGGGGCTCACGCTTTCCTGCTA
>CAZOIA010000297.1:0-5323 GCA_964579675.1 uncultured Planctomycetales bacterium | reverse complement strand
AGGGGTGCGTGACAGTTCCGGCGGGGACCTTCGGGCGGAGAAGGGGACGGCACCTCGCTTTTCCGAACCCCGACCGTCAGGGAGGGGAGTATCTGCGGATGCGCCAGGGCCGCTTCCTTACGGGCTCGCTACGGAGAGGGGGTCCGCTTCCTTACGGGCGCGGTTCGGAAACACCTGGGGGCGGCGCCTTCCAACAAGCCGCCCAAAGTATCATGCACCCCGGAACACCTGACTTGGGGATCGGGTGGACGGCCGACTCGGCGGTCGGCCGCCGCGGCTTGGGGGGGATCAATCGGGCGCCGGTGGGCCGGCGGATCCCGGCGGTCGTGGCGGTTTGGTGAGCGGAGCCGCGACGACGGCGTCGCCGGAGGCGGCACACCTGCCCGCGGCTGATCGCTCGGTCCGCACGTTGAGCAGGGCGTTAGCCCCTCGTTCGGCCGTAGCGGCTTTCAGGGCGATCAAGGCCTCCTCCGGTGTCCGGTGGCCTTCGACAAAGACCGCATCTACCTGCCGGACGATCCGAAATCCCGCCAGCCGGGTGCCCGTGGAGGTCGCGGCGATCCGGGTGGCCAGTTTCCGCCGCTCGCGATCCAGTTTGGCGTGATCGACGTTGTACTTGGCCAGCTTGGGGTGGATCGTCGCAGGGCGCCGGCGCCGAATCCTCCGAGCCACGCCCCGCCACAGGGCCCGTACCACGAGCAGTGCGACCAGCGCGATCCCGGCCGGCAGCAGCCAGGGGCGGACCGGTGGAGGGATCACGTCGCGCCAACGGCTGACGTCGAGCGCCATGACCGGCAGTGTCGGGATCATGCTGTACGGGCAGGCAATCATGCTGAAGGTTTCGCCACCTCGTCACCGCGGTAGGTGGTGCCGCGCCAGGTCGTGGTGGTGCGCCCTTTGAGCTTGAGCATGGCGTTGATGAGCATGCCGATGCAGATCACCGCACCGACGATGAACGTGGGGGCAAGCCATGGACTCGTTTGGCTCAGCCGGTAGAACCGTGCGATCACGGTTTGCTGCATGACGACGGCGAGAGCCGCTGCGCCACCAACGATGTGCCAGCCGGTATCCCCCGCCGTCCAGCCTCTCGAAGCCAGCACGACCGCCGCGATGAGCAGACTGAGGTACGGGAACAGGTTCGTTGCAGTGAGCATGAGCATCGTGACCCGCAGCCGGCGAAACGTCCCGAAGCATCCGTAGAAGATCCGGCTCCATCCCCGCCAGATTTCCCGGAATCGCGAGTACATCCTCACGGTGTACAGGTCGTCATTCTGAACGACGACCAATCGCTGCCCTCGCTCCTTGGCGATCCGGGCCATGTGCATGTCTTCGTTTACCTCGGTGCGGACGGCCTCGTGCCCGCCGACCGCCTCGTAGCACCGCCGGGTCATCAGCATGAATGCCCCGTTGGCATAGGCGGTGGGATGCTGGGGGTCGTTGACCCGCTCCGGATGGAACCAGAACACCATGACCCCGCCACAGACAGGCTGAATGATCCGCTCCCACAGGCTGTGGGTCTCCAGTCGGGGCAGGACGGACAGAAAGTCGATGCTCCGGTCCATCGCGTGGCGGAGGGCCATGGATAGCGTGCGGCCTGAGGTCTGCCTGCAGTCGGCATCGCTGAAACAGAACCACTCACCGCGTGCGTGTTCCACGCCGGCCTGCATGGCATTGTTCTTGCCGAACCAGCCGTCGCGCAGCTCGTGAACGTGGATCACGTGAAGCCGGCCGTTCCGTTGCTCGGTCCGGATGGACTCGAGGATCTCACCGGTGCGGTCGGTGCTGCGGTCGTTGACCGCGATCAACTCGAAGTTGGGGTAATCCTGCTGGAGCATGGTCCGGACGGCGGCCTCGATGTTTGCCTCCTCGTCCTTGGCGGCGATCAGGACGCTGACCAGCGGCGCCTCGGCCGGCGGGCCGGGGTAGGAATTCGGCCGTAACGGGATCTGCTCCCGCCGGGCTCGGGAAATCACCAAGTGCCGCGACGCCCACACACATGCAACCAGGCCCAACAGCACCGACCAGATGATCATACCCAACACGCGATGCCTTTCTGCTTGGGCCGTGCGTTCCCGCGCCCCGCACACGACCGCGGGCGGATTATCCTTGATGCATCGGGGATGGGCAAGACCGGCGCGGAGAGCTCGATGAATCCGCATGTCCGAAGCAGGGGACGGGCGCGTTCGCTGCAGGCCGACCGGGGCTGCCGGGACGAGTGGCCGGCCGATGCGAGAGGCTGGTCCTCAGGACTGGGCCACGCCTTGCCGGGTGCGCACATGATAGAACCGGGACCAGTCGGTGTGACTGATCCCGGTTAGACGTTCCACTACCGCAGGAGACCTTCCCCGTGCCGCCGCCGGGTCACCGGAAGACCGCCGAGGGCGGTACCCGATAGCCCGACGGGTCCGGGGCTAGGAGCGGCTTCTCACGGACAAATCGCATACCCGCCGTTCAGGCTCTTGACCATGGCCATGTCGATCAGGTCGATGTGCCCGTCCAGGTTGACATCGAACCTCACATCGTCGCCCGCCACCGGTGAGCCGTTCTTGCTCTTGGCATAAGCCATGTCGATCAGGTCGGTATAGTCGTCACCGTTGGTGTTGCCGGCCAGAACCTTGACCATGCAGTCAGCATCGCCCAGGATGGTGCAGCTTAGCTTGCCCGTCAGGTCGATGTTGTAGCATGCCTGATCGGGCAGGCCACCGGGCCACAGGAGCTCGAGGGTGTAGCTGCCGCCGCCGTTATCGATCACGGTCGGTATGGCCTCGTACGTCACTAGGGTAAAGACATCCTCCGCTTCGATCGGACCTGTCACCGAGAAAGACGCCGTCGCGGTGATCTCGACCACGATCTTCAGGTCGGCATCTGCCCGACGCGGCTCGCTCACCACCGCCATGCCGATCGCGGACGCATCGAGCTCGATGCCCAGCTCAGCCGACACCGGCCCGCCGTGGTACCGCACGCTCGCCCAAATGTCGAGCGTGGCCTGGCATCCAACCGGCCCTGTCGTGAAGTGCCAGATGTCGCTCTCGACGCTTCCGCACTCGTTCTTGGCCACCACCTTCCAGAAGTAGGTGGTGTTGGGGTCCAGCAGGGTGGGCGGCGTGCACGGCGGCCCGGGCAGATCCTCACAGATCAACGCCATCGCGCTCGGGGAGGTGCCCAGGTACACGTCGTACGTCGTCGTACACGTCACGGACCCGCCGCCTCCCACGTATTCAAGGGCGTTGGCCATCAGGAGAGCGCCATCGGTCGAGGTTTGCCAGTAACTACTGCCCAGATCAGATGACTTCGGATAGAACGTCACGTCCACGCGAGGTACGCCGCCAACCATTCTCTCGCAGACCAAGGGGCGCCCGTCGGACCAGTCGGCTATGCGAGTCACCCCGGGATACACGGTCGTGGTATCCGGGCGGTAGCTGTAGCTTCCTCCGTCGAAGGTGGATACGCCCGCCATGATCGCGTGCGACGGGATATGAACCGTGCCGAGCGTCGCCTGGCCGCTTATGTTCCCATGACGTTCCATCAGCACATAGCCGCCCGTCTCCCATCTGCCGCCCATCTTCTCGTTGTATGAACCGATCTCGAACACCATGCAGACAACGCCACCGCCGGCGTCCACGTAATCCGCCATCACATTCCCCAGGGCGGTGGGATCTGCGTAATCCCGGTTCCGGTGCACCTGCACCGCGTCGAACGCCTGGAGCTCGGCCAGGGTGGGCGTGACAGCGTAAGCATCAATAGTGCTCACGGTGTTGAACTTCCCGGTGCCGACCAGCTTGGCTTGAACATCCGCGAGTGTGTCGGCGTAATTCGCCCCGCAGACGACGACATCCAGCTCGGCGTCGGTGTCGATTCCCAACTCGGCCGCGGTGACAACGTTGGCAATCTCCTCGGGCCTCGTGTACGTCACGGCGGCGGCGGCGCTCGCGGCGTCGTCAGCACCCGGTGAAGAGACGACAACGGGCCCATCGAGGATGCCGCTGCGAGCGATGATCGAGTTCAGGGCCGCCCGGATGTCTGCCGGCACTCCGCCGGCACCGCCGCCGGCGCACGATGGCAAGCCTTCGGACAGACCCCAGGACAGGTCGGTATAGATCGACACCTCGGTCGCACCATTTGGCGGGTCAGGATTGATCGGTACTGCCGGCAGCGGGCAAGTCGTGAACTCCCAGATGTCGCTCTCGACGCTTCCGCAGTCGTTCTTGGCCACGACCTTCCAGAAGTAGGTGGTGTTGGGGTCCAGCAGGGCGGGCGGCACACAGGGCGGCCCGGGCAGATCCGCGCAGATCAATGCCATGCCGGCGGGGGAGGTGCCCAGGTACACGTCGTAGGTCGTGGTAGGCACACTCTCCATCTCCAACCGGAATTGCCCCATCGCCCAGTTGCTCGCGTCGCCGCCAGACTCGCCGTCAAGGGCCGTGACCCCACTGACGGTGAACGGGGCATCCACCGTGTCGTCGAGATACGGCCAGGTCGTGAAGTTCACGGGCTGAGCGAACTCCAGGTCGTACTCGACCCCCGCCTGCAACGTGTATGACAAGGGAACGTCGTGCCAGATTTCCCCGGACCCGGCGGTCGTCACGGTGTTGGTGGCCAGCAGCGCGCCCCGCGTCGACGGAGCCACCGTCGCATATAGATTCACGGTGAGCGATTCTCCAGATGGAGTTGCCACGAAGAATCCCACCGATGTCAGCTCAAGATCGTTGTCGCTCACGAAGAACAGCCCGCGCGCATTTCCAGGGGCGGACCCGGCGATGTACGTTGCGGCAGGATTGATCAGCTCGATGGTCGTAGTGTCGGTCGTCTCATAAGGACCTGGCACCACGTATGCGGGCTTTTGCCGGGCTGCGGAAGCAGGCTCGCCCGCCGTCGCAACACCGTCGATCGGCCCGTCGAGGATACCACTGCGGGCAGTGATTGAGCCCGCCGCCGGAACGCCTGCGGCCACTTCAGCAGCGTCGCCGGCGGGCGTCGGCGTCAGGTCTTCGGCCACACCCCAGGACAGGTCCGTGTCACAGGGCACGTCGGTCGCGCCGTTGGGCGGGTCGGGATTGACCGGTGCCGCCGGCAGCGCGCAGGTGGTGAAGTGCCAGGTGTCGCTCTCAACGCTTCCGCAGTCGTTCTTGGCCACCACCTTCCAGTAGTAGGTGGTGCTGGCGTTCAGCGTTGCCGGCGGCGTGCACGGCGGCCCGGGCAGATCCGCGCAGATCAACGCCATCGCGGCGGGCGAGATGCCCAGGTACACGTCGTAGGTCGTGCCGCCGTAGTCATAGTAGATCGTACCGTTCCACACCCGCGGAGAGAACACGCTGCCAAACGG
>CAZOIA010000296.1:0-5329 GCA_964579675.1 uncultured Planctomycetales bacterium | reverse complement strand
AGGTACTCCGGGAAGCCAAACAGGTATTGATCGTGCCCGGCTATGGCATGGCTCTGGCCCAGGCCCAGGGCGAGGTGAAGCGGCTCTTCGACAAATTGGAGGAGCAGGGCAAACATGTGCGATTTGCCATCCATCCCCTCGCGGGGCGGATGCCGGGGCACATGCACGTACTGCTTGCGGAGGTGGAGATCCCTTACGAAAAACTGTGCGACCTGGATGACATCAATGATGAGTTTGTCAGGACGGACGCGGTCATCGTGGTTGGAGCCAATGACGTGGTCAATCCGGCGGCGGTCACGGCCGTGGACACGCCGATCTATGGAATGCCCATCTTGCAGGCAAGCCAAGCCAAACAGGTCCTCGTTTGTAACCAGGACACGCAGCCCGGCTACTCGGGCGTGCCCAACCCCTTGTATGAACAGGACAATGTGATTCTGTGTCTGGGAGACGCGGCACAGACGGTCCCCGAACTGACGGAGAAGCTCCAGGAGAGCCCCGGGCGATAGGCCGGCTATTAGGGCGAACACCGACACGGTGAGCTGCCGCTGATTCTTCCCGGGACCGAGCAGGTGGGCAGAATGAGCACCGAGAAAGGAGCCAGCTATCTCGGATGTCCGATGCACGGACGGGGATTCTGCCCGGCGGCGTGGGGCGTTGAGCCGTCAAGGGTCTTGATTCCCCGGGGCAGCGTGGTGTATTTTGCGCCGGCGAGTACGCCCGGGGCGCGGGGCCGGACGAGCACGTTTGCCCTGGCCAACGCGATTCTACCGTGCGTGATCCGCCTGGCAAACGACGGGTACAAGAAGGCAGCGTTGGCCGACCCCGGCCCGCCAAAGGGAATCGACGTGCAGGAGGGACGGCTCACCAATGAGGCGGTTGACGCAACTTTTGGGATGGAGTTCCAACCGGCGGCCCTCTCATGACGTAAGCAGGGATGTGTGGGCCCGAGGGTTTCGGGCCCGCGTCGGCGTCGGGGCGTTGTGCCCTGCCGGCGAAAGTCGCGAGTTCCTCCTGGATAATCCCCAAGAACCATGAAGAAGCTAATCATCGCGGTTGTCGTCCTCGGGGCGATTGGTGGCGGATACTACTACGTGCTCAAGTACGTGCGGGCCCCCTTCTCGATACTGGAGGGGGAGCTGGTCAAGACCAAGCGGGGTGACCTGGTGGTTCCCATCACCGCCAGCGGGCATATCAGGCCCGCAAGCGTCACCGATATCAAGAGTGAAGCCAGCGGCGAGGTGGTAAAGATCCCGTTCGACGTCGGGGAGATGGTGACGAAAGGCGCCCTGCTCATCCGGCTCGATGAGACGGATGAGAGTCGAAACGTGGAACGGGCGGAGGCGGATTTTGAGCGGGCCAGCATCGCATGGGAGCAGGCCAGGCTTCGACGGCAGGAAGCAGAGGAGGTCGGGGTGCCTCTGGCCGAGGCGAAGCGGGACCAGGCCGACGCCCGGCACACCCTGGCCAGAATCGCTTTCGAGAAACACAAGCTGATAAAAGCGCTCGACGCCACCACCGAGCAGGAGTTCAACGAAAAGGAGGCGATGCTCAAGGAAGCTGAGGCGAACCGGAAGGCGGCCGCAGCCGAGGTCACACAGGCCAATATCGCCGTCCGAATGGCAGACAAGGAGGTCAAGGCCGCCGAGGAAAGCCGCGAGGCGGCCCTGCGGGTGCTCGAGGAGGCCAAGGAGCGGCTCGAGGAGACGTCCGTGTATTCCCCCATCGACAGCATGGTGGTGGCCCGGCACGTGCAGAAAGGCGAACTGGTGATGAGCGGAACGACCTCTTTCACGGGCGGCACGATCCTGATGGAAATCGCCGACGTCAGTGATATCTACGCTGAGGTCAACGTGGACGAGGCGGACATCGGGCTCGTGCGAGAACTGGCCCAGGAGTCGGCCCAGCCCGGTGCCGACACCGCGACCCAGCCGGCAACCCTGCCCGAAGGCACGATCGACACCGCCCAGGAGGTCGGGATCACTGTCGAGGCGTATCCCGAGGACACTTTCCACGGCGTCATCGAGCAAATCTCGCCGCAGTCCGAGGTGGTCCGGGCGATCGCAACGTTCAAAGTGCGGATACGCATCACCAGCGACAACCGCCACAAGCTCAAGAAGGTGCTCAACACGCAAGCCCAGGCCAACTTCACCGCCAAGTCCGTGACCGACGCCATTCTGGTCAACTATGAAGCCATGAAACCGAATCCCACCGGGGACGGATACGGGGCCTATATCGCGGTCGTCCCGCCCGGGAAGACCAAACCGGAGCCCAAGTTCGTGCCGTGCCGGTTCGGCGTCGATAACCGCGTCGAGGTCGAAGTGATCGATGGACTCGAAGAGGGCCAGGAGGTTTACATCGAGCTGCCGAAGAAAACCCGCAAGCAGCAGAAGGAAGAGCAGGAGGCCGAAGACTGATTGACGACTCTAGCTGACCGGTTTCGCCCGCGGGGACGGACACAACCTCAAGGATCTCGGCAATTCATTGCCGCAACTACCCTGGTACGGTTGGCGGGAGCGGCAACAAGTTGCCGCGGCCCTGAACCAAGTTGCTGCGGTCCCGGATTGGGATTCTTCAGCGCCACCCGAGAGAAAAAGACGGCATGATCCAGATCGAAGGCATGACGAAGCTCTACCGGATGGGAGACTCCGTCGTGCATGCGCTGGATGGTGTGGATCTGAAAATCGAACGTGGTGAATTCGTCAGCGTCACCGGTCCGTCCGGCAGCGGCAAGAGCACGATCATGCATTTGATCGGCTGTCTGGATCGGCCGACGAAGGGGCTGTATCTGCTGGGGAACCAGCGCGTTGACCAGATGGGCGACCGTCGGCTCGCCAGGATCCGCAACAAGTACATCGGCTTTGTCTTCCAGACGTTCAACCTGATCAACCGCACGACAGCAGTGGACAACGTCGCCCTCCCCCTGGTTTACGCCCGCACCCGCGGTGTCCGCACCCTGGCAATGAAGGCACTGGAGCGAGTGGGGCTGGCCCAGCGGGCCAAGCACAAGCCCAGCGAGCTGTCGGGGGGTGAGCGCCAGCGAGTCGCCATCGCCCGGGCCCTGGTCAATGATCCCCCCCTGCTTCTGGCCGACGAGCCGACGGGCAACCTCGATTCAAAAACGGGAGACCAGATCATCGAGCTGTTTCACGAGCTGCACGCGACGGGGGTGACGATCATGCTCGTGACGCATGAGATGGCAATGGCCGCCCAGGCCCAACGTGTGGTTCGCATGATGGACGGACGAGTGGTCGAGGACCGCCGGGTCGATGCAGCGTTCCGCGAGGAGTTGCTGGCCCGGCGGATGCGGGCATCGCGCGCCCCGGCCGGCCCCATCCCGGCTGCCCCCGCGCCGGTAGCGGAGTAACCGAATCGCATGTCTCCTCTCCAGCTCATGGTCACGGCCTTCATGGCCCTGCGGGGCTTGCGGTCGAACCTGCTGCGCTCCCTGCTCGCGACGCTGGGCGTGATCATCGGGGTCGGTGCGGTGGTGGCGGCCATGTCGATCCTGGAGGGCACGCAGAAGGATATCGTCGAGCGGTTCGAGTCGCTGGGCAGCGAGACGATCACTATCTACCCGGCCATCGCAAAGGCCGGCGGCCGATCCATCGGCATCGTCGAAAGCCTCTCCGTCGAGGACGCAGACTGGTTGAGCGATCCGAGGCATTGTCCGAGCATCGCCGCCGCCGCCCCCGAGGTCTCAACCGGCCAGATCATCAAGTACTTCAGCCGGAACGCAGAGGTCACCGTGCTCGGCACGAATGAGGCCTATGCGGACATGTACTCCTACCGCGTGCAGCAAGGGCACTTCCTTGGCCGGGATGACGTCGTTTCCGACCAGAAGGTCGTGGTGCTCGGGCACCAGGTGGCCAGGGAACTGTTCGGGAACTCGCCCGTCGTCATGCGGACCGTGCGGATCAAGGCGGTCCCCTTCCGCGTGATCGGGGTGATGGAGAAGAAGGGGAACATCGGCTTCCGCAACGTGGACTCGCAGGTAATCATGCCCATCACCACCGCGATGAGCCGGCTGCTCGGTATCAAGTACGTCCACGCCATCTCGGTCCAGGCGGCCGGCCCGAAGCTGGTCGATCAGGCGACGTCCGAGATCAAGCGGGAACTGCGCCGCCGCCACGATATCCGCTTCCGCAGCGGGCAGGAGGATGACTTCCACATCTTCAGCCAGGAGGAGCAGCGAAGACAGCTCCGCGAGGTCACCACCATCTTCCAGATCGTGCTCTACAGCATTGCCGGCATCAGCCTCGTGGTGGGCGGGATCGGCATCATGAACATCATGCTGGTCTCGGTCACGGAGCGGACGCGGGAGATCGGCGTGCGGATGGCGGTCGGGGCTCAGCGGTGGGACATCCTCCGGCAATTCCTGATCGAAGCGGGTATCATCAGCCTCCTTGGCGGCGGGTTCGGCGTGGGCGTGGGGCTGGCGATGACCAATCTCCTGGAAGAAACGACCCGCGTCCTCGAGACTTACACGCCGCCCAGGGCCATCGCCTGGGCGCTGTCCATGGCCATCCTCACCGGCGTCCTCAGCGGCCTCTACCCGGCCTACAAGGCCTCACGACTCGATCCGGTCGAAGCACTACGGTACGAGTGAAGAGAACGATGAATGATGAATGATGAATTATGAACGATGAATGGAAGGTGGCGCAGTCTGTCTCGGTCCTCATTCCGCGTTCAGCATTCATCCTTCATCATTTCAGTAAGACGTCCTGCATGTCGTATCGTCCGGGGGGTCTGTCGGCAAGCCAAAGGGCGGCGCGGAGGGCGCCGGTGGCGAACGTGTCGCGCGTATGGGCGACGTGCTTGAGCACGAGCGTCTCGCCCAGGTTGCCGAAGTGCACCACGTGATCGCCGACGGTATCACCGACCCGCAGCGCGTGCACGCCGATCTGCCGGCGGGGGCGCCTTCCGGTCTCCCCCCGGCGGCCGTAGATCACGTCCTTGTCCGCGTCACGCCCGGTGGACTCGACGATAGCGTCACGAAGAGCCAGTGCGGTGCCGCTGGGAGCATCGACCTTGAAGCGATGGTGCGTCTCGACGATCTCGATGTCGTAATCGTCGCCCAGAGCGGCCGCAACCTGACCGGCGAGCTTCAACAGCAGGTTAACGCCGACGCTCATGTTGGCTGCCTTGAGGACGGGGATCGTCTTGGCCGCCCGCTCAATCTGCGCGAGTTGTTCCGTCGAGTGCCCGGTCGTACCGATAATGATGGCCCGCTTTCGGCCCAGGCAGTGCTCGAGCCATTTGGTCGTACCCTCCGGTCGTGAGAAGTCGATCAGCACGTCGAAGTCGGCCTCGGTGTGATCCTGGACGGGAA
>CAZOIA010000295.1:0-5359 GCA_964579675.1 uncultured Planctomycetales bacterium | reverse complement strand
CGAGGTGCCGTCCCTTTCTCCGCCCGAAGGTCCCCGCCGGAACTGTCACGCACCCTTTTCCGGCCGATCGTTGCCTTACCTACCGCCGTACGCGTCTACCGGGCGCAGGAGTTGCCGGAATACGGCCCTGGGTACCGCGACCGTCTGCCATTTCTGCGACCGGGGCCGGCAATGCCGCCGGTAGTCCGCGAGGGTCACCGCGAGAAAAGCGTAGTAATCCCCTCGGAAGCTGTGCGGCCGCACTTCCGGCCAGCGGTCCGGCGGGCCCCCGAGCAGGTAAGCGAACACGAACCGGGCCTCGAACTCATCGCCGAAGACCGTTTGCCATTCCTCCAGACTTTCCAGATCGCCCCGTGAGACCCAGTTCTCCCAGTAGCGCCTGGAACCCCGGTGATCGGTATACGGGAACTTGCGCCCTTTCACGTCCACAATCCAGTGACGTTCGCCGGGGGCGTAGACCAGGAAATCGAACGACTTGACCTTCGCTCCGGCGAAGATCACCCTTCGGGTCTCCTCTACGGGAACGTAAGGCACCCCCCTGCTGCGAAGGTAGTCCTCGAAGGCTGCCTCGTAATGGATGTGTCGACGCGTCATGCGCGGGGCGTCGGTTCAATGTCCGGGCTTTCGGACCAGGCGAGCGGGTCGGCGAGGAAAGCATCCACGGGCATCTCCGCCTGTCGGCCGGTGGCCAGGTTTTTCACGTTGACCGCCCGTCGATGAATGTACTCCGAGCCCACGATGACGGCCCGAGCGGCATCGAAGTTGACAGCCTGCTTGAGTTGCTTGCCGATGGATTGTCGGCGATAGCTGAACTCGGTTGCGTACCCGGCCTGCCGGAGCTTAAAGACGAGGGTCAGGACCTCGTCAAACAGCGCGGTATCGGCGTCGATGACGAAGAGCTGCACCCGCTTGGAGGTTGTGGCCCGGGTGGGCAGGCGATCCAATTCACCCAGCAGGGTCATGGTCACCACGTCGCTCGTCCCGAAGCCGATGCCCGACATCGGCTCCCCCCCCAGAACCTCCAGAAGCCGGTCGTAGCGCCCGCCACCGCAGATCGCCCGCCGCAACTCGCCCTTGCCGAAGCCCTCGAAAACCACGCCGGTGTAATACGCCAGGCCGCGAACCACGCTCATGTCGAACTCGCAGTAATCCGCCATGCCCATCTTACCGAGCAGGCCGAAAACCTCCCGCAACCGGGTCAGCTCAGCCTCCGCCCGGTCATGTCCGGTAGCCGTCTCGCCCATGGAGTCCAACCCGGCCTTGCCGTGAGCTCGGCCAATCTCCAGGAGCATCGTCTTCTCGCGAGTGTCTTGGGCGACCTTCTCTATCGTCTCGGCGAACGCCTCCGAGGAGACCTTGTCGCGTTTGTCGAGGGCAGCAAAGATCGCGTCATGTCGATCCGGACTGAAGCCTCGGGCGACCAGCAGCGCCGACAGCAGCGACCGCGAGTTGATCTTCATCACCATGTCGGCGGGGGTCAGGCCGACCTCTCGAAAGAAGTCGAGGGCCACGAAGATGCATTCCGCGTCAGCCAGCGGGTCGTCCACGCCGACGATGTCGATATTCCATTGAAAGAACTCTCGGAGCCGGCCGCGCTGGGGACGCTCCGCCCGGCAGAGCCGGGGCACGCTGAACCATTTGATCGGTCGCGGCAACGCCGGGGCCCTAGCGGCGATCATCCGGGCCAGGGTCGGCGTTATCTCGGGCCGGATCGCCAACTCCCGCTCGCCGCGGTCTTTGAAATGGAACAGCTCTGAGACGATCTCGTCGCCGCTCTTGGCCCGGTAGAGGTCCAGGTGTTCGAAGATGGGCCCGTCGTATTCCTCGAATCCACTGCGAACGGACACCCGCCGCCACGCATCGACGATCCAGTTACGCACGGCCATATCCGCGGGGTAGAAGTCTCGGGTACCTCTGGGGGCCTGGAAAGTCATGGCATCATCAGGCTGACTTGAGCAATCGAAGGGGGACGCCCACTTTCCGGGCTGGACTTCGCTTGGCCGGTCGCTTCCTGGAGGCGGTTGTCCTCCGGCTCGTTTTCTTTCTCGCGGCGGCTCGGCGCTTCCGCTTCTTGGCCAAGTACTCCTTGGCGAACCGCTCGATCTGCTCCGGCTCGGTAAACAGATGGTCGTACTCGTATTCGTCCCCATGCCAGTCGCACGCGTCAGTGGTGTACCCCCGGCAAATCGCCGGCCGGTTGTCGTAAACGGCGCACCGGTTGTCCGGCTGAAGCGCCTTGCACTTGCGGTTGATCTGGATATACCACTCACCGTCCTCCACGAAGACGATGGTATCCTCGTGCAGCATGTACCAGCGGATGTCGTCGAACTCGCGTTTGGTCTCAGGCTTGTCGATGGCGAATGCGAAATACCGGCAGCACAGGGCGACGCATTGATCGCACAGGCTGTCTGTGTCTGGAAGAATCGGCAGCTTCATGGAATACCTCTCTTGGCCGTGGTGATTCAAGGCCGTGATTGTACGGCTTGGGCAAGGCGACGGCAACCGATATACTCTGGCCCATGCGGATCATTGCCGGCAAATGGCGAGGGCGGCGCATCGTCCTGCCCCGGGGCGCCGGGACGCGACCCATCCTAGACCGAGCCAAGACGGTCCTGTTCGACATGCTGGGTCATCGGCTGGACCAGCCCGGCGGATTGCCGCCGCTGGCGGTGCTGGATCTGTTCGCGGGCAGCGGGATGTTGGGCCTCGAAGCGTTGTCGCGAGGTGCCCGGTATTGTCTCTTCGTGGAACGGCACCCCCCTACCGCGGCCCTGCTTCGCCGGAACCTCGATATGCTCGGGATTACCAATGAGGCTGACGTGCTCGAGGCTGATACGGCCAGTGCTGAGTTCCCGCCGCCGCCCGCGTCTGCGGGCAGCCCGGCTGCTTATCGGCTCGTCTTCGTTGACCCCCCCTACCGCATGCTGGCCGGTTCCGCGCCGGACCGCAGCATCCGCGTCCTGCTGGAACGGATCTCGGCCGATCGTGTCATCGCTCCGGACGCCCTGACAATCGTTCGACATTCGCACCAGGCCGACGGCGGGCCGGACCTGTCGCCTCTCCTCGGGCTGGAGCGCCGCGACGTGGGCGCAATGACCTTTCGGTTCATGACCTCCGGCCGGGCCGCGCCGACGGTCAGCAGCGAGGCACCCCCATGCGACGGCCGATGACCCTCCAGCAAGCCGCCCTGGCCATCGTACGCCGGCTTCGTCGGCACGGGCATCAGGCGTTCTGGGCCGGCGGATCGGTACGCGACATGATCCTGGGAAACGAGCCGGCCGACATCGACGTCGCCACCGATGCCGCGCCCGATCGCATCATCGAGCTGTTCAGGCACACCCGAAAGGTCGGCGCCAAGTTCGGCGTCGTCATGGTGCGACAAGGGGCGCATTGGGTCGAAACCGCAACGTTCCGCAGCGACCTGGATTATCAGGACGGCCGCCGCCCCGAACGGGTGGTCTTCACCACCGCCGAGCACGATGCCGAGCGCCGCGACTTCACCATCAACGGGCTGTTCTACGATCCGATCGAGGAGCGGGTCATCGACTACGTCGATGGGCAACGGGATCTCGAAGCCGGCGTCGTTCGCGCGATCGGCGAGCCGGCCCGGCGCTTCGCTGAAGACCACCTCCGCATGCTGCGGGCCGTCCGCTTTGCCACCCGCTTCGACTTCACGATCGAGCCCGCCACTGCCGAGGCGATCCGCCGGCATGCGGCCAGGATCACCCGCATCAGCCCCGAACGGATTCGCGAGGAACTCGAGAAGATGTTCATCCGTGCGTCACGGGCCCGGGCGATTAAGCAGATGGCCGATCTGGGTCTGCTCGAACACCTCTGGCCCAACGCCCGCTGGCCTGCTGAGCGCGTCGCGGAGGCAGTCCGCGTCCTTGCCGCCCTGCCCCAGCACGCGGACTTCACGCTCTCGATGGCGGGATTGCTGCACGCTGAGTCAGTGAAGGAAACCCGCCGCATCACCCGGTCTCTGCGCTGCAGCAATCAGCAGATCGACCATGTCGCCTGGCTGATCGAGCACATCGACCACATCGAACGGTGCGACACGCTCAGCCTGCCCGCGTTGAAGCGACTGATCGCCCACGCTCGCTTCGACGACCTGCTCGCCTTGCACAAGGCATTCTGCGTGGCCCGAGGTCTCCCCCTGGACGGCAATGACATTGCCCGCCGCCGCCGCGACGCCATCCCGCCGGAGGATGTCGCCCCCCCACCGCTGGTCACCGGCGACGACCTGATCGAACTCGGCCTCGAGCCCGGCCCGCGGTTCAGCCAAATCCTCGACCACCTCTATGACCAGCAACTCGATAATCACTTCACCACCCGCGGGCAGGCTTTGGAAGAACTGCGCACATTGGTCAACGGTGGCGGGTAAGCCCACGCTCTTGACCGATCCACCGATTCGGCTATAGTCCGCGTCCATCATGCGAATTGCCATGCTTGCCCCGATCAACTGGCCGATCCCCCCCGCCGGCTACGGGCCCTGGGAGCAGGTTGCCTGTAACCTGACCGAGGAGCTGGTCAAACTCGGGCACGATGTCACGCTCTTTGCCGCCGGGGGATCGAGGAGTGCTGCGAAGGTCGTCGAGACCGTGCCCTATGCCTTCTCCACCTGGCCTGAGGAGGAAAAAAACCGCGCGCGGAAGTACGACCCCGACACCGGGCTGCTCGAAGGACCGCCGGATGGACGCGTGCTCGAGCAACTGCATATCGCGACCTGTATGCAACATGCGGCGGACGGCGAGTTCGACGTTGTCCACTCGCACCTGCATGTGCACGCCCTGGTCTTCGGGCGGCTGATCAGGTGTCCGCTGGTCTCCTCCCTGCACGGGGCGGCCTGGGTACGGGCGGCCCATCCGATCTTCAAGGCTTACAAGGATTTGCCTTTCGTCTCGCTGTCGAACGCGGAGCGCCGGTTGCTCCCCGAGTTGAACTACGTGGCAACGGTCTACAACGGCATTCCCCTGGATGCCTTCCCATTCGAGGCCCACAAGGACGATTACCTGCTATTCGCGGGACGGCTGTCACCGGAGAAGGGGCCGGCCGAGGCCATTGAAGTCGCCCGCCGATCGGGACGACGCCTGCTCATCGCCGGCATGATCGAGTCGCAGTACCAGGATTACTACGACACCAGGGTCAAGCCGCACATCGACGGCAAGCAGGTCGAGTACCTTGGCCTGTTGTCCCAGAGCCAGCTTGCACCGATCTACCGCAAGGCGGCGGCGGTCCTGTTCATGATCAACTGGTGCGAGCCCTGCAGCATGGTGGGGATCGAGACCCAGGCCAGCGGCACACCGCTGATCGGGACGCGGTTCGGCTACCTGCCCGAGATCATCATCGACAAGCAGAC
>CAZOIA010000294.1:0-5361 GCA_964579675.1 uncultured Planctomycetales bacterium | reverse complement strand
TTCCGCAGAAACACCGGTCCGGACATGGAGGACGACTCAGGCGATGAACCCGCCGTCCACGACCATGAGGGTGCCGGTGATCCACTTGGCCTGGTCGCTGGCCAGGTAGAGCGTGGCCGATGAGATGTCCTCGACGGTGCCGAGGCACTTGAGCGGGGTCGCCTCGACGATGCCCTCCGTGACGCCCGGCCCGGCCAGGACGGCCTGGTTGATATCGGTCGGTATGGTCCCGGGGAGGACGCCGTTGACGCGGATGTTGTACGGGGCGAGGGTGACCGCCAATCCCCGGGTGAGCATGTTGGCGGCCGCCTTGCTCGTGCAGTAAGCCAACTGCTGGGGGTTGGTGAACCGCTGGCCGCTGATGCTGGTGACGTTGACGATCGCGCCGCCGCCGGTCTCTTTCATGTGACGGGCCGCCCCCTGCGACATCAGGAAGATGCTCCGCGTGTTGACCGCCTGGACCCGGTCGAACTCCTCGACGGTCAGGTCCAGCACGTCGGTGAAGGGGCAGATGCCGGCGTTGTTGACCACGACGTCAATGCGACCGAAGGCCGAGATTGCCGTTTCGAGAACGGCGGCCACCGCGTCAGCGTCGGCCACGTCGCCCGGGAGCGAGACGGCCCGATCCTTGCCGACGGTGCGAATGATCTGGGCGGCGGCGGCCTCGGATCGGCCCGAGTGCCCGATGCCCACCTTTGCCCCCTCGCGGGCGAACGCCTCGACAATGGCCCGGCCGATGCCGCGGGCACCGCCGGTAACGATCACGACCTTGCCCGTGAATCTATCAGCGGAGTTGCTCATAGTTCAGAATCCCCAGTACGCGAACGGGAAATGCCTCCAGTCCCTTGACCGCGATCGGCGTACAGATGGTGAAGGTCTTCTTGCGGGTGCCCAGAGCGTCCAGGTTGGTCAGGTTCTCGATCAAGGCGACGTTGTTGTCGAACAGGACGTGGTGCGACTCGTGAGTAGTGCTCGTCAACTCCTCCACGCCGGCCGAATCGACGCCGAACAGCACCATCCCCTGCCGGACGAGCCATTCGAGCGCCTCGGTGCGGAACCAGGGGCTTTTCAGGTACTCGTCCGTGGCCCACATCCTGCTCCAGCCGGTACGGACGAACACGAGTTCGCCGTGCTCCAGGCCGCCGGCAATGAAGGTCGCCTTCTTGATTTCGTCGAGCGTTACGGCATGCCCCGGCGGCGGGTGGCCGATGTCGAGAATCCGCGTGGGGCCGATCGTCTTCTCAACCGGGAACTCGGTCAGATCCTGCCCCTTGGGGTCGAGGTGGTAGGGGACCTCCATGTGCGTCCCGAGGTGGTTTACCATTACTATGTTGTGCATGATGTACCATTGCCCCTCCGCCCGCGGCACCGGGGCTACGGTTTCCGCGCCCACCTGCTCGATATCGAACTTGCGTCCCGCCTGGCCCGGGATGATCGGATGTGACAAGTCAACGATTCGCTTGAAAGGCAACGGCCGTCCCCTGCTGCCAGGCTACCAGGAGCCACATCGAAAGCCGCGAGGCACTATAAGCCAAAAGTCGAGGTCCGGCAAACGGCCGGGCGCGGGCGTGACCCGTGGCTTGGGGGCGAGGGACGGGGGTGAAGGTCAGAGGTCTTCGGGTGCATGACACTTTGGGCGGCTTGTTGGAAGGCGCCGCCCTCAGGTGTTTCCGAACCGCGCCCGTAAGGAAGCGGACCCCCTCTCCGTAGCGAGCCCGTAAGGAAGCGGCCCTGGCGCATCCGCAGATACTCCCCTCCCTGACGGTCGGGGTTCGGAAAAGCGAGGTGCCGTCCCCTTCTCCGCCCGAAGGTCCCCGCCGGAACTGTCACGCACCCGAGGTCTTCCGCGTTCAAATGAAAAGCTTGTCTTTCTGGCTGAAGATGGCACAATACCGGGCTGTCGCAGGCGGATTGTCGAGGTTCGTGACCCTGTCTGAATCGATTAGGAGACGCGTAATGAGGCACCGGACGTTCAAAGGCGTGATTGTCGTGGGGTTGTTCGCGGGGCTGTTCTCACCGGCCGTCGCCGCGGTCACCACCGAATCACTGCTGGCGGAGATGGTCGATTTGCGCCGGCTGACGAAGCTCCCCGACCCGGCCTATACGACGAAGCAGTTCTCGAGCTACGACCGGGGATCGAAGTCGCCGTCGCAGGGCTGGTTCGCCAATGGTGACTGCGGGAAGTACCTGCGAATCGAGGAGAGAGCCGGGCGGAAAGAGCACGTCATGATGGACGCGGCCGGTCCCGGCGCGATCGTCCGCATCTGGTCGGCGAATCCCAAGGGCACGCTGCGCATCTATATCGACGACGTCCAGAAACCCGTCATCGAGGCGGAGATGGCCAAGCTGCTGGGCGGCGAGGTGGCCGGCTTGCCCAAACCGATCGCCGGTGAGCGGTCCCGGGGGTGGAACCTGTACTTTCCGATCCCCTACGCCAGGGGGTGCAAGGTTACCAGCGACGAGGGCGGGTTCTACTACCACGTCAACTATCGCACGTACGAGAAGGGCACGGAGGTCAGGAGCTTCACCCCGGAGGACCTGACTCGGCTGGCGGACAGGATCAACGACATCGCCCAGCGCCTGTCGGACCTGCGTCCCGGCCCCGAGCCCCCGGCGATGCGCACGAAGAATCGTTTCCACATGACGCTCCCGCCCGAGCCCGATAAGGCGGTAACGCTGTGGGAGGCGCGGGGCCCCAAGGCCATCTGGGGGTTCCTGGTACATCTGGAGGCGGAGGACCTGGAGGCCGCCGCCCGCAACGTCGTGCTGCACATGACTTTCGACGGCGAGCAGACGGTCGAAACGCCCATCGGCGACTTCTTCGGCACCGCGCCGGGCCTCACGCCGTATGCGTCCCTGCCGCTCAGCATCAACGAGAACAAGCCCCAGGACCTGTGGTGCCACTGGTGGATGCCCTTCAGCAGGAACGCCGGGATCACGGTCAGGAACTTCGGCGAGCAGACCGTTCTCGTCCACGGGTTGGTGGCGGTCATGCCTTATGACTGGGACGATCGCAGCCTGCTGTTCCACGCGAAGTGGCGAATCGAGCGCGATCTTCCGACCCGACCGTTCAGCGACTGGGCGCACCTGGAATGCACGGGCAAGGGCCGATTCGTCGGCGGCGCCCTTCACATCGTGAACCCGGTGAAGAACTGGTGGGGTGAGGGCGATGAGAAGATCTACGTCGATGGCGAGGAGTTCCCCAGCCACTTCGGGACCGGTACCGAGGACTACTACGGCTACGCCTGGTGCTGCAATGAGCGGTTCGTCCATGCCTACCACAATCAGCCCCGCTGCGACGGGCCCAACAACTACGGCAACACGTCCGTCAACCGGTTCCACATCATCGACGACATCCCCTTTACCAGATCGTTCAAGTTCGACATCGAGAACTGGCACAGTCACGACAGGGCCAAGACCACCCGTGCCGCCGTCAGCTACTGGTACGCCCGGCCCGGCGGGTCCGACTTCTTCAAGCCGATCACCAAACAGGACACCCGGCTGGTCGAGATTGAGCCCCTCAAGGTCCACCGCGTGCCCGGGGCGATCGAGGGCGAACGGATGGCCGTCATCGAGAAGACCGGCACGCTCGACAAGCAGCACCTCGGCGACCGCTTCAGCGGCGAGGTCCACCTCTGGTGGACCAGGGGCAAACCGGGCGACAAGCTGACGCTCGGCTTCGACGCCGACGCCAGTGCCCGCAAGCACGTCATCGTCAGGCTCACCAGGGCCCACGACTACGCCAAGGTGCAGCTCTACGTCAACGATGAAAAGGCAGGCGACGTGATCGACCTGTACCACGACGGCGTGATACCCGCCGACGAGATCGACCTCGGCTCGTTCGCCCTGACCAAGCGCCGGAACACGCTGACCGCCGAGATCGTCGGCGCGAACGAAAAGGCCGTCAAGTCGTACATGTTCGGCCTGGATTACATCCTGCTGAAGTGAGTGCATCCGCCGGGACCCATCACGAACGGAGAAGCGGAATGAATGTTACGCGTTGCGTTATGATTCTCGCCGCCGTCGCGGCCCCCATGAATGCGTGGGCACAGCGGGCCGGCGAGACGCCCGCCGTCCGGACCGGCATCGACGTGGTGATCGCCGACGGCTTCAAGCCCCTGGCCGGCCGACGGGTGGGGCTGATCACCAACCCTACCGGCGTCACGGGCGACCTGCGCAGTACGATCGACGTGCTGCACGCGGCCTCGCAGGTCGAGTTGGCTGCCTTGTTCGGCCCGGAGCACGGTGTTCGGGGCGACGCTCACGCCGGGGCCGGCGTCGCCGACGCCCACGATCCCGCCACTGGCCTGCCCGTGTACTCGCTCTATGGGAAAACCCACAAGCCCACGCCCGAAATGCTCGCCGGCCTCGACGTGCTGGTCTACGACATCCAGGACATCGGAAGCCGATCCTACACCTACATCAGCACGATGGCGGCGGCCATGGAGGCGGCAGCGGAAAACGGCGTCGCCTTCGTGGTCCTTGATCGGCCCAACCCCCTGACCGGCAACCGCATCGAGGGCCGGCCGCTCGACATGAAGTTCAAGTCGTTCGTCGGGTACTTCCCGATCCCGTACGTCTACGGCATGACCTGCGGCGAGCTGGCTCGCATGATCAACGGTGAGGGATGGCTGGCCGGCGGCATCAAGTGCAAGCTCACCGTGGTTGAGATGCGCGGCTGGCGGCGCGACATGTGGTTCGACCAGACTTCACTGCCCTGGGTGCCGACCTCGCCCCACATCCCGCACCCCGAGACCGCCCTGTTCTACGCCGCCACCGGCATCATGGGCGAGCTTCAGGTCGTCAGCGAGGGCGTGGGGTACACCCTGCCCTTCGAGCTTGCCGGTGCCCCGTTCATTACCGACGCAGAGGCGTTTGCCAGAGCGTTGAACGGCCGTCGGCTGCCCGGCGTAACTTTTCGCCCGATGTACTTCAAGCCCTACTACATCGACCGCGTCAAGGGCAAACAGTGCGCTGCCGTCCAGATCCACATCACCGACCGCAACCGCGTGGACCTGACCGCCATCCAGTTCCACGTCATGGACGTAGTGCAGCACCTCTATCCGGACGTGAAGCTGTTCGGCGGCAAGCGCGACGGGATGTTCGACAAGGTCTGCGGCACCAACAGGATTCGCGAGATGTTCCTTGCCCGCAGACCTGCCAACCAGATTATCAGGTTCTGGAACGTCGGCCGCGAATCGTTCATGAACAAGAGGAAAGAATACCTGATCTACGAATAGCGAGGGACGAAGCACTCGGCGTGGCCCTTTTCACCACCGGACCCGGTGTCCGGCGACAGGCGGGCTGAGGCCGAGACGGCCCATCGAAACAGCCGAATCGTGCGTTTCGGCCGCCGGTTCC
>CAZOIA010000293.1:0-5385 GCA_964579675.1 uncultured Planctomycetales bacterium | reverse complement strand
TCCGGGTCATAGGACCAGCTCCCGTCCAGGGTGGCGGACTTGCCCTCCTCGACAGCCCATGGATTCGCACTCGCCTGGGCGACCGGATATGACTGTTGAAACGGTGGGGCTATTGATACGCGTACCGTATCGTCGTCCGACGCCCCGCAAGAGTCCGAGGCCGTGACCGTGAACTCATAAACGCCATCCATGGCGGGCAGGAACGACGGTGTCGCCGTATACGCTCCATCCAGAGGCACGGCTTCACCCCGTACCTGCACCCAAGTAAATGACAGCGACTCCCCCTCCGGATCGGTGCTGCCCAGGGCGTCCAGGTAGACACGGGTTCCGACCTCCCCCTCCTGGTCCGGCCCCGCGTAAGCCTGCGGCGGTGCGTTCCAGCTACACGGATTAGAGAGGGTGGGCGGGATAGATGGGACACACTGCTGCCCCATCGTCCCAATAGCCGTCACGACCAACATTGTCCCAATTGCCAGTCTGCGTTTCATCAATTGCCTCCTTTTTGGATCGACTTGGCCGCGCGAACCCCCTTTAGGGTCATACGAAATCCTGTTTATAGGGCACGCCGCCCTACATTTCTAGTATTCGTGCGTACCGGGCCAATCTTTCGCGCCATAGGGAGACCATTGTACAATTCGCTCAGAACTGCTTCAAGAATCGGTTTGGCAGTGGTTGCGTGCGGGGCCTGCCAGAACGCGGCAGCCCGTATGAATCGAGGGATCGGACCAGCCTTGTGCGCAGTGGGATTCCGCATAATGCATTATCACAACAGATGTTACAGATATCACCGGACCCCCGCCGCGTTTACCAGCGGATGATTATCTAAGCTTTCAGTTTTCGGGCAATCTGGTGCATGCCGGGTTGGAGATGGCGTTTTCGCATACCCGGCAGGTGCACTACGCCGGTGACGCGCTTGGGGAGCCTGATGCTCAGGTCGATTCCGTCCTTGCCGACGCGCTGCCACGTGATGTCAATAGGGCCTCGTGGGGTCGGGGTTCGGACGCTGGCCCAGGCGAGGTCGAACATCTGAGGGGCGATGCGAACCTTCTCGAAGCCGGGAGCTACCGGGGTCACGCCGCCGACCTGCTCGGACAGGTGGTAGGTGGGGCCGGCGGACCAGGCGTGGCACGCGCTGCTGTTGCCGTAGACGTCGGGGCCGTGATTCCAGGTTTCAAACCATGTGGTCGCGTCCTGCTCGAGCATTCGGCCCCAGAGCTTTCGGATGCCGGCCAGAGCATCCACGCCGCGACCGGCCTGGAAGAGCGCCTGGAGCACGTAGGCGTAGAAGAATGAGGACGCGATCGGATACTTCGCCTTGGGGTGGTGGAGGTTGCCGCCACTGTTGTCGGCAAAGAGCCGGTCGTGGTTCTTGAGAATCCAGGCGACTCGCCCGGCGATGCGGTCGTGCCAGCGGGGCTGCATGCCGGTCAGGATCGCGTAGGTGTTGCCGTGCTGGGCGACCTGGCGGTAGGGCCGGCGTTTCTCGCGGATGTAGCCCTCGAAGAACTGCTTGCCCCGTGCGTCCCAGAACGCGCGGACGGCGGCCCGTTCGACTTGCCGGGCCAAGGCGGCGTACTTGCGGGCCTCGGCGGTCCGGCCAACGTGCCGGGCCATCTTCACCGCGATCTGCAGGGCCTCCAGGTACTCCAGCGTGAACGTTGCGTTGTACCCGGCCTTGAAGAGCGGAGCCCAGTCCAGGAACAACCACAGGCCGTGACCCGGATAGCCGCAGAGGTGAGCCCGGCCCGCGTGCCGCTCGAACCAGCCCAGGGCGCGCACGGCGGCGTCGAAGTGCTCATGGATCGGCGAGTCGTCGCCAGTGTAGAAGTAGTAGTCCCAGATCGAGCAGATCCAGACCAGCGTGTAGTCGGGCAGGATGCAACTGTGGCACTCGCATGGGAAGAGCCCGTAGGTCAGGCCGTTGTGGACCTGTGATTGAGCACCCTGGCGGATCCCCCGCCGGAACAATGCGTGATCTCCGAACGCGGCCATGTTCACCCGCCACTGGATGCGGGCGTCGCCCCACCACTGAGCCTGTTCCCGCCAGGGGCAGTCCATGTACGAATCGTGCATGCAGAGTTGCTGCGTGTAGACGCCGGTCTCCCAGATGCGGTTGAGCAAGGGGTCGCTGCACTCGAACGCACCGCGGCGCTCGACGGGATAGCTGGTGAACGTGTAGCCGATGTGGTGCACCTTGAGCGGCCGGCGGACGTCGCGGAAGACGACGAGGATGTAGCGGAACCCCTTCCAGGAGGAGAACTGGTGCTGCTGGCGCCCGTTTCGGCAGCGGTAGCGGTCGGCGATGCTGGCCAGTCCGCCGTTCTTGGCGCGTACGACAGCCTCGCCGTTGGGGCGAACGTGCTCGGTGTAGAACAGGTCGATGATCTCGCCGCCGGCGGCTTCGACATCCAGGTGCACGAAGCCGCTGACCTCCTTGCCGGCGTCGATCACGATGGCATGGAATCGGCCCGCCGGTGTCGGCAGGACGGTCATGTGGCCTCGGCCGCGTTTGAGCCCGGCGGGGACGTTGCGGAAGATGGGCCTGCGGGGAGGGGTTCGGCGTTCGTCGGCCAGCAACACACCGAGGTCGCCGTGTGTGCGGCAGCTCTCCAGGCTCCGGCCGACGAACGAACCGGTCATTGCGACGAAACGCCCCGGTTCCTCCCGCTCGAAGGGAATCGCGCGGGGCTCAAGGTGTTCATAAGGCATCATCGTTGCGGCGCCAACGCAGTGAGCGTCCGGCCAATGGCGATCGTTGAACCGCACTCTCGTCCAGTGGAGCGGGGGCCGGGTGCCGTCGAAGTCCTCCTGGAAGCCGAGCTGGACGGTGTATCGGGAGGTCTTTCGATTGTAGGCGTCGGCGCGGATCGCCTTCCATGTGCGGTCCGTGTGGATCGGCACGGGTTTGCCGCGGCGGCAGCGGACTTCGCCGTCGAGCAGGAAACCCCAACCACCCCGTTCCAGTGATTGGAACGTGCTTTCGCCGTAGTGGTGGGCCAAGGCTGCAATGCAGTTCTTGCCTCTGCGCAGGTAGGGGCCCAGGTCGATCTCGTCGTAAGCCTGGAATCGAGGCTCACACCGCGCGGGACCTCGACAAACGAACTTGCCGTTCACGAATAGCTGATAGCGGTTGTCGGCGGATACCCGCACGTGTGCCGAGACCGGCTCCGATGCGAGCCGGACCGTCTTGCGGGCATAGACGTATTCGTTGCGGTGCTCGTGGGCCAGGCCGGGACTGCCCCAGATCCATAATCCCTTGAACGCCTGTCGCGTTGACTTGCGGGCCATGCGTCGCTCCCGTGGCTGCGTGCGAAGGTGGAATGTATGAATCCCGAACGCGGTGGGCCGTATCGTAGACGCTTCAGCGATCGTGTCAACGCGACGCAACGGGCAAGGTGGAAATGGAACGACAAGCGGATAAAGCGATAGAGAGAGGGCCGGGCGAGGAGAAAGGTTCAGCGAGCCCGGCGGTCGTCCGCCCGGTCAACCCTGAGCCGAACGCAGGGCGGAGACAAATGTAGATCCGCGAAGCCGCAAGCGGCCGCAAGAAGCCGCAAGCGGCCACGAGCGGTCGCAAGCAGCCGCAAGCGGCTTGCAGGCCTGGCGGGTGCTTGACAGGCGTGGCAACAGGCCGGATCATGGCTCGCCTGCAAGCACGGTATAAACTCAACCGGAGCGTGACGAGCATGGCGGCCTCAGAAACATCGGACGGTGCGAAACGAATCCTCGACGAGCTGCAAGCCCGCGGGCAGGACCCGCAGGAGATCATGGGTCGGCTCAAGTCGCTGAAGATCGAGACACCTTCGTGGGGCTACGCGGATACCGGCACCCGGTTCGGCAAGTTCCACCAGCCGGCGGCTGCCCGGTCGATCGAAGACAAGCTCGACGATGCAGCCCAGGTTCACAAACTCACCGGGATCTGTCCCACTGTGGCAGTGCATGTGCTGTGGGACTTCCCCCAAGGCTTCGATGAGAAGGTCATCGGCTACGCGGACAAGGCCGGCGTGGGCATCGGGGCGATCAACCCGAATGTCTTCCAGGATCAGTGTTACAAGTACGGCAGCTTCGGCAACCGCGACCCGAAGATCCGCCGGCAGGCGATTAAGCACTGTCTCGATTCGGTGGAGCTGGGCAAGGCCGTCGGCAGCAAGTACCTGTCGCTGTGGTTCGCGGACGGGACGAACTACCCGGGCCAGGACGACATCCGGGCCCGCAAGCGGCGGTTCACCGAGGCCCTTCAGGAAGTCCACAAGACCATGCCGGGCGCGATGACGATGCTGCTAGAGTACAAGCCGTTCGAGCCGGCGTTTTACCACACGGACATTGCCGACTGGGGCATGGCGTTTCTGCTGGCCAAGGCGGCCGGTCCCCGGGCCCGCGTACTGGTGGACACCGGGCACCACTACCTGGCCCAGAACATCGAGCAGATCGTCGCCTGGCTGATCGACGAGGACATGCTCGGCGGGTTCCATTTCAACGATCGCCGCTACGCGGACGACGACCTGACCCTCGGCAGCATCGACCCCTACCAGGTATTCCGGATCTTCAACGAGATCGTCGCCGCCGAGGACGAGCGGGGCCGGCAGATCGAGATTGCCTACATGGTGGATCAGTCGCACAACCTCAAGCCGAAGATCGAGGCCATGATCCAGACGGTCTCGCTCGCCCATGAGTTGTACGCCAAGGCCCTGCTGGTCGATCGCAAGCGGTTGCGTGACGCTCAGGGCGCCGACGACCTGGTTATGGCGGAGGAGGCGCTGCGGGAGGCGTTCTACACGGATACCCGGCCGCTGATCGCCCAGGTCCGCAGGGAAATGGGCATCGAGCCGGACGCCCTGGCCGCCCATCGTGCCAGCGGGTACGAGACCCGGGTGGCCAAGCAGCGCGGGGAGAAGTATGGTGCCCCGGGCGGTGCGAGCTACGCTTGATGAGGAGAAGATCGCGATGTTCTGGCCCAAACCATTGGCACTTAGCCATCAGACAAAAACCGAGCCGAGGATTCACCTGGCAAGAGAACTCCTCGGCCCGGAAGGATCGTGGAACCCCAAGAAAGGAGCCCCACAATGGAAACGCAGAGAATTCGACCCGTAGTATGGATGATCAGGCTCGCGAACGCAATCCTGAATCTGGTGCTTGTTTTGCTGAGGCTTCTTCTGCTAAATGGGCCTCGCTAGCCGTGTGATTGTAAGTCGTTCTTTTGCAGGCAGTTGCATGTTCGCGCGGGCGCAAGTCGCGGCGTTGCCTTGCAGCGGACCCTTCCTCCGGGTAGCGCCCGTTTTGCGCTCGGCGGTGACGAAGTTGGCGTGCTCGAGTGGAGGCAGCGACGCGCCGCAACGCCGTCGGCGGATTCCTGGGGCGACCTGCGGCGGCAGCATCCGAGCCGTG
>CAZOIA010000292.1:0-5495 GCA_964579675.1 uncultured Planctomycetales bacterium | reverse complement strand
CGGATTTCGTCATTGATCTCGGGGATTTCGCGTGCCAATGCCCGGGGGGCAAGACAACGCCTGCAATGCACGATTGCCAGCTCGAAGGTCTGAAACGCCATTTCGCCCTGTGGGGCCCGCTGCCGGGCCCTTCCGCGTCAAACGCCGGACCGGGCGATGACAGCGACTTCTTCTATGTGCAGACGACAGTTCAATTGTCTGCCTGAGCCATGGGGCCCGCCTCGCTGCAGCTCGTCTTCCCGCGGTGGCACGCGGGTTGCCGGGCCTCGCCCCCGCCAACAGGCAGGACGCCAGACGTTCGATCCATCTACGAACTCGTCCGGATAACACACGGCCGGAGTCTAAAGCTCTCATATTGATCACCCGACCTTCAGCTCTGCCGTGGCGATGAAAACGCGTGCGGCAAGTGCCGTTGAGCCGCCCCGCGTTCTCCCGATCTCTGATTTAGCTCCGGGCGAAAGAAGACGCGGTGCGAACGCCCCCGCAGTTCCCCGTCGAGCCGACTCGAACCCACGGTAAGGCGGTGGCAGGATTGCCGCAGGGTAACAGCCTCTCACAGTGCAAGGCTCCGCGAAAACACCTATTTTATCAAATCACACTGCGAGCATCGAGGGCAGCCGCGGCCGCGCTGGGCGCCAAGGCCGCGCAGGGGTGGCCTAATTCATGGCAGCAAGGAAACTTGCGCCCGAATGGGAATGACAAAGGCGGCCGGGAAATGCTGGGCGTTCTTTCTGCGTCATCGCGCATCAGCCCGAAAGGCGAAAGGGTGTTTGTTGGCTGCCGTTGCAGGATTACGCCATGGCATAGAAGGCGTCTCGGCTGTTTGAGCAAAGAAACTGCTGGTGACGTAGGGGTGCCAGTCAGACCATCTTGCGCCATTGTCCTTTACCGACTTGTGCTACGAGACCGACTGTGTGTACGGTGCCGGTAACGCGGCTACTGGCGGTTACCTGCATCGGCCGGTCGAGTGGTTTTGTGCCGCTTCGTGAGGGCACGCCGAACCGCATCAAGTCGAGAGGTGTCTGGATTCCCGTCCGTTCCCCTGGTCGGAGACAGCCAGCCACCCTCATCATGTTCATTCCAGGCATAGATGATGATGGTGTTGGCGATGCAGATCTCAGGATGCGACCTTACGAACGATATGGCACGATTCAAATGAGATGCGATCTCCTCGGGCGTGGCTCTGGATGGAAACTGGTCCTGCTTGTGATAGGCGGCGTCGTGCTCCCAGGAAACAACATTGTCCTTGCGGGGGCGCTTGTCCCAGCCCGTCGTGACCAGGGGCACGTACGGAACATGCGCGCTGGCAGCGGCATGCCAGTAGTCCCTTTCCACCGACCTAACCAAGTCTGCGAAATGAGCTTCCGCACCACTCCTGGCATACGCCGAGACCGCGTCGAACCCTCTGGTTGATACCTTGTTGAAGTCTTCTTTCGGGTTCCAGCCCATGAAGACACAGTAGGGATTGAGCCCGGCATCGTTCGCGTTGGCGAGGAACTCGGCAAATCGATCAAAAGGGAAATCTTGGCCTATGAAGGCATACACGAGGGGACGATGATTGAGGACGGCCTGGTATTCCGGCTTTTGCAAAAGAGCGAGGGCTCGATCACGCTCTTTGGGCCATTGATCAGGAGTCGCCTTGAGCGTGTTGTGGAGAATGACGCAGAATTTGATTCGCCCCCGGTCCGAGCTCCCCAGGTACTGCTCGAGGGCCGTACTCATAGGGCTCGATTCCGGATAGAGAAGAAACGCCCAGTAGTTCAGCGCCGCGTCGGCTGCGAACTGGATTTCCTTATCCATCACAACCTGTCGGCCACCATCGATTCGCACCTCGTTGTCACCGACGACCTTGGCAAACCACGGCAGGCGATCATGGTATTTAATCGGGCCGAGAGTCCGTTCGACCTGCTCGGTAATCGGTCCTCCGGTCCATGCGTCCCACCGGATTGCACCAACGATGGGAGAAGGCGGGTCATTCCCGGCAACAGCACCACATCCATATAGAAGGATGCCCAACGCAAGCGCTCGCATATCTCCTTCCTTCCGGCCAGCAAGGATTCGACAGGTTTTATGAGCCGACGTTTCCCAGATAACCTTGACCAGCTAAGCCGCCGAGCCCCGATCAGATACTATACAGCGCCTCCCTGTTGCGGGTAGAGGCCGACTTCGCGGCCTCGAGCGGGTCCACTCGCCGGTTTTACGCTGGACCTGCTGATTCGACCTGTATGGCTAAGCAGCTACGGCTTCTCTTCGGCAGCGCCGGATAGCGGTGGCACCTGCTCGCCACTGACCTCCAGCACAACGCGCCGATAGGCGGTGAGCGGCGGCTTACCGGCGTCTCTGATTTCCAGAACGATGTGAATGGTCCGCCCGGAGGCTTCTTGAGGCACGGTGACAACGGCCTCGGCCTGGTTCGCTCCGGCAATGTCTGGCTCGGCCCGGCAGGTGCCGGCCTCACGGTAGGTCCACCAGCGATACTCGAGGCGATCTCCGTCGGGGTCGAACGAACCATCCGCGCTGAGTTGGACCCTTGCGCCCGGTGCGGCCGGGACGTGCAGCACGCGAAGACTCGTATCTCCATTGCAGTGAGCCACCGGCCCATGGTTCGCGCGATCGAACGGCAGAACGCACCAGTCGAAGCGGGCCTCGAAGGCATTCTGATAGGCCGGCCGCCATCGATGGATCGCGGCGAGCAGATCGGGCCGGTCATCGAGGAGGTCCGGAGCCGGAATGTACTCATGGCCGCGTCCGCTCCGGACGAAACGGCCGCCCCAATTGCCCTGCTCCGGTTGCTTGGGATCGCTCAGCCCGTTTGGGACCAGGTACAGGAACGACGGGGTATCGCCTTCCTTGACCCCGACCTTTTCGTGCGCGCCGGCAGGGTAGACTCGTTTGAGCGGTCCGTGGACGTGGCGCTCGATCCATTGCGGAGAGACAAGCGTCTGATCCCCCTCGGCATAGAACCCCTGGTACAACCGTTCCGAGAAGATCCAGAAGACGTCGGGGTGATGCTGCTTGACCCACTTGGCGGTTTTGTCCTGGTCGGCAATGGAGTGAACGCGGATCTTTTTCTTGAAGGCCGTGAGCTGCTCTTTCGAGCGTGTGGTCTGGACCTTCCAGATCGCCTGGGCCAGTTCGCGGGGGCCGCCCCAGATCGCGAACCAGACGGGGCGGGGGTCGTCGCGATCGACAACCTCGATAATCCAGTCGGAAGCCTCGGAGTCCATGCCGGGGCCGACCGTGTGCGGGTCGCCGTTGTGGCCGTCCTTGACGAGGCTGAGGAGATGCTCTTCGGAAGGGAAATCCTTCCGGTGGTTTTTCAGGTTGGGCAGCACTTCGCCGTACGCCTTGATAGCCTCGCGAATCAGGTCGGGCCGGGTCTTCTCGTAATGCCCCCAGCCGAAGCCCGTACAGAGGCCCTCGACCTTGAAGTCACATGTATCGAGCAGGAATCGGACCAGCGACTGGTGATCGTCGGGATCACCGCCAATGTCGGTCATGACTACCACGCGGGCCTTCTCCTGGTCGGGAATCGACAGTGCTAAGGCCGCCTCGCCGCGAACCGACGCTAATACCAGCGCCGCCCATTGGCCCTTGCCGGGCGTTTTTAATTGCATTGTTCCACCACCGCTGACGATTTGCGGTTCCTGCCAGGCACTGCGAGCGATGTCCAGCCAGCGGACTTCGAGCTCACCTTGGACGGCCGAGACATCCAGTTTCACCCCGCCGCTGTCAGGGAAATAAACGGCATACCGTTCGCCCGGCTTGGCGAGGCAGTACGCCTGGTTTGGCTGCCGGTCGCTGAGCAGGTCATTCCGGGGCGTACACGCGAAGACGTTCATGGCGTCGGTCAGCTTACGCATGCTGCGGATGTGCGTCTGAGCCAGTTCGCTCAACCCGAGTCCGAAGTACTGGCGCGACGGTCCGGGTCGGTGGAAACGCGCTGATGCGCAGCCGCCAAAGACATTGCGCCAGAATCGGTGCGTACCTTCCTCAATCTTGCTCCGCCTCCTTCCGCCGTAGATCTTCACGTTGTTGATCGGGATCGGCTTCGCGGTGAGCTGCGAACGAATATGCTTGATGTGATCGTAGTGCTGCTGGCCGTCATTATGGTTATTCTGCGAGATCTCGAAGAAATCAAAGTGCTTGCGGTCGTGCATCATCTTGACCTGCTCGGCGGACGAAAAATCCGTGATGCGGCGCATGTCGGTGAGAAACGCCTTATTGCCGGCCTTCTCCGCCCGCGCCCGGATGAACTTCGCCCAGTGTTGCCCCCACTCGGGCGGCTCGCCGATCTCGTTGTTCATGCAGTACAGCACGTTGGGATACGCCAGCGAAATTGAGAGCAGCTTGTCCACGAAGGCCTCCTGATACGTCCGCACCAGGAGAACATCTTTCAGGCCAGGCGGCGTATGAAAGAACAGATGGTCGCTCGGCTCGCGCCGCGGATAGTAATCGATCTTCTCGGCCAATCCGCTTTCGGCAGCGGTGTAATTAACGTTCAAGGCGGGATTGTACGGACAACTCTCCCAGCCGACATCCTTCGTATCGAAGCCCCTCAACGAACTTGTACTCTTGAAGTAATCCCACGGATCCCACAACTCGATCTGCACGATGATATCGCGGTCGCGGCACAACCGGAGCAGATTCTCGAATCGGTTCCAGTATTCCTGGTTCCACTGTTGAAGGTCGTACCGGCCGTTGTCCAGCCGCTTGAACGCCCAGACGTTGCCGGGATTGCGGCTGCTCATGGTATTGCGGATATAGTTGCCTCCGCAGGCTGCCAGCGCATCGAGATGCTCAGCCAATCCGTCGGGTTGGTTGAACAGGTTGTCTTCGCGCGAGCCGCCCAGCAGCAGCACGGGCTTGCCCTTGTATTGCCAGTAAAAAGGATTCGCGGCATAGGGCTGGATGCGATTCGCATCGTCCGCCAGCGTAACAGCATTCCCAAAAGCCGTCGTCACCGCCAGCACAACGAGCATCTCGAGAAAATGAATCCGCTCGGTTCTTGCAGGCACTTGCTGATCTCCTTGCCGGACCGTGACATTTCTGTCGAACGATCCGCACATTTTCGACGTCACCATTGCCGGGATCAACCCGCACCAGCAGCTTGGCCTGCCTGATCCGGCGGCATGCTTCAAGATCCCGTCCAGAAACGACGGCGTCGTGCGTTGGCAGCACTGTATTTGGGCATTATGGCCGTCATGCTTCAATTTGTCGCTCGTGCCACGCGTCACTTCCTCGCCACCATGGGGCAGGGCGCGATCCTCGCGATCTGCCAATCGGGCAAGGTTTTCGTCGTCGATCGCCATGGAGCCCTCGGGGGACGCCATTCATTCGGTGCAGCGGTCACCGCGTTCCTGCGGCCCGGCGACCACCGCGAGGCCGCAACCGTTTTGGTGGGGACCCGCGACGGCCGCCTATGGGTCCTGCTTAACCTCGGGGGCGATTCCCGCGCCGGGAAAGCGGCGCCGGCCGGCGGGATTTGGCGAATC
>CAZOIA010000291.1:0-5542 GCA_964579675.1 uncultured Planctomycetales bacterium | reverse complement strand
GTCCTGTTTGGCCTGAGATTGTGTGTCCGCGCCGAAGTCGGCAGTGGTGACCGCGGTCGGGGCCGGGATCCCGACCGTCTGTTCGTAGCTGATCGTGAAGGGGGCGCCCAACTCGAACAGGCCGTAGTACTCGTCCGTGGTCCCGGTGATCGTCACCTCATCACCTTCAGCCGCAACCGCCAGAAGAGGATCAATCTCCTCGTTGCTGCCGAACAGGGTGATCCCGCCCGTCGCATCCTGGATGTGGAAATTCTTAGAACTGGTGCTGTTGATCAGATCGGTCGTCGAACTGATCACCGCGATGATCTCGACCTCCACCCCGGTTCCACCTGCCTTTGCCTGGGCAATCGTAACCGGGTCAGCCAAGGCGGTTGAACCCATGGCCAACACGCAGACCATACCCAAAGCGCCCGTCAATCGTCTCATTTTCCTGACCTCCAGCAACTGAGAATGGGGATTAGTTTGTTTCCGTTCCGCGCGCTTCTTTCGCCGCGACGTGTCCACTCCTGCCTCCGAGCCGCCCCGAGTGGAGGACACAACCGGTGTGGCCTCCCCAGCAGCCGCGCCCACAATTATGAGCCATTGCGGTGGCGGCGCCAAGCTGAATCTCGGTCAGGTACCCGCAGGAAGGAACATTTGGCCAACGCGCCAGGGCCTCGTTTGCGGCAGGAACGGACATCACTTACCCCTGATGCAATCCGGTCCTCTCGCGATAGCCGTGGTAGATCTCCCCGGCGTTGTAGCTGCTCCGGACGAACGGGCCGGAGGCGATCCCCTCAAAGCCCATTGCCTCGGCCTCGGCCGCAAGTTCCTCGAACTCCTCGGGCCGGTAGAACCGGGCGATGATCGCGTGTTCGGGCGTGGGTTGAAGATATTGCCCGATTGTAACCACGCCACATCCGACCGCCCGCAGGTCGGCCAGAGCTTGACGGATCTCGTCCCGGGTCTCGCCGAGCCCGACCATGAGGCCGCTCTTGGTCGGGCAGTCGGGGCGGAACTCCTTGGCAATCCGCAGGACGCCGAGCGATCGGCGGTACTTCGCCTGGGGCCGGACGATCGGCGTGAGTCGCTCGACCGTCTCGAGGTTGTGGTTGAAGACGTCCGGCTCGGCCTGGCAGATGGTTGCGATGCACTCGCGTTGGCCGCCAAGGTCCGCCGGCAACACCTCGATCGTCGCATCGCGCGTCCTTTGCCGCACGGCGCGGATGCAGGCAGCGAACTGCCCCGCCCCCTGGTCCGGCAAATCGTCACGAGCGACTGCGGTGATAACCACGTGCTTCAGATCAAGTTCGGCGACCGCCTGTGCCAGCCGGTCCGGCTCATCGGGTTTCGGGGGTTCGGGTCGGGCGGTCGTCACCGCACAGAACCGGCATCGCCGGGTGCAGCGGTCGCCCAGAATCATGAAGGCGGCGGTTTTATGGGACCAGCACTCGGGGAGGTTGGGGCAGCGGGCCTGCTCGCACACGGTGGCTACGCCGCTGGCGCTGACGAGTCGGCGGGTCGCGGCGATCTGCCCGCCCGCCGGCAGCGGCCGCTTCAGCCAGACGGGCAACCGCCGGCTACGAGAAGGACCCTGCGGTGATAACGTCCGTGGCGAGGCCAACGGCTGCTCCTGCCTGGTTCCAATGTTATTGGCCGGCTCGGAATCGTCCGCTTCACAGCAGCGGGCGAACGAATGACGACCGGCTCAGCCAGGTCTGATCTTCATGTCTTCATGAGCATTATATGCCCCCTTCACGACGGCGGTAGCTCAGCCAGGCGCGCCCCAAAGACGATGTAGTCGAATGGATAAGGTGCGTATTCCCAGTGGGAACGCAGCGTCCTCGATCATGAGTCATGGCGGAGAATCGCCAGCGGCCGCCCAGAACCTTACCAGAGCCGAGATCAGTTATGAGCTTGACAACGGTGAAAGTGCCCGAGGAGATGGAACCACTCTTCGCCAAAGCCGAGGCCGTCGTGTCCCGGTACTTCCGAGATCGGCGGGACGACCCCTCGCAAGGGACAATCGAGATCTTCGGCCAACGGTACATGCTGGTAAGGGGAGCGGCGTTGTCCGTCGAGTTCTTCGCCGTGGCCAGGGAGCTTTTCGGGGAAGGGCGGGAAGCGGAGGCCGATGCCTTCGCTCGAAACATGCTTTTCGATCTCGCCCATGCCATTGGCAAGTCCGACGCCCGCAACTTCCATGCCGACATGGGATTAGATGATCCCATCGAGCGCCTGTCCGCAGGTCCCGTCCATTTCTCCCATAGCGGCTGGGCATTCGTCGATATCCTCCCCGAGTCGCGGCCTTCGCCGGACAAGGATTACTATCTGATATACGACCACCCGTACTCGTTCGAAGCGGATGCGTGGGTTCGGAGCGGCACCGAGGCGGGTTTCCCGGTGTGCGTCATGAACTCCGGATACTCGTCCGGCTGGTGCGAGGAGAGCTTTGGTGTCCCGCTGGTGGCCGCTGAGATTCTTTGCCGGGCCAAGGGGGACCCCTGTTGCCGCTTCATCATGGCGCCCCCGGAGCGGCTTGAGGAGCACGTCGAGCGCTATATGAGGCAAAGGCCTGATTTCGCTCAAAGCATGAGATCGTACACCATTCCCGATTTCTTCGCCCGAAAGCGCCTTGAGGAGAACCTGCGCAGAAGCGAGGAAAGATACCACCACCTGTTCGACAACCTGAATGACGCGGTGTTCCTGGCAGACATCGAGACGGGACGGATTGTCGAGACCAACCACCAGGCCGAGGTGCTCTTGGGCAAACCCCGCGACGAGATTGTGGGAATGCATCAGTCATTGCTCCACCCGCCAGGCAAGGACGAGGAATACAAACGGAGGTTCGCCACCCATATTGAGAAGGGGCGCGCTGCCGACTACGACGGTGAGGTGGTCAGAAAGGACGGTACGATCGTTCCGGTGCTGGTCAGTGCTTCAGCCCTGACGCTAGGTGGGCGGCGTCTCATATTGGGCTTGTTCCGTGACGTCACTGAGCGCAAGCAGGCGGATGAGCAGTTGCGCGGGCAAGCTGCACTGCTGAAATTCAAGAACTTTGAACTCGAAGCGCAGCGGCAGCAACTGAGGGCTCAGCAGGAGGAACTTGTGGGGACCAACGCCGCCTTGGAGAGGGCCAAGGAGACGGCAGAAGCCGCCAACCGGGAACTCCAGGACGCAAACTGGGAACTCAAACGAGCGATGGAACAGTCGAATCGGATGGCCGCTGCCGCCGAGGTCGCCAACGCGTCCAAGAGCGAGTTCCTGGCCAACATGAGTCACGAGATCCGCACCCCGATGACCGCGATCCTCGGATTCTCCGAGAACCTGCTCGATCCCGACCTGTCCGAATCAGATCGCCTCAACGCCATCAACACCATTCGACGCAACGGCAAACACCTGCTATCGATCATCAATGATATCCTCGATCTTTCCAAGATCGAAGCCGGCAAACTCGAAATGGAGTGCACCCGCTGCTCGCCGCTGGAAATGCTGGCCGACGTCAAGTCCCTGATGCGGGTCCGGGCCGAGGCCAAGGGGCTCGCGTTCGACGTCGAGTACGCAGGACCCGTCCCCGAAACCATTCAGAGCGACCCGACCCGGCTGCGGCAAATCCTTATCAACCTCCTCGGCAACGCGATCAAGTTCACCGAGACCGGCGGCGTGCGGGTGGCGGCACTGTGTGTCAACGACGAGGACCGCGGAGCGAGGATGCAATTCGACGTGATCGACACCGGCGTCGGGATGACCGCCGAGCAGTTGGCGCGATTGTTCCAGCCCTTCACGCAGGCGGACACGTCGACCACGCGCGAATTCGGAGGCACCGGCCTGGGCTTGACGATCAGCAAGCGGCTGGCCGAGATGCTGGGCGGCGACATCACGGTCGAGAGCGAGCCCGGTAAGAGCAGTACGTTCCGGCTGACGGTGGCCGCCGGGCCACTCGACAACGTGAGAATATTCGATAGCCCCGCGGAAGCCGAGATCCTCAAGACCGAACGTCAAGACAAAGCCTCTGCCGCCCGGGCGGCCGAGCAACTCGATTGCCGGATTCTCCTGGCCGAGGACGGACCGGACAATCAACGGCTCATCTCCTTTATTCTCAAGAAAGCCGGCGCCGCCGTCACCGTGGCCGAGAACGGCAAGGTCGCCCTGGACCGGGCCCTGGCAGCACGCGATGAGGGCAACCCGTTCGACGTGATCCTCATGGACATGCAGATGCCCGTCCTCGACGGCTACCAGGCAACGAGGCAACTGCGCAGCAGGGGCTATGCCGCTCTCATCATCGCCCTGACCGCCCACGCGATGGCCGGTGACCGTGAGAAGTGCCTCGAGGCAGGCTGCGATGATTACGCCGCCAAACCCATCGACCGCCGGAAGTTGATTGAGAAAATCGCGTCGCACCTGCCCGGCGCGCCAGCACCCGCTTGAGCAGAGGGCGGTCAGCGAGAACCGATACGGTGCCGCTTCCGGTTCAAGCCTGTTGTCCGACCCGCATGGCCGGACGCCGGTCGTCGGCTTCAGCGGCATGAATCGTCCGCATTGCCAACTTGTAACTCTAATGGATAGTGAATTGAACCAGCCCGGGCCGGAGGAACGGGTAGTGCCAATTCTGCCCCCGACGCACTCTTATCCGCCGGACGGACACGCCGGAGTGGAGAGCTTCTCCAGCAGCCACCTGATGTTCCCCGCGAGGTCATCCAGTGTCGTCATTGCCTCCTCGTCCTGGGCAACGTCGCCCTCCTTGAGACCGCGGCCTACGTTCCAGTAGCTGCTGCCGGGCACGATAAGCCCATTGATCAGGAACCACATGTTCAGCTCAGCGAAGGTGAGGAGTTCGCCCGCCCGCCGGGCCGGCACGACGGCGGCGCCGATCTTTCGACTCAAGAATTCATCGTTGACGCGGCTCACGAAGCCAATGCGATCCATGTAGGCCTTCATCTGACCGGTCACCGAGCCGAAGTACACCGGTGAGCCGAGAAGGATCACGTCCGCCGCCCGCGACCGCTCGATGAGATCGTTGCCGTCGTCGTTATAGCCATGGCAGCGGCCGTCCTTCTTCTCGGCGCAGGCCATGCACGCACTGCACGGGGCCAGTTTCATGCCGTGCAGATGGGCCTCGTCTATCCCGACGCCGGCCTCGGACAACGTCCGGCAGACCCGCTCGAGCATGGCCCAGGTGTTACCGTTTTTCCGGGGGCTTCCATTAACGCTGAGGAGTCTCATGAACATCCTCCGTCTTCAGTAATCTCAGCCACTGTATCTCCCCTGGTCGCAGAAATCGAGACCCCCTTCGGCACGATCTGTCCGTAGCGTAGAGGCTGCCGATTTCGGCCCCTCGCCGGTCGCTGCAGGATCCCACTCCAGGTGTAATCCAGCCACACGGGGCATGTAAGACCTTCCCTTAATCCTCACTTCTCAACTCTTAATCCCCCAGACCGACCGGTTTCTCTGCGCCCGTCGTGCGTAACAACAAAGATCCGCGGGCTTCAGCGTCCCGATTGATTCCACTCGCTTGCGCTCGGGGCTCTGACCCGCCAGCGCGTTCGTCCTGATCAGAGCCCAG
>CAZOIA010000290.1:0-5589 GCA_964579675.1 uncultured Planctomycetales bacterium | reverse complement strand
CCAAGATCCCGGCCGCGATCATCCCGATGTACGTCTTCTTGCCGCTCAGAAACGCCCGGATCTGACGCAGTGTCTCCATCGGATTGGACCTCCATCACGGTTTGTGGCTCAGGTTGAGCCCGCACGATCTTGACCAGCACGAGGTCACCCGCGGCGCAGCCAGCGGTCGGCACGGTGCAAGCCAGCGGCACGACCGGCCACAAGACCATCGAACGAGCGATCCTTCGCGTTCGCGTCACTCGGACTCCTCCTTGATCGCGTCGGGCGCCGGCTGTTCAGGTGTAACATCGGGCCCCTGGTCGGCTTGTGTCGCCCCGGCCAGATTGGCGCTCACGCCGTCAAGCTTGACACTGGCCGTCCAGACGAAGCCGGTGCCGACGATGCCGTAGCCATCCATCACGTAGCCGGGATTGATCAGCGACCCCTGTCCCTGGAGCGCCGCCGATCGCTCACTCAGATCGGTGACCGCCTTCTGGACGGCCGGCGAGACGACCTCGTCGATCATGCGGTTGCTAACTCGCTCGATCGGCTCGGTATTGACCGCACAACCCGGGCTGAGAACCACCACCAACAGCGCCAGCAACAACGTCTGCATCACCTTCCGTGGGAACATTGTGTCACACTCCTTTCTGCGCTTGCGCCTCTGTCCACGAACACGCGTTTAAGGATGGACAGATCGTTGCCTCGAATAACCGACTCGCTCTGTGACCGTTGCTCCATCGGGTTGAAGTCCGCTGGCGTGAACGGCTTGGTCTTCTTCGTATCCCGGTGAGCGTTGGCGATCATCGCCAGAATGACCGACGTGTGAGCCCACTTGTCCCGCAGCCTGGCCTCGGCCATCGCCAGCAGTTCACGCAGCGTCAGTGGTCCGGGATCGATGCCGACGACGCCGGCAAGCTGCCAGATGAGCTGCCAGGCATCGACGCGTTCAGTTCGGCCTCGATTCGGGCCTCCAGCTTCGGATCGTCGAGCCGGGTCTCGGCCACCTGCAGCGCCCGGGCCTCCAACGCCTTGAGCTTGGCCAGCGCCTTGGCCAGCACCCGGCGCTTCGGCCCGGGGAAAAAACCCACGAGTTCCTCCAACAAAGCCGTGGTCGCGTGGTCGATCGCGTCACCGGCCATCGCCCGGCCAAAGTCCTCGTCGCTGACCTGCTTCGCGTCCGCCTCGGGCTTGAGCAGGCAGTAGATCACGTCGCACAGCAGCACCGGGTCGCTGACGATCCGCTCCAGCAGCTTGCCGTCCACCACGTCCAGCAGGTTCACATCGAGCAGCGAGCGAACGCGCTTGATCGCGTCCACGTTGACCGTGATCGTCCAAGTCCGGCCGTTGTTGTCCTGGAACGTCTTCATCACCTCCCTCCAGTTACCCAGGCCGGCGCCCGGGTCGAATAGGTCGGCTTGGCCGTCACGCTAACGGTGATCGCCTCCTCCAGCGGCTCGTTGCGGCTGAAATTGGTGATCGAGAAGTCGGCGTCGAGCCCTTCGCCGCTCTCGCCGTCCAGAATTGCGAGGGCAATCGCCGTGTTGTTGAAGTACGCCTCGCGAATGGCCGTGAAGCCCGCGTCGCCGGTGTCCCAGATCATCTCGAACTCGACGCTGCCGTTCTTGAGTGTGGCTACCGTCGCCCGCCAGCCCTGGTTGCCCCGCGTGGTCACGTCCGCCTCGCCGGTCTCCAGGTTCAGCGTCACGTCCTTGACGTTGGTCAGCTCCGTCGTGGGGGTGCTGCCGGCAGCCCCATAGTAGAGCTTTGCCTCCATGCCCAGCTTTATTGCCATATCCGGTTTTCCCTATCTGACGGACGCTGCCCACATCCGGGGTAGTCGGTCCTTGATCTTCTCCAACGCCGGCTCCATGAAGGGCCGGCGGTCATATCGCTCATGCCGGAACCGCCCGCCGAACTCGTGCGCCATCGCCGACGGTCCCACGATCTCATAGGCCGGCCCGATCACGACACGCTGCTCGCGTTTCTCGACCGCGTACAGGATCGCCCGTCGCAGTTGCCCGCGTCGCGTATGCGGCGGAGTGCCCGGCGCCGACGGCTTCGGGCCCTTGTGAATCGATCGCCGGGCGGCAAGACGAATGGCCCCGCCAGCATGGCCCAGTGATTCGATGTTCACCCTCCGCAGTTGGCGAAGGACCTTGCCCCAGCCGTTCTTCATCGCCTTGGTGCACGTGTAGTAGCGGTACCGCTTGCGCCCCCGACTGGTGAACGTGTGCACCATCGCTCGCTCGCACGCTTTGCAGTAGAGCAGACCTCACAGCAAGGCCCCATGACGGTTGCGGAGCTCGGCGCTGCCGGTGCGCCCGTTCTGCTGGAGCTGGTTCTGCACACGACGGAATAGGTCCTCCGGGATGATGGCCTCGTGCTCGCCGTCGTAGACTTCTGTCTTGTGCTTGATCTTCCCGGCGTACAGGACGTTGGTGAGCAGGTTGTACAGGCGGCACTTGTCGAACGGCAGGCCGCCGCGACGCTTGGCCGCCCGCGTTGTCCAGACCTTCGTCCGCCAGTCGCGCCGCTCGAGCTCCTCGACAACAGGCAGGAGGGAGCCGAGTTCGAGGTAGAGCTCGAAGATCTGTCGGGCACGCGAGGCCTCGGTGCCGTTGACCACGAGCTTCGGGCTGCCGTTCGAGCGGTCCACATCGTATCCGAGGATCGGCGTGCCACCCGTCCACTTCCCCTTGGCCCGCGACGCGGCGATCTTGTCGCGGATGCGCTCGCCGATGATCTCTCGCTCAAACTGGGCGAAGCTCAGCAAGATGTGCAGAATCAGCCGGCCCATGGGGGTCGACGTGTTGAAATATTGGGTGACCGACACGAACGAGACGTTGTGCTGCTCGAACGTCTCCATGATCCGGGCGAAGTCCAGCAGCGAGCGGCTCAGGCGGTCGACCTTGTAGACTGCGACACAGTCGATCATGCCAGCCCGGATATCGGCCAGGAGCCGCTGCAGAGCCGGCCGGTCTATGTTCCCGCCGGTGAAGCCACCATCGTCGTAACGCTCGGGCAGGCAGACCCAGCCCTCGGCCTTCTGGCTGGCGATGTACGCCTCCGCTGCCTCGCGCTGGGCGTCGAGCGAGTTGAACTCCTGCTGGAGCCCCTCGTCGCTGGACTTGCGCGTGTAAATCGCGCAGCGGGTCGCTGGCCCGCTGGGCGTCGTTTTCACGCTGGCGCGGCGCCGGCTCATGACTTGCCTTCCAGCTTGAAGAACCTGAAACCGTTAACGTGCGAACCTGTGATCGCCTTGGCCACGGCGGTGAGTGAGCGGTATCGCTCGCCCTCGTATTCGAAGCCGTCCGACAGCACCGTGACCGTGATCGTTTGGCCCTTATACTTCCGCGTGATCGCTACGCCGGCCGACGGGAGCCGCGGATCCGTAGCCACGGGGATCTGGGCCACGCCTGCGTCCGTTTCCCCGCGACGTTTGGCGGACGGGGCCCATTTCGGCGGCGTCACGCGGACGTCCGCGATGTCGGCCAGTTCCTCCGCCCGCCGGAGCGCCCGCTCACTGAGGCCGCCCTCGGCGTTTGCCTGCAGGCGCCACGCGATCCGGCGGATCAGATAGGCTCGGTGCCGGCTGCGGACGGGCTCGCCGAAGACCTCGGCGTAGCGGTCCTGGAGCTGGCCCACAGTCATCTGCTCGAGTCCGGCGACTTCCTTGGCGATGTCGAGCTTGCTCATGCGTCGTCTCCGTCGCCCCGCGGCGTGAACCCGCGGGTACCGTCAGACACACTGAGCCTCGTCTTGCCGGGAAGATCAAGGCGAATTCCGGGATCCGGCGAAGATTCTAGAGCAGGTATGAAGCCGCCGCTTTTCGCCCGCTTCCGCCAGCGGACGACGCCTTTCGCAAGGATCGCTGCGACTTGACGCTGGCGTTCGATGGGGGAGAGGTCCGCGGGCTCGCGTTCGTTCGACATGGGCAGAAGCCTCCGTGCACCACGGCGACGGCTGGCACACGACCAACGCATCGCCGCTCCTCTGCCCGTTACATACGCCATTGTGAAGCGAGGTGTCCGCAAACTGCGAATGAACTCGGTCCCGTCCCCTCCTTGCGATTGCCAACGGTGCAGGTAGACTCGTGCCTCCAGTTTGCATCGGGATTGCTCGACCAGGACATTCCCATGGACGCGCGTGCGACAGTTCGGGTACTCGCCGAGGCTCTGGCACGCCGAGCGAGGTACGGGTTCAGTGGCGAAAAACCGATCGCCATCTGGGCCATGGCGCTTGTCGCGTGCGAGCAGGGGCTTGGCGTCAGCGGGCACGAACTCCTGCGCCAGCACGCTGTCCAGGTAAGGGAGCGTTTCCTCCGGCTGGCAGATCATTATGGCTGCATGAGAGATGCCCGAGCATCATGGAGTGTGATTACAGGTGCCTCCCAGGAGCTGCAGCATGCCTTGGCCTCGGCGTCGGACGCCGACGACGCATTTGCACATCTGGATGCCAGTGATGCTCAAGCCCTTGACGAATGGTTTTGCCAGCGCGTCAGGTTTGAGGGGATCACCACGACCGAGACAGCGACCCCGAGACGAGAAGCTCGGCCACATCCCGATGTTGAATCAACCACGCGGAAAGCGTGGCACATCCAGATCGATGATGCGGGCCAGACTGTCGAAGGCTGGTCAACCTTCCGCATCCCATTTGAGCCGCACGACGTACAACTCGCTTACCGTCAGGAGCTCAGGCGAGTCCTTGACGCTCTCCAAGCTGAGCAGCCGTCGTTCCTGGATGCGCAATACGTTAGCCCAACGCTCCCCGAAGGCTGTGATGTGGAAAACGTACTCTTCTACAATGTGGGGACCGGAGTGTTCCGGCACCTCGCCCGCGACGGGCTCTCGTTTGGGTACCAAGCCGCCTCTCCTCCACCGGCACCGGATGGCCAACAATATGACCATTACGTGCAGTACTCCACGGCGAACACGGCGGCGAGTGCTGCCGAGTGGGAGACCGCGGGTCCGCCGGTGACAGAGTTACCTTTCATCCCCATTAACCGCCTGAGCAGCGAGTCGAAGCCGTGGGCAATTTGGCGGGATGTTCATCGCCACCTTGACGCGATCGAGTTCACGGGGAAGGCCAAGAGAATAGAAGGGTATTATGCCATCGATGTCCAACTCACGCTCGCGCCGGGTCTGAGCATGAACATCGCGGCCATACTTAAACCGCTGTTTGATGGTCTCGTTTCGAGCTTTCAGCGACCTGCGACCGTCGCTCTCGATCTCCTGCAACTCGTCGCCAAGCAGACAGCTGAAGACACGGACACGATCAGGCGCTGGCTGACTCGCGCTGGGCCGGCGCTACTCTCGTCAGCTTGTCCTGTTGAGACTTATCGAGGATCGGTCCGGTGGGATCCAGATGATCACCGGCTCAGAGCCGGACGCGTGTGCGTCATCCACGGCGCGACTTCCTCGCCGTCCCTGAGGGTCGGCCTGCTCGCAATACCTTGAGCGCGCGATGGCGGTAACCTGGAGGCCTGGGGTAACAGCCACGCCGCCCTTCCTCATAACCCGCCGGTCGAGGGTGTTCGCAACGGTTTTCGAGGACCGTGCCCTTCGATCATCCGGAGCCGACCCCCTCATAACCCGGGCGGGAGTATCT
>CAZOIA010000289.1:0-5708 GCA_964579675.1 uncultured Planctomycetales bacterium | reverse complement strand
GTCTCCAACCATGATGATCGTGGGCTCGTCCATGAACATGACGCAGCCCAGGTAATTGCTGCGGTACAGATCGGCGGGGTACTTGAGCGGCGGTTCACCCGCGGGGCCTCGTAGATAAAACACCGGCCGGCAGCGGACCCACTTTTCCTGATCGGGCCTGACGGTGAAGAGATTGAACCCGGTATCGACCATGATCCGGTAGTCGTCCTCGACAAAAGGGATGTACGTGTAGTTCTGCCGTTTGGGTTCCTGCGGCAAGCGGTGGCCTTCTCGGTCTTTGAAACTTCGTCCCGTTCCGACCAACAGTTCTGGGTCGAGATTCAGCACTTGCACGTCGGTCCAGGCATCCCAGGCGACGTTGTGGCCCACGTACTTGAGGGTGAGCACATGCCCCAGGTACCGGCAGGTTTCCGCCACCTGTTCCTGGGATCGGCTGCCACGCGCGCGGTCAGGGATGAAGTGCCGAGCGAACTCAGCCCAAGCCGGGGGCAGGGCCCGACCGGTATGGACGTTGCGGTACTCAAGCGCGTCACCGGCGGCAGGCACCCTCAGTATGTACCGCTCGATCGTCAGGGGCTCTTTCATATCCGCCAGCGGATCACGTGACGTCAAGAGCCGAAGCTGAAACAGTGGAACCTGCTCAGGCTTGTCTTCGGCGCGGGCTTCCAGTTGCCACCACACGTGCCGGGCTGGGCCTGCTATCTCACGAGGCCCATAGATCAGGTCCACGACCTTGAACGGTGGCGGGACATGAGGCGTGCAGGTGAGCACGTGGTAATGGCCATGTGTCCCCGGTTCGGGAAGCTCCTCCGCGGAGGCGAAGATCAACAGCGCGACGCCCGCCGTTAGCGTACTTGCGATCATGCCCAATCTCCATTTCCGCCGCAATGGCCGCCGCGACGACCGGGCCTTGCCCGTGGTCACGACGATAGCTGATCACCTCTGCGGCCAGGTTGGCCCTTGCATAGTAGAGCCCAAAGCCCGTGCTCCGGCATCGTACGTCAAGGATTGCCAGACTCATGGTTCAGGAGCTCATCATAGATTCGTTGCCGCGTGGTGCAAGTCCCGACACCAACCGCAGCGTTCGCCACGGCAGCAGGCCTAGGTAAATGTCTCCGTGCACAATCCGGGTTCTGCGCCCATCGAGTCCCCGGCAGTTGTTCTGCGACGCGGCGCCGGTGCAGGCGAGACGGAAATCGGCCGGAAGACCGCTGACTTGTTGCCACCTATTCCCTGAATCGGATCGAATACAGGTCGGCGTCCTTCATGACGAACCGAAGCCGGACCGCTCGCCCGGCCAGCGCGCTGACGTCGGAGCCGGCCTGCCAGTGGGCTACGCCGTCGAGCCTGTCGCCGATCAGCTCCGTCGCCTCGGCGAGGCCGTACCCCGGCAAAGCCTTGCCGGACGCATCCTGAATCTCGACGCGGATGCTGCCGGCGGCGGACGTGGCGTAGTTGACCTCGAGCTTGGTACCGCGAAATGTCAGCGGTTTCGTGAGCATCTCGCCTCCGCCGTACGGCGCATGCACGGAAACGAACCCGTCTATCCGAAGGGTGAGGCGCTGAAGGTGGTGAGCCGGCTGGGCGTAGCGCCGCTGGACGTAACAAGACATCTCGGTCGGGCCGGTCGGTACGACCCCGCGGGCCGGGTAGTTCGTGCGCGAGACCCAGTTCCCCAGCCCCGGACCGGGCCGGATGAACGATTCCATGAACGTGCGATCGTACCGCGCTCCACCGCGGGTCGTCATGAACGCCGCGTCGGAGCAGTCGCCGGCGTACTTTCCCACCACGCTGATCTCATCCGCCTGCGCGGGCGTCACGACCCGCCGGCCGGGCATGAACCGGGCGAAGATCGAAACATGGATCTGCGGCGCACGGAAGTACGGATGCGTCTGGTTGGTGTAGTAATGCTCCGCAGGGACGTCGCCCATGTCCATTTCAACGGGTTCGGACCAGTGAAGGAAATCCGGTGAAGTGGCCCGGGAAATCCAGCGGTATCTCGTCCCCGCGACCCTTTTGAACGTGCGGAAGCAGCAGACGTAGCAGCCCTCGCTCTCGGACCAGAACACGACGTTCTGCGAGTCGAACGCGCCCTTCGTGATGATCGGTGCGTCGCCCAGCGGCTGCCAGTGGATCCCGTCAGCAGAGACGAACGCGAGCAAGCCGGTCTTGCCCGTGCCCCCGACCGCCTTGAAGCGCTCGCCAACGGGGACTCCGGGCCGGGAGTCGAGAAACGGGCTGAAGTTGTGACAAGCCGGGCTGCGCGCGAGAATGACGTTGTTGTCGCGCATGCCCAGCACTTCAAACAGTCGCAAGTTCGGCCGGGCAAACATGGCGCCGTCGCGACTCTCCGCGTAGCAGGTGACTTCCGTGGCCAGAGAGTGGTCGGCGTGGCCTTTGCTGGAGGCAGGGAGCCCGCGGTAGTACAGACGGTACGTCTCACCGTCCTTGATCACAGTCGCGTATCCGCTGAACACGCCTTCCCAGGGCCGGTCGAATTTCAAGGCGACGCCGGCCGGCTGGGGATGATGCAACTCCAACCTTGCATCGGTCAGCCTGCCGATGAGGAAGGTATCGACGAACAACTCCCGTCGTGAGCCAACATCGCAGATCGAACCATCGGCCACTTCGCCCCCTCCGCATGCGGTCCCGGACATTGCGTTGAGAAACACCACGAGAAGAACAGTGTATCGTCCCATTACGCCCTCTCCTCATATAGTGCAGTAGGCGACTGCACGGCTCTTGAACCTGGTAGATGTTGATCCACTTCTGCTTCCCCCAAAGGGGCACTCCCGATGGATCTGGATCCACCTTCTACTTCCGCGAAGGATTCCTCAGGAATCGGCATAGGCCGCCGTCCCCTGACAAGCTCGCAGGGATCTGCGGCATTGTCTGTTCTGGGTTTTGGCTTCAGGTGGGACGGCGGGCAGCCCGATGGGGGCCAGTGCGGGCAGAGGCGGTGCGAACCAGTTGTTCGTGGCAGAACACCCGCATCGCCGGCCCAACCTTGAAGGTTCTCGTTTATGCGAAAGTATTGCATCCCGCAACCCCGGCGTGCGAAGGATCGAAAACTCCTTAGCCTGGATCGACCACCGGCTCGGGCGAAACGGCTACCTGCCGGTCACGACGCACCAGGACCAGGCCCTCTACCTGTTCCTGATCCTGGCCGCGGACCGCCACGGCGTCAGCTTCTACCGCAAGGGGAAGACCTGCGACGCAGTGGGCTTGGACTGGTCCGAGTTCGAGGTTGCCCGCGATCGGTCGTTCAAACTAGCTGCGTCCCCGTTTCGGCCCGCGTTCGTTTCCCGTTCCTGTTTCCCGTTTGTTGCCCATTTCCCCTCTCCTTTCCGCTTTCGGATACGAGCTTGTAGTGGTACTGACGCCGGGGCGTTATGATCATTTCCATGGGGCGTGGGCCAGGAGCCGGGCGGTCAGGAACGACGAGGAGGACCGAGTCATGAGAGTTCGAGGTTGTTGGGTTTACTGCATGGTGGTGATGCTGGGGATCGTCGTTGCGTCATGCGCGATCGGAGCAGGCGAGGACACACCCAAGCCGTTGCCGCCGCCGGTGCTGGCCGGGCAGATGTCGCTCGAAGCGGCCATCGCCCAACGGCGGTCAGTCCGGGAGTTCACGGACAAGGCCTTGACCCGCGAGCAGATCGCCCAACTCTGCTGGGCGGGGCAAGGGATTACGAATCGCGACCGTGGGTTCCGGGCTTCGCCGTCCGCCGGGGCCCTGTACCCGATCGAGCTCTATATCGTCACTGCCGACGGAGTCGACCACTACCGCCCGAAGGGCCACTCGCTCCAGCGACACCTGACTGGCGACCTTCGCCGCTCGTTGCAGGGGGCCGGACTCGACCAGCAGCCGATCGGTCGGGCGCCGGCGTGCGTCGTGATCACGGCGGTGGTGGAACGGACGGCTCGCAAGTACGGCCGCCGGGCCGAGCGGTACTGCTTTTTGGAGGCGGGCCACGTGGCTCAGAACATCCTTCTCCAGGCAACCGCCCTGCACCTTGGCGGCGTGTCGATCGGCGCGTTCGAAGATCATAAGGTCGCCGCGGTGCTGAAGCTGCCCGAAAGCCATAGCGTCCTGTACCTGCTGCCCATCGGGCATCCGAGGGGATAGACACAGGGCCGAACAGCATTGCACCATTCGCGCGGCGCCGGCCGGATCGTGTCGCGGGGTCTGCCCTGCTCACCGCTCTTATAGGATTTCGCGAGCCGGCTCGTCCCCGGGCCGGCCCCTTATCCGGGCGGAGGACCACCCGGCTCACTGGCTCAGTGACTTCAGGAGCTCGCGACGGGTTGTTCGAAACGTTTCGACGTCACAATCGTACCGGTCGAAGTCGAGCACGTGCCTTGAGGCGAGCTGCCTGGCCGCCGCCGGATTTCGCTCCGCCAGCAGGCTCAGCAACTCATAATCGGTGATCCCGTCCCGCATGGCTTCGTGGCGGATCGAGTCGAGAGGGCCCTGCCGCCCGGGGTAGACGATCCAGGGGTCCCCGGCGGGAAGGTAGGGGGGACCACCGTGCGCCCGGGTCGTATGCGTGAAAGGACTGTCGCTTGTCCAATGGTTGTAGCCCCAATGCAGATAGCCCGTGGCACCGCAGTGGAAGTTGATCCAATGTAGCAGGCGGGTCTTGAGCAGCGGCTGCTCGATGAACCGGTTCGCGTACTCGCCCTGGGGGAACACGCAGGTATAGAGCCAAACCTCTTCCCCGGACCGCTGACGCTCCCGATAGTGCTGATAGTCGCGATGAAGGAAGTTGAGCTGAGGTACCCAGATGTCGATCGCGCCTACGAGGTCTTTGGTGTGGCATGCCTCGATGATCCGAAGCTCAGGGGCGTACTTTCGAGCCAGCTTGGCCAGGGCCCGGTAGCTGGCGATGTTCTCGGGGATGGGCTCGTCCGCCAGGTGCTGCATGTAATGGTCGAGCCAGCCCTTCTCGCGGAGGTGTTTGATCAGAGCAGGGAAGAACTGCCCGTAGAATCGGTCGGCTTCGTCGCCGGCGGGATCGACCGAAGCGTTGTGCGCCCGGCCGTCCTTGATCCGGCGAATCCGGACCACGAACGGCGAATTCCAGCCCTTCGCGCGCGTGCCGATGTGCCCGCCCTCGATCCGACCGATCACGCCCTGTTGAGTGAAGATCGTCACCCAGCGGTCAAAACGGGAGAAGTCGATGTCCAGGTGACCATTCTCACCTGCGCTGAAGGTGGCAAGGGACAGGGGCGAGATGAGGGCAACGTTCTGATGATGGTCGGCCATGTTCCGGGCGTAACGGCGGAGCAGCGCCCAATACGCGGGCGAGTCGGGTTTCGGTGCAATGTCCATGTGCGGTGAGTGCATGCGGAACCAGTTGGTGACCCAGAGCCGGGGCCGCCCGATCTTCGCATCGAACACGCGGATTGCGGTTTCCACCTGCGACCCGAGCTCCGCGGTTTCGCCAGCCGTGGCCCCGGGCACCTTTGCCAGGACGTTCACCACGCCGCGGTAAGTGCCGGGCCGGGCATCGGCAGGGATCGGCACCGTGATCCAGATCGGCTGCGCTTTGCCCGCAGCAACAGGTACCGTCTCATCGTCGAGAAGGGGATCAGGGAAGTCGGCGGGCGGTTTGCGCAATTGGTCCTTCGGGGGCGTCTGGATCGGCCGATCGACCGGGACGTACCCGACGAAGCGTGCCGGTCGAGGCTCAAGACGCGCCGTC
>CAZOIA010000288.1:0-5717 GCA_964579675.1 uncultured Planctomycetales bacterium | reverse complement strand
TCCTCAGAAGTAGCGGCGGACTCACTTGCACACATTGCGTCAGCTCCTTTGTTGGGTCAACACGGGCACTAGAACGTCATCCTCACTTTGAACCCTCCCGCGATGGCGTGGCTAATGTCGTCGTCGTCCTGGCCACCGGGGCTGTCAATGTACTGGATATCGGGTGTGAGCACGAGCCAGGGCGTCACCTGGATCGCGTAGTACAGCTCGAAAATGGTCTCGTTGCCGGCGTCACAGTTGACGCGCGACTTGTAACGTGAGGAATGGACCAACTGGGCAATCGCGAAGCCAACCACGTCCTTGTCGCGCTCCGGCAGCAGGCCGGTATACGCCAGGCCGGAAGACCAGAACTGGTTTTGCCGGAACACGTCGTCGTGTCGATAAGCGTACCGGAAGAACGCGCCGAGCCCCTGACTGTCCTCCGGCGCCTCTCGGAAGAGCATCTGGTCGAAGCTGGTGTAGAAGCCGTAGTCGTTGCCGCGGGTCCTGGCGGGGGCCCGGGGACGGACGAAGACATTGCGCGGGTTGGGATCGTAGATCATCCCAAACCGGTAATTGCCGGGCAGGGGACCGCGCCGGGTCGGAATCTTGATGTGCAGGTCGTGCTCCATGTAGCCGAGGAACCACGCCTCGTCGTGGAAGGTGGTGGAGAAGCCGGGCTTGTAGAGCGGCAGCCGCTGAGCGTCGCCGGCCCCTAGGATCAGCGTGTACGCCTCGCAGGGCTTGACGTACAGGGCGGCACCGAGCCCGGCCGCGGACGCAGTGGGGACGAGGGGGTTGTTGTCCAGGGCCTCGTTCATGAACTGTTTGTCTTCGCTGTTGGCGTAGAGGTTGTGATCGACGATGGTCTGGTAGTCGAGATACCCGATTTGCAGCGCGAGCTTGCGCTCGAGGAAGTGCTGGCGATACCAGAACTGGTCGATATACATGGTCTCATCGTAGTCAGCGTCGTCGTTGACCTGCTGGGCAACGGTGCGTTTCCGGCCGCCGGCCGGGGGCCCGACCCACGGGTTGACACTCCGCCCCCACTGCTGGCGGACGTGGAGCAGCACATCACCGCCTTTGATGAGTCGCATCTTCTCGAAGTCGAGCGCGAGCAAGAAATCGTAGGTGGCACTGTGTTTGCCGCTGTCGGTACTCCGCCCGCCCTTGAGCACGGAGAAGTAGTGGCTGTTCCAGAAGAACTTCGGGCTGATGCCCACGTCGCGCATCACGGGTCCCAGGCCGAACCAGTCGTCGGTCATGGTTGGCGCCGCCAGGCTGAAGGGTTTGACCCCTGCCGGCCAGTCGGGAGGCAACTGGGCTGTCACCGCCGCGGGTTGGGTGGCGGCAGCACCAGCGGGTTGGCTCGCGGACGAGGCCGGCGTCTGCGCCACGGCTGATCCGGCAATCGCTGCTGCACTGAACATCAGGGTTGCAAACATATCCTGTCTCTGATTACCCGTGTTGCCTGGGACTCTATGCCGCCGGCCCGACGGAGCCTGCGAACCTGGGCCGGCCGGTCTTGCTGGGGGTACGAGCGCCCCCGGATCGGCGTGGGCTTTGCGGAAGGGCCCTGCGAATCACTCCCGTAAACAGGCCGCAAACATAGCAGAAATCGGGTGAATGGGAAAGCCCCGAGGCCCGCCCTTGTCCCACCTTGACGCTGCTGCGGGGCTGCACTACAGGTGGCGTCATGGCCGGTTCGCTGTCATCCTGCGGTTCGCCGGGGTGCCCTGGTCGCGCCGGTGCGGTAATCTTCGATCTGGACGGCACTCTGACGCAGCCCTACTTCGACTTCGACGCGATCCGGCGCGAGATCGGGTTGCCCACGGAGCCGCGTACGCCGATCCTCGAATCCCTCGAACACATGCCCCCCGACCAGCGGGCCCGGGCGGAGGAGGTTCTGCTTGGTCATGAGGAGAAGGCTGCCCGGGAAAGCGAGCTGTGGGACGACACCCGGGAGGTGCTGGCGGCCATTTGCAGGCAGGGAATCCCGATCGCGATGCTCACGCGCAACAGCCGGCAGTCCGCCGAGATGGTGCTGAGCAAGCACGGTCTGGAGTTTGATCTTGTGCACACGCGGGAGGACGGCCCCATCAAGCCGTCGCCCGAGCCGGTGCTGGCGGTGTGCCGGGCCCTGGCGGTGTCGGCGTCATCGGCCTGGGTGGTGGGTGATTACCTTTTCGACCTGCAGGCCGGCAACGGCGCGGGGGCCACGACCGTCCTGATGGTCGGGCAGGGGCCGGCCCCGGACTTCGCCGATCAGGCAGACCACGTAATCCGCCGATTGACCGAGCTGCTCGAACTCCTGTCGATCACACCTGCCACCTGATTTGAAGGGAGGCACGCCGATGTGGCGAAGCCGCAAGCGGCCCGGGCGTGGCGTGCTACCACTTCCGCCGAAATATGTGGGGGATGAGCGATGCGTCGGTGGACCCCCCCGGCCAGCGCTGTACAATGAACGCATGCCCGATCGATCGGCAGACTGGCTAACCCAGGCGCTGCGTAACCTGGACCAGGCGGTGGACAGCGCCGCCGCCGGCCGGCACGAGTGGGCATGCTTTGCGGCTCAGCAGGCGGGGGAAATGGCGGTCAAGGCCGCACACCTCAAGCTCGGGCAGGAGGCGTGGGGACACGTGGTCCGCCGGCTGCTGGAAGAATTGCCACCCGCGGCTGCCGTACCCACCAAGTTGCTTGACAAAGCCCGAACGCTCGACCTGTACTATATCCCCACGCGGTACCCGAACGGGCACGAGGCGGGCCCGCCCGGCGAACATTACGGTCAGCTCCAGAGTGATGAGGCCATCCGCTATGCCCGTGAGGTCGTTGAGTTCTGTCGTCTTCAAATGGCCGGATCGTGAAACGGTCCTCGGCGCCGCCGGACGCTGGGCGTCGGCCCTGCGCCGGAACGACCCGTCCGTACGTGAGGTGCTGTGTGTCGGCTCCTACGCCCGCGGTGACTGGGGGGTGGGCAGTGATCTCGATCTCATCGTCGTCGTGACCGACTGCGGGCTATCACTTGCCCAGCGGTACGAGAAGTTCTACCCGAGCGGACTGCCTGTCCATGCCGATTTGTGGGTCTATACCCAAGCCGAGTGGCATTCGCTTGCCTCGCGGGCACCGCACTTGTGGCGGAGAATCAGATCCGAGTCAATCGACGTCGCCCCGTCTGGGCGGTCAGAATGAGGTGGACCGGCGACTTCCGAACCAGACGTTCACCTTCGGCGTGGGCGGCTGGGTATCGGGGTTGCTTGGATCGGGTGTGAACATCTGCCACCAGCCGAGCCGCTCGACGTGACCGTCGAGGAACCCGGCGTTCATCTTCTCTCGAGGCTCGTAGTCGAGGTCCCGGTTGCCTCTCAGTCTGCCGGTCTTCTGTGGCTGGACAGGTAATTGGGTGCCGACGCACTTGGCGCCCGCGAGGGCCGGATCGCTGACCTTACCCCCGTGCCGGAACCGCAGCACCCTGGACAGGCTGTCGTCGGGATAAGAGCCCAGAGACTCGGGGAAAATGCCAGGCTTGCCACCCTCGACGATCAACACTGGCGTGCCCTTGACGCTCTTCAGCCCGGCGCTGGCGTTGGCCGAGTAACTCATCCAAAGGACCGGAACCACCGCCGTGACCGTCCCGCTTACGTTCACCGTAATAGTCTCTCCCTTGTAGGAAAGCACGTCGTGGCGCCAGGACGCCTCGTCCTTACGAATCGATGCCTGGGTGAAGGTCTGGCGCTTGGCCGGGCTCAGGTCGACGAGCAGGTCGCCCGTGGCTTCCGTCCAGGCGTCGCCGCCAAACAACGTTTCGTCCAGTTGGTCCTGGATATCCGTCTGCCAGGTGTTGCCGTTCTTGAGCACGCGGTTGAAAATCCCGTCACCCGTCGTGGTCCCCCGGTAGTCCTGTCCTGCCTCGTCGGTATACAGTCGATCCAGCACCGCGGGCATTGCTCTTGGAGTCGGGTCGGATGGACACGTATACAACTCCGTCTGTCCCTTGTTCTGCTTCAGGGAGTAGACCGCCCACCCGAAGTTCGTGCTCCACCGCTCCTTGCGCATCTGGGTCTCGGCCATCTGAAGACTGACCCCACTGAGGGCCTGCTTCATGTTGCTCCCGCACTGCGTGGCCCGCGCCTGATCCTTCGCTTTCTGCAGCGCCGGCAGCAGGATCGCCACCAGCAGGGCGATGATCGCCACCACAACCAGGAGCTCTATCAACGTGAAGCCGCGTTTCCAGTATGAGAAACTCATTGAAGATTCCCTCGCGTGCTGCCGTCCGCCACCCCCGGCCGTCACGTCCGACGGAGTGTTGGGTGAACTCAGCGCTCCTTGCCGGGATCAGTCTGGGTCTGGTCTGACTCGCACATCGCCTGCGCCGAACCCATCGCTACCTATATTCTAAGGCAGCTTTGTCACCGGTTCAATCATAAAGTGCCTGGGCCTGGTGCGGCGCGGCATCAGTCCGGCCCCTCATTTGCATCGGCAAGACGGGCATGACGATCGAGGAACTGCCGGTTGCCCTTGAGCACCGGGCGGAGCGGGCAGAGGACAGCCGGCGTGCCCCAGCGGCCCTCGGCCGCCCCAAGCCATGATACCATAAGGGTTTGCGAGTTTTCCGGAGCCGAGCCTGGCCCCCCAAAAAAGCCAAGCCGGGTACCGCACCCGGCTTGGTGCCGCGTAGACTCCACCGCCTACGTTAAAAGCCGCTTTGTGAACCGCCGCTCCGGCCTCAGTGGCAAAACCCGAAACTGAAGCGAACCGATCCCGACCCGACCCGAGCCCCGCAGTATGAGCGATAGCGGTAGTGCTTGGAGCGGCTGGGGTGGTAACCGTACGTGCAGTAGGCCGAGCGGTAGCACGGGTAACTGCACGAGTAGGAGTAGCCTGGATAGTAGTACGTGGTCACCGGCGCGACGTACACCGGAGTGGGCGTCACGACGATCCGCGGAGGGCTCACGCAGACCGGCGTCGCCACATAGTAGCTGTAGTACTGCGCCTCGGCCCGTTCGGCCGCGGCGTCGATCGCGAACCCCGCCGCCATCAGGCCGGCCACCAGGAGGAAGGTCTTGCTGGTATTCATGGCTCGACACCTCGATTCTTGTTTGCCATCGTGCAGATCCTCCGGCCAGCGAGGGTGCCACCTGCCGGGCCGGAACACTTCCCAATCAGTTCAATACGATAGACAATCCCGGAGGCGAAAAAGTTTGCGGATGCGTACTGTTTTTGAAGAAAAAAGAGGCGAAAGTGCGCAACTACTTTTCTGGCAAGTCCTTACGTGTCATTTCCCTTATGAGCCGGAGGATCCGCATGAATTCCCCGCGGTCGTGCTCGCTCAGGCCAAGAAGCAATCTCTCGGTGGTGCCCAGCTTCATCTCGCGGTAGGCCTGGCGGGCCCTCTCTCCGGACGGCGTGAGTCGGACATCGATCTTGCGCTTGTCTTCCGGATTGATCTTGCAGGAAATCAGGGGCTCGTCCCCCTTGCTTTCGAGGGACCGGATGATCCGCGACATCTGGGCCGGCAAGACCCCGATTCTCCGTTGGATGTCGCCCACGGTGAGGGGCTGTGACTTGGAGAGCAAATCGAGGGCGAGGAACTCGGTTTCGGTGATTTCGGCCTCGTGCTTGCCTTTGGACTTGCTCTGGGCGGTCCAGACGTCCTTAGACAGCTCGAATATCTCCTCGGCGAACTCCTTTAGCTGTCGGGCTTGTTCCAGGGTTGGCACGGGAGGCATCCTCGTCAAAGG
>CAZOIA010000287.1:0-5721 GCA_964579675.1 uncultured Planctomycetales bacterium | reverse complement strand
CGGCTTGCCGAGCTGCTCAGGAAGGTGCCGGTCGAGAGGCCCGTGCTGGGTTGTGTGCGGCTGGCCGTCGCCAGAAGCCGCCTGAGCGCGGCCACGGGCATCGAGAAGATCCCCCCGGCCTGGGCCGGCCAGACCACCGTGCTGATCTTCTCCATCGATCCCAAGCCGACGGGAAGGGCCGATCTCGTGCTGTCCAGGGCCAGCCTGGAGACCGCCTGGGACCTGCCGGCTCTGGTCGCCCCCCTAATCGCCGTCGCCGAGAACGGCGACATTCGCATCGCCGGCAAGGGCAGCGACGGCCTGGAGGCACTGGCGGAGCTGCTGCCGGGCTTCCGGGAGTTTGTCCTGGCGGCCCTGGCGATGGGCGGGGTTGCCGGTTGCGGGCACGGAGCGATGGAAACCGGCTTCTCGGACCAGGGCCGGACCCAGATCCTGTTCTACTCCCCGCCGGGCGCCACGGTGGAGATGAAAACGTGCCCGCCCCGCAACCACCAGATCGCGCCGGAGAGCCCGTTCGGGCACCGCCTCGAACTGGCCCCGGAACAGTACTGCGTGTTCAACCTGGCCCCGGGCCGATACGAGTTCAAATACACCTCGGCCGACGGCTTGCCGGGAGTGAGCACCTACGGCGAACTGATCGTCTACCACGCCAATCGCCACGAGGCGAGGGTGTTCCAGCGGCGATCGTTCGTACCGATCTCCCTGCCCTCGGAGTATTATCAGCGGGTGGAGGTGACCGGGGACGAGGTTTTCCCGTACCGCGGAGAGGCTCATACAACCGCGATCGATGAGCATGATCTGGAGCGTCTCAAACAAGGGGACGTCGTGGAGAAGGTCTTCTTCGTGGCGAACCTCGAGCGGGCTGAGGAGCTCCGGTTGAAAACCGAGGTGGACATCGCAGCCTGCGAACGTGAGATCGAATACGCCGATGCCCGGTTCCGCGACGCGTACTGGGATTTCCGACTCGACGTGACGGATCCCGTTGCAAATCTCTTCGGGACGGATCGCGAGTTCATCTGGTGGGAGGCCCGGCGAAAAGAGCTCGACCAGGAGTTGGACAAGCTGCACGACCGATTGAGACGGGTAAAGGCGCTGCTCAAGTGCGATCACGTCCTGGTTCGCAAGCCGGTGCTGGTGCTGGCTACGGAGGAAGTGGTTGAAGCTCATCGCGACGTGGTTGAGGCGGCGGAGGAGTTGGGCGAGATACTCCTGGTGATGCGGATCGGCGGGCGGCACATGCAGTGGGGCGACCCGAGCCGCGAAGTCGTGGTGTATGAGCCTTAGGAACTCCAACAGGATCCCTCAAAGAGCCGCGGGGCTCAGCCTGCGCGGGGCCCTGCACTGCCAGCGGGCCCTTCGATTCTGTTGAAGTTCCTTCAAGCTTCGTGGTCGTTCATGATCAGCCGTTGACCGGCAAAGACGGGAAGGACGGCGGAGGATTGGCCCAATGACCTTTGGAACTCGATGGCTGGTTCGGGGAATCACGACGGCGGCCTGTGGTCTGCTGGCGGTTGGAAGCCTCGGCTGCGGGGCGAATAAACAGGGGATGGCGTCGGCCGATGCCCAATTCGGCCCGGAGGCCAGGGTCGAGCCCGGGACGGATATGGGGTCAGTCGAGACCGAAGTCGGCAGCCCACTGCCCGCAGGTGTTGAGCTGCCTCCGGGGTTCTGTCCGCTCGCCGGCCAATATGACCTGGACAACCCCGAGGATCACTACGACGGCTGGCCGCGATACATCGTCTGCGAGGCCGACAACATGACGATGGCTTATGTGCCCACGCAAACGATCACGATGGGCGGCGGCGAGGATCTCGACGAGGTCCCCGCACGAAAGGTCCGCACCAATCACTTCTACATGGATATTCATGAAGTCACGAATGAGCAGTTCGACACCTGCCGTCACAGCGCGGGCTCTTCGCGAGCGGCGTCCCGGGGACGGCCGGGCTACCGTTCGTACTGGGTGCCGGGACACAACGACCACCATCCGGTGCGCAACGTGTCGTGGCACGAGGCCCTCGCTTACGCCCGCTGGGCCGGCAAGACGCTGCCCACCGAGGCCCAGTGGGAGACCGCCGCCCGCGGCAATGATCGCCGGATCTACCCCTGGGGCAACGATGAACAGAGTGACGTTACCCGGTACCTCTGCAACGCCCGCACTGCTCGCCAGGACTACGACGGATATGAGCACACCGCGCCGGTGATGAACTATTCCGCCGGCGTCAGCCCGTTTGGCATCCACAACCTGGCCGGCAACGTGCGGGAGTGGTGTGCGGACTGGTATGATCCGGGGCGGCACGCTTATCCGAGTGAAGAGGACCTGCCAACCGGGCTGGAGCGCGGGGCCAGGCCCTTCGGCGACCGGAACTACCCCAACCCCTGGGCCAAGGACATTCGCGAGGCCCGCGTCGGCCCGCCGGCCGGCGCTCAGCATGCGGTTCGCGGGGGATCGTTCACCGATCCCATCCAACGGTGCCGGATCGAAGTCCGCGCCGCGGCCGGGCCGAACGCCCGCCAGCACAACATCGGTTTCCGCTGCGTCCTGCCGCTGCCGCCGCAGGACACGGCCGCCGGGGGCTGATCGCGACATGGCCATGAGACGTTGGCTGACTGCAATAACACTGTTGGCGCCGGGGCTTGCCCTTGCCGGCTGCAAAACGCCCGGGCGGGTGATCGAGGAACTGCCGCCGCCCTACTACCATTCCCGCCGTCAGAAGCCCGCGCCGTCACCACCGCCGCCTTCCGCCGGCAAGTCGATTACCGATGCTACGGTCGTGGTTGACGCGGGGCACGGTGGGAAGGATCCGGGGGCCCTGGCGCGGTTCGGCGGGGAGCACGAAAAAACCATTGTGCTGGCCGTCGCCAAGGCGGTGGCCCGGGGGCTGGCCGATCGCGGGGCCAGTGTCGTGACCACACGGGACCGTGACGTGTTCGTTGAACTGGATGACCGGGCGGCGACGGCGGAGCGGACCCGGGCCGACCTGTTCATCTCGATCCACGCCGACGCCGCCCCGCGATCGCGATCCAGCGCGTCGGGTGCAACCTTCTACATCGCCCGGAACGCATCGCCCGAAAGCCTGCGGGCGGCTTTGCGCCTCGACGCGACTTTCAAACGGGCGGGGATCGAGACCCGCGGCGTCCATCGCGCCGGTTTCCGGGTCCTGGTCGGGCACTCGCGGCCAGCGGTGCTGATCGAGTGCGGCTTCCTGACCAACCCGGAGGAGTCCCGGCGGCTCAACTCCACTGCCTACCGCGCCAAGCTCGCCGCAGCCGTCGTGGACGGCGTAGCGGACTACTTCAGCCGATAGCTGACGATGGTCTCGCAAGTGGTTTCAGCGATCAGGGTCCGGATCCTGCGGAGGCTCAGGCGACCGTTGGCCGAACCCGGAAATGGCCTCTTGAAAGGCCGCTTTGGCTTCATCCCGCGACCGCAACTCAGCAATGCCCAGCCGAGCGCCGAGCAGGTCCTCGCCGTTCCGAGCCCGCAGGAGGTCAATTCGACCCGTTTCTCGGACAGATTCCTGGCTGAGACGCGCGGCCTCTGGTACAAACTCGACGTCTGAGTGGAGAGCCGGGAACCGCCGAGCTCTGGGCATTAGTGGTCGGGTGAAGAACAATGGAACAACATCTGCTTGAGTTCATCCAGCAATACCATCCCGTTACCCAGGCATTGATCGCCACGTTGTTTACGTGGTTTGTCACGGCGGCGGGCGCGGCCCCGGTTTTCTTCGCCAGGAGCCTCAACCAGAAGGCCATGGATGGGGCGTTGGGGATGGCAGCCGGCGTCATGATCGCCGCGAGCTTCTGGTCGCTGCTCGCGCCGGCGATCGAGTTGTCAGGGGGTGCCTGGATGCCGGCCACGGTTGGCTTCCTGGCCGGCGGTCTGTTCCTCTACCTCGTTGACAAGATCCTGCCGCACCTCCACCCTGGCCTCGAGACGCCTCAGGCGGAAGGCATCAAGACTTCCTGGCAGCGCAGCGTCCTGCTGGTGTCGGCGGTGACGCTCCACAACATTCCCGAGGGCCTGGCGGTGGGAGTCGCCTTCGGCGCGGTGGCCCACGCGGCAGACGCGGTTGCAGAACGGCAACTTATCGTTGGTGGCATTGCCCTGGCCATCGGCATCGGCCTGCAGAACTTCCCCGAGGGTTTGGCCGTTGCCATGCCGCTCCGGCGGGAAGGCATGGGACGCTTCAAGGCGTTCATGTTTGGCCAGGCATCAGGCTTGGTCGAACCGATGGCAGGCGTTCTGGGAGCCTGGCTCGTGCTCTCAATGGAGCTGTTGCTCCCCTACGCCCTCGCCTTCGCCGCGGGGGCAATGATCTTCGTCGTGGTGGAGGAACTCGTACCCGAGTCCCAACGGAATCGCCACAACGATTTCGCCACCGTAGGGGCATTGGTGGGTTTTGCTGTCATGATGATTCTCGACGTGGCTCTGGGATGAACGCGGCAGGCCCAGAGGTGATCCGAACAAAGACCATAGCTGTCGATCCGGATACGCTGTTCCTGTCGCGCGCGCAGTCTGCCCTGACCGTAGGGTTTCACTTGAAATAGCTTTCCATTCTATCAAAGGCTTTGTTTATCTCGTGCTCAGGGACGCAGAACGACAGCCTCAAGTGCTGCTCGCCCGATGGCCCGAAGGCTACCCCCGGCGTTGCTGACACCTTCGCCTTCTGCAGCAGTCTCGTGCAGAATGCCACGGAATCCTTGCCCTCTTCCAGCTTTATGCGGGGGAACATGAGATAAGAACCATGCGGTCTTTGGTATTGAAAAACCCGATCAAGTCTGTCGAGCCGCTCGCACATGACGCCTCGTGCCGCCCTGTAGTGTTCGCGAAAGCGGGTGACACAGTCCTGCGTTCCCTGCAAAGCAGCCAGAGCGGCATACTGAGACACCACGGGAGCGCAAATCGCGAAAGGGATATGTGCTTTCATGATCTGAGGAATCAACTCCTCATCGGCATGCAGATAACCGATTCGCCAGCCCGTCATCGCATAAGTCTTGGTGAATGTATAACAGCTAATCACATTCTTCCTCATCTCGGGAATCGACGCTATACTGAAATGCATATGGCCATCGTAGGTGAAGTACTCGTACGCCTCGTCGGTAATCACCACCAAGTCGTTTTCCAGGGCAACCCTGGCTAACTCGCGAAGCTGTTCCTCTGCGAAAACGCTACCCGTTGGATTGCCCGGCGTAGAGTAGATTAGCGCCCTTGTCCTGGAACTTATCGCATTCTTGATGCCTTCAATATCAAGGATGAATCCTTTGTCTTCTATGGTGGGAACGAGGACAGGCTGACCGGAAGCAAGAAGCACGTGACGAATATGTGTTGAATAGGCGGGAGATGGCAGGATAACTTCATCGCCGGGGTCTATCACGGTCATGACCGAGGCAGCCAGGCCTTCAATAGCGCCTACCGTGACCAGTATCTGCGAGACCCCTGCATCTACGTTGTTATCTCTCCTGAGTTTCCGGACAATCTCCTGCCGCAACTCCAGCAAACCGGAGGTGCCGGAATACCCGCCGACCAGGCCCTTCCTTATTGCGGAGACCGCAGCCTCCTTGATATGCTCTGGCGTGTCAGACGTTGGCTTCGCCCACGACAAGAACGCCACATCTTCCATCTGTTGCGATAATCGCGTCATTTCGTGGATGGCAGATCGGGGGATTCGCGTGACTCTGTTAGACAATCTCTGTTTGCTGCGCATTATGCTTTGTCCTTTG
>CAZOIA010000286.1:0-5766 GCA_964579675.1 uncultured Planctomycetales bacterium | reverse complement strand
AACACCTGGGGGCGGCGCCTTCCAACAAGCCGCCCAAAGTGTCATGCACCCGTGTTCAACCGGCAGCGAGAAGCAGGCAGCGAACGAAAAACGACAAGGGTTCAGAAGTCCCCGTGTTTCGCCGCGAGCTGAAGGTCGGCGCGTCTGCCCCTCATGGCAAAGCTCTGCCGACCGTCCTCTTTGCGCCCTTACGCCCGGGAAACGCACGACCGGAGCTGCCATCCCCACCGCCTCGGAACCACCGATGGCGGAGAGGCGGACCGGCACCCCGTCGGCCCCGGCCATCCACGACAGGTCATCAAGCCGGGAAACCGCCCACTCCTCGCCAGGGTTCTCCAAGCCGTCGGCCGGCTCGTCCCACATCCAGAGCAACACCCGCGCAACCGCATCAACCGCTCCTTCCACCCCCTGCCGGGCCGGGCCGGGCAATTTCTGAGGATAGCTCGTCAGCGCCGTGGCAATCGCGCAGCCTGCCCACACCGCTGCCCACTGGATGCCCGTCGCTGCCCTCTTCATCGCACGCCCTCGCCACGTCTCGTCCATACGCCTCATCTATTAGTAACATGCGCCATCCCTCTCGTTGCGGGCAAGTAGAAATATCACGAGTTTTTCGAACCCCCGCGGGTGTTTTGCCGTCCATCCCCCACCGCGGTCGCCGAGCCGCATGTCGGGCCACGCACCGCTGGGCCCCGAGAGTGGCAGGACGCCGGGAGAAACGCTATGCTCCTGAGGCACCACATTCCCCATCAGACCCTTGTCAGACGTGGACGGAGAAGACGATGTCGGCCTCACGAACCGGGGATCTGTTCGGAGCTGAATCGACCCTGCAAACCAAAGCCGGAGCGGTCCGGGTCCACCGACTCGCCGCGCTGGCCGGCCAAGGCGTTGCAGCCATCGATCGGCTTCCGATGTCAATCAAAGTGTTGCTGGAAAACACCTTGCGTAACGCGAACGGCTCGCAGGTCACGACCGGCGACGTAACCCGGTTGGCCAACTGGAACACTGGGACACCGGCCCCGGTCGAACTGCCCTTCAAGCCGGGCCGGGTCATCCTCCAGGACTTCACCGGCGTCCCCAGCGTCGTGGACCTCGCAGCACTGCGGTCGGCGATGAAGCGGCTCGGCGGCGATCCCAAACGCATCAACCCCCGGGTCCCCTGTGAGCTGGTCATCGACCACTCGGTCCAGGTAGACACATTCGCCTCCCCCACCGCCCTTGCCGTCAACCAGGCGAAGGAGTTCGAACGCAACCGCGAGCGGTACGAGTTCCTCAAGTGGGGGCAACGGGCCTTCGACAACTTCCGCGTCGTGCCTCCCGCCACCGGGATCGTCCATCAGGTGAACCTTGAGTACCTCGCTGATGTCGTGAGCGTGCGGAAAACAAACGGTCATACTGTAGCGTTCCCGGACAGCCTGGTGGGCACTGACAGCCACACCACCATGATCAACGGGCTGGGCGTCGTCGGATGGGGCGTGGGCGGGATCGAAGCCGAGGCCGTCATGCTCGGCCAGCCGATCTACATGCTCACGCCGGAGGTCATCGGCTTGAGGCTCGCGGGCACGCTTCCTCAGGGCACGACCGCCACCGATCTCGTGCTCACCATCACCCAGATGCTCCGGGCCAGGGGCGTCGTGGGCAAGTTTGTCGAGTTCTTCGGGCCGGGACTCGCCGAGCTCACGTTGCCCGACCGGGCGACGCTGGCCAACATGGCCCCCGAGTACGGAGCAACGATGGGGTTCTTCCCGGTCGATGATCAGACCCTCAGTTACCTGGCTCTCACCGGCCGGCCTGCTGAACTCATCGACCTGGTCGAACGTTACACCAAGGAGCAGGGCATGTTCCGCATGCCGGGGATGACTGATCCCGAATTCACCGACACGATCGAGCTGGATCTTTCCACGGTGGTGCCGAGCCTCGCCGGGCCGAAGCGGCCACAGGATCGCGCTGTGCTGTCCGACGTGAAGCAATCGTTCAACGCCGCCTTGAGAGCTCCCTTAGCTGAGGGGGGTTTCGGGCTCGACGATGCGGCAATTGGGCGAAGAGCGGCGGGCACACACGGCGGCTCAGCCATCGAGATCGGACACGGGGCGGTTGTGATCGCCTCCATCACGAGCTGCACGAACACATCGAACCCCTCGGTGATGCTCGGTGCGGGGCTGTTGGCCAGGAACGCCGTCGAGAAGGGTCTCACCGTCAAGCCGCACGTGAAGACCAGCCTGTCGCCCGGCTCCCGCGTGGTTACCGATTACCTGGACCGGGCCGGCCTGACGCCGCACCTGAACAGGCTGGGCTTCCACACCGTGGGATACGGCTGCATGACCTGCATCGGCAACAGCGGCCCGCTGCCCGAGCCGGTCGCTGCCGCCATCGCGGAAGACAACCTCGTCGCCTGCTCCGTGCTCAGCGGGAACCGGAACTTCGAAGGCCGGGTGAACCCGCTCACCAGGGCCAATTACCTCGCCAGCCCGCCGCTGGTTGTCGCATACGCCATCGCCGGCACGGTCGATATCGATCTTACCACCGAGCCGATCGGCCGCGACAAGGGCGGCAACAACGTCTACCTCAAGGACATCTGGCCCACCCGGCAGGAGATCGATGATGCGATCGCTCAATGCGTAACGCCCGAGCAGTTTGCCAGGCGCTATTCGCACGTCTTTGAGGGCGACGAGGCGTGGCGTGCAGTGCCCTGCGCGACGGGCGATCTGTACGCCTTCTCGCCCGACAGCACGTACATACAGGAGCCACCGTTCTTCATCGACGTGCACGCTGAGCCGCAGCCGGTCAAGCCCATCACCGATGCCCGCTGCCTGGTCATGCTCGGCGACTCGGTCACGACCGACCACATCTCCCCCGCTGGCGCGATCAAGCCGGAAAGCCCCGCGGGCGAGTACCTCCAGGAACTCGGCGTCAATCCGGCTGACTTCAACACCTACGGCTCCCGCCGCGGCAACGACCGGGTGATGACCCGGGGGACGTTCGCGAACATCCGGCTCCGCAACCTGCTCGCCCCGGGGACCGAAGGCGGCGTCACAATCCACCTCCCCACCGGCAAGCAGATGAGCATTTACCACGCGGCCATGAGGTACAAGCGAGCCGGTACGCCGCTCATCGTGCTGGCGGGCAAGGAATACGGCACCGGATCGTCGCGTGACTGGGCGGCCAAGGGAACCATGCTCCTGGGCATCCGCGCCGTCATCGCCGAGAGTCTCGAGCGGATCCACCGCAGCAACCTCATCGGCATGGGTATCCTGCCCCTGCAGTTCAAGGACGGGCAGAGCCGCGAGTCGATCGGCCTGACCGGCACCGAAACATTCACCATCACCGGCCTCGACGACAACCTCAAGCCCCGGCAGGACATCGCCGTCACTGCCGCCCGCGACGACGGCACTACCTTCGAGTTCACCACCACCTGCCGGATCGACACGCCCGTCGAGATCGACTACTACGCCGGCGGCGGAATCCTCCAGACCATCCTCCGCCGGATCCTCAACGAGTAAGCAGCAGGGTTACGGGGCCGGCGACGCTGATCCACGGCTTCGCGAGATGCTTTTCCGCCTGCTTGTCGGGTCAGCACCGTCTTCGAGGGTCACGATCGGCACGTCATACCGCGGCGGCCTGGCGGAGATAACAGCGTGCGTGACAGTTCCGGCGGGGACCTTCGGGCGGAGAAGGGGACGGCACCTCGCTTTTCCGAACCCCGACCGTCAGGGAGGGGAGTATCTGCGGATGCGCCAGGGCCGCTTCCTTACGGGCGCGGTTCGGAAACACCTGGGGGCGGCGCCTTCCAGCAAGCCGCCCAAAGTGTCATCCACCCGAGATAACAGGGCACACGCATTCATGGATGGACGATCTGCTGATTGCCGGCTAGCATGTCAGCCAACAGCCAAATGGCAGCCAATACAGGGGAGGTTTCAGCCATGCACAGGCAGTGTTGTCCCATCCGCTTGGTCGCAATGGCGCTGGCGGCCGGGTGCTCGGGCGCGCATTGTGTGAACGGCGGCGGAAACGGCGGCAGCGGGGGCGCGGGGCAAATCATCAGCACCAGTCCGCCGGACGGCACGACAAACGTCGGAGCCAACGCGACGATTGACATAGTACTCAGTCAGCCGGCCGATCCCGACAGCCTCGAGATCGCCATCACGCCGGAAACGGACTTCACGCTGAACTGGTCGTCAGACGACACCATTGTGACCATCGAGCCGAGCGCCAACCTTGTCGATAGGGGTACCACGCATACGGTCGCCGTTTCCGCTGTTTCATTCGCGGACGGCTCCACTCTGGAAACGCCCTATTCATTCAGCTTTTCGATCGTTGATGAACCGGTGAGCGTCTCCGACAAATGGGAGTTATGGTCCTCCGGCCGGACGCGGCTGCGGGGCGCGGACCTGCACCCCTGCCGGGTGGGCACGGAAGCAGGGACCTGCGTCACGTTGATTTCCAAGCAGGACGTGCGAAACCTGAGGAACATGGGCGCGAATCTGATCAATGCCTCGTACCCGGGCCTGTTCGAGGAGCAACCGCCTTATGGTGTGAATGCGACCGCCCGGGAGTACATGGACAATCTCATCAACTGGGCCCAAGAGGTCGGCATCTACGTTGTGATCCACGTGCGCACCGGCCCCGGGCGGAACGAGCCTGCCATCACCGGTTTAGGCGGTGAGCCCCTGATAACGGTCTGGACGGATCAGGCCGCCCACGATGCCTGGATTGCCATGTGGCGCTATATCGCCGAGCGCTATGCGACCCACCCGGTCGTAGCCGGCTATAACCTGATGGTCGAGCCGCACGTCAACACCTGGGCGGACCCCGCAGGGATACTCACGCCGGCAGCGTTCGCGCGGCAATTCCAGGGGACCCTTTGGGACTGGAACACCCTGGCCGGCGAAATCACCGCCGCCATCCGCGAAGTGGACACCGAAACGCCCATTATCATCAACAGCCTCCAATGGGCCAGCCCCTCATGGTTTGAAGCCCTGACCCCCACCGGGGATTCCCGGACCGTCTACAGCTTTCACGCGTACGATCCGGACGTCTATACAAACCAGCCGGAGGAATCACCCGTCAGCTACCCCAGTCTGATCGGGGGCATTAACCTCAATCAGAGCTGGCTCGTGCAGGACTTCCATCCCGCTCTCCACTTCTCCCTATGGCACAATGTGCCGATCTATGTCGGGGAATTCGGGCTGTTCCGCTGGGCTCTCGATGCGGCCACCTTCGTCAGCGACGAGATCGCTCTGTTCGAGCAGTACGGCTGGAACTACGCATATTACGTCTGGCGCGGTGATGAACCTGAGTTCGACGGGTTCAATATCGAATACGGAACCGATCCCGGCAACCATGTGCCGATTCTGCGCAATCCGCTCCTCAACGCTTTCACGGCATACTGGTCGCAGAACGTGGACTTTCCATCCTCGGACTGATCGCGGGAAAAAGGAGGTCACGCGGGAGAAAGGGAGCAGGGCCCTTCTGTGCGGAGCACCCTTCGGGCCTTCTTTCGGGTAGAAGCGCCCTGCCGCCTTCTTCCCACGGAGGATACGCCAGCGGCGCGAACCAAGCCTATACCCTCGCCGCCGGCAAGGGCTACGTCGCGTACTGCACCCGGCGTTCATTGGGGCGCCTGACCACGACGCCTCCGCCGGGTCTTTGACACCGAACCGCCGATCCGGGATTCCCCGCCGAAGGGGGCACCAGGGTTGGGGTGCAGGACACTCTGGGCGGCTTGTTGGAAGGCGCCGCCCCCAGGTGTTTCCGAACCGCGACCGTAAG
>CAZOIA010000285.1:0-5801 GCA_964579675.1 uncultured Planctomycetales bacterium | reverse complement strand
GCCTCCCTATGGGCGCGCTACGGAGAAGGGTCCGCTTCCTCACGAGCGAGGTTCGGAAACACCTGGGGGGCGGCGCCTTCCAACAAGCCGCCCAAAGTGTTATGCCCCCCCCCAACTGCGAGAAGGGACAAGTTCTTGTCCTGCCGAGAGACACTGGGTATACTTGTATCTGGTGAATGGCCCCGGTGCGGAGCGCAAGGCACGCCGGAACGGCTTCTTCTCACCTATCACGGGCCAAGGAGCTGGCGAAAGTGACGGGCGCTTCGGCACGGGGCTGTGAGCCGACCGGATGACCAGCCTGGGTCGCTCAGGCGTCCTTTCTCGGCTCTGATTCACCGTCCACCCATGTCTGAAAGGAGGCTGCGAGCCATGAGAAGCCAGATCTCACACGCGACCGTTTTCTCCAAGGCTGCACCGACGCTTGCAATGGTACTGGTGGCAAGCTTGAGTTCCGCCGCCCAGGCCCAGTGGTGGTGGCCGCCACAGGCGTGCATGATCGAGCCGGAGCAGCCCACCACTGCCGACCCGGTCACGATCACGTTGGCCGGCGAATGGCCGAATAGCTGTGTTCCCAACGGTTCCTATGCCGCGGTCGTCGGGCAGGAAGTCTATTTCGACGTATACGCGGACTACCCGCCGGGGACCATGTGTGCCGACATGATCACGCCGTGGGGGCGGTCAGAGACGGTTGGCCCGTTGGCCGCTGGAACCTACACCGTTATAGCGACCCTGTATGATGCTTTGTCTGCTTGGCCGCCTCCGTCACCCGTGGAGGTATGCAGCTTCGTTGTACAGCCTTGCTGCTGGTTCAACTGGGATTGCCCGCCGGATGAGTACTGTGCCAAGGCGGTGGGGGATTGTTACGGCGCCGGCACGTGTGAGCTCCGACCTGAAGTTTGCCCCTTGGTGTACATTCCGGTTTGCGGGTGCAACGGTCTGACGTATTCGAACGATTGTCTTGCCGCCATGTGGGGTGTGAGTGTGGACTATCCGGGCATATGCGACTATATCCCTCCGGAATTGTGCAGCGCAGTTTCCTGCAAGACGCACGGAGCGGAGAGCGAGTTTAAGATTGACCTGCCGTTGCATCCACCCGAAGAGGCCGCCGTTGAGTGCCGTTGGCATGGGCCGGAAGAGGTCATCTTCACCTTCAGCGAGGATGTCCTCGCCGCCGACGGGGTCCCGGATGAGACCGAGGTCAACCTGTCGTGCCATGGTGTGCCGTGCGGCACAATCGAGTCGGTCTCGATTGTCGGCGATGAAATGACCGTCGAAATGGGCGGCGTGCCCGACGCAACCTGCCTGGCGATCACCCTTGACGGGATCATCGACCTGGCGGGCAACTTCCTGGCCGGGGACTACGATGTGCACATCCGGGTATTGCTCGGAGACACAAACGCCGACGGCGCCGCCAATCTGATCGACATGGCCCAGGTAAAGAGCGTGAAGGGCGGACCACCTGACGAAACCACCGCCCGTTTCGACCTCAACTGCGATGGGTTCATCAACCTGATCGACATGGCCTTGGCCAAGAGCAGGAATGGCGGTTTGGTGGCGTGTCCGTAGGTGCTGATCAGGCGGGACCGTCGTCAGGAGCCGGATCAGCTTCCAATGCCGAGTATCGCCCTTTGAGTCTACGTACGGCACATGCCGATTATTGGACCTTCTGCCACGCGATTCTGCCCGACGTGTCGCGATCCTTCGCCCTGATCATCCCGAGCTGCCCGGAGCCGCTGGATAAGGCTCTGTGCGTGGCGTACCTGATTTGTCGGGCTGCGGACACTATCGAGGACAACGCCTCGCTCGGCGACAATCAACGGGCGGTCCTTTATGACGCCCTGCTCTCGGCGGTGGACGAGCCGGAGGATCCAGGCCTGGCAAGGGCGTTCCGAGATGCCTGGCCGGCGGTTCCGGACGATGCCTGCGGCCCGCTCATTGAGGGGTTCGACCTGGTGTTGTCGGCCTACCGGTCACTACCGGGGGAGCTGCACCCGCCGATTCGGAACTGCGTACACGAGATGGTCGCCGGGATGCGCAGCCTGCGCGCGGTCGAGACCCACGATGGTATCGCTTTTCTCTGCCGCGACCTCAGCGAGCTCGATAAGTACTGCCACTACGTCGCCGGGACGGTGGGCGTTATGTCCACTGCCTTGTTCGAGGCGCGACTGGACTCGCCCCGGTTAACCGCAACCCCCGAGTGGCGGGAGGATGGGCGCCGGCTTGGTCTCGGCCTGCAGATGACCAACATCATCAAGGATTGCCACGTGGACGCCGCCCGCGGCGTCAGCTTCATCCCCGCCGGGTGCGTCGATCTGACCTCCCCGTCGTACCGGCTGCGCCGGAGCGGCCGGGTGGATCTCATTGGCCGGGCGATCAGCCACCTGGATGCCGGGCTGCGCTATGTGTTGGCCGTCCCCGCTGAACAGGCGGGCATTCGAACGTTCCTCCTCGGCTCGCTGCTGCCCGCCATCGCCACGCTCGAGGTCGCCGTCCCCGGGACCAGGCATCACCCCAAGATCGACCGCGCCGAAATGACCGAGATCTTCGATTGCATCCACCGCCACCTTGCGGACAACGACGCCCTGACCGCTTGGTACACCGAACGCCGCCGACGGACCCTCGCCGCACTGACCACGTGAACGGAAACCCCCGGCATCGCTCCTTGCTGCCGCCTCGAGTGCCCGGGACCGGTACCTGCCGCGCAGCCCCGCCAGGACAGCGAAAAAAGAGAAAAAGACCCGTCTTCCGTGAGAGAAACGCCTTGCTCGCCCGAATAGCTGAGGGTGGAGATCGGTGACGTTGCTGGCGGCAGGAACACTGCCGGCAACGCCGCCCCCAAGGACACGGCCCCGACCAGGGAGCCGGGATGGTGGGTCGGGGACGTGTCCCTGAGGTGGCAGAACCGGTGCAGCCAAAGGGGGAAACCGGGCCGGTGGCGGTTGCTCGCCGGCCCGGTGCTTCTCTGCCCCGCTCACCGGGCATCTCGCGGGATGTCGTCTACAACAACAGGCAGCGGGTCAGCTCGCCCCTGCGGAAGCTCGCCCGGGAAATCGCCGAAACCTCGTGATCGGGCAGTTGAAGGAGTCCGCCGACAAGGTTAAAGAAGGCTTACCAGGGCACGGACTGGATGACTCGGCGTGAGATCATCCGCGCTCTGGTCCGGTCAAGCGGGTAGCGATCGACACGGAGAACGTGCCGGTGGTCTACAAGGTCAGCCCATCTCCTTTTGCAGATAGCCCCGACCCTTCAGCGTATGGCTCTTTCATTCACCACACCTCGCCGGTTCATCCCGGCCCACGGAGGCAAATCGATGAGCGCGAAGAAGTGGACGATCGTTGGAGTGATCGCGGTGATGGCTGGGGTGCCGTTGTACAGTCAGTTGACTGCCGCCCCCGCTACGGCAAACGCCAAAGCCGAGCTGGGCAAGCCTGCTCCCGGTTTTGCCCTGAAGGACGTCTACGGCAAGGAGTTCAAGCTGTCAGACTTCAAAGGCAAGATCGTGGTGCTGGAATGGATCAACAAGGGCTGCCCGATCAGCCGGGGATGCCATGACGAAAAAAAGAAGATAATGCAGAAGACCTACAAGAAGTACGCTGGCAAGGGCGTGATCTGGCTCGCGATTGACACGACGTTCAACGCGAAGCCCGAGGAGAATCGCGTTTATGCCGCCGAGAAGGGTCTCGCCTACCCGATCCTCCATGACCCCGACGGCAAGGTGGGTCACGCCTATGCCGCCAGGACCACCCCGCACATGTTCGTCGTCGACAAGGCGGGCAAGCTCGCGTACGACGGCGCGATCGACGACGAGGGCAAGACCAACTACGTGGCCTCCGCCCTCGACGACGTGCTCGCGGGCAGGCCGGTCGCCAAGTCCAAGACCGAGCCCTACGGCTGCAGCGTCAAGTACCGGCCGCCCAAGAAGTGAACTGGCCCCTGGCGTGCCCGGGCCCCGGCTGGAACCCTATCCGGTCAACGACCGCGGGCGGACGACCGGCGACGAGCAGGGCCCGGGTATGATGAGGGCGTGAACGTGTCACCGTGAGAGAAGGCCGGAGCGGGGCTGTTGTCCCCATTTGCCCGATGGGGCGGACCCCCGGCAGGGCAATCCGGTCAGACTTCCCGTAAAAAACCATCGGCGGCAGGAGGAAAACGGCCACTGTCGCCGATTCTTTTTGCATGATGTCATGCGCCCACGGTCTGGTATCGCCTTGCCGGATGCTGCTCGGTGTGGCGGCGTTGGCCGCGACCGGCTGTCTCGATCCCGGCTCGCAGACGGCGCCGGCCGGGCTAGATCAGGTTCAGTCACCCGCCTACGCCTACCCGGAGCGCGCGCCCCTGGTGGACCGGAGTTCGTTAGGGACACTGCTGACCCGGCTCGACAGCGATTACACGGTTCTCTGGGTCTTGGGCGAGATCGGCGAGGAGACGGGTGCGACGGCTGCGGCCTTGTCAAATGAGCGGGACGCGCTTCGAGCGGCCGGGATGAGTGTGGTGGGCCTGTATGCGGGCCCTTCGAGCCGGTGGGGGCCCGAGGTGGTGCCTATGCTCCGCAGTGCCGGCGCCAACTTCGCTTGCGCAGTGATCGCACCGCCGGGGGCCGCGGGACTCGCCGCCTGGCTGGCCGGCGACCCCGGCCGGTGTGCCCCGGGGCTTTACATGGTCGATCGGTCGCAACGGGTGGTGGCACGCTTGGATGCCGATCCCGATAAGGTGGCAGCCACGATCGAGGATCTGGCCAGCCGCCGGGTTCCGCTGAGCCAACCAGCCCTGCTCGGCGGAGACACGCTGCTTGTACGGGTTCGCCTTATTGAGCTGACGACCGGTGGGGTCCTGGTTCGGGCAACGGCGGAGGCGGCAGATCCGGCGGTTCTCGCCGCTGACCTTGGCGGGCAATTGGTTGCGGCGGTCCGGCCCGCCGGTACGGTAGCAATTGTCCCGATTCGGGAGGTTGGGCCGGCAACAGCCGGCACTGCTGGGGCCGGCGGTTCGCTGGGTAGTCTGCTCACCGGCGAACTGGCACGCCGGGGGTGGCCGCGGACCGTTTTCCCGGAATCCACCGCCCGGACCCTGGCCACGCTTGGCCTGACGGCCATGGAGGTCGAGTTCGATCCGTCGCGTCTGGCCGACCAGGTGCCCTGGGAGGCGGTTCTCGTCGGGTCGATCGAGAGGCGGGCTCGACCGGCCGGGTGACGGTGCTCCGCCGATCCTGCTCCGGCCGATGGGACCCGGCAACAGGGCCGACAAGTGCTGGTCGCGGCTTGACTAACGGTTCGCGGCCTGCTCGGCGGGGGGCTGTGACTCCTGGCACGCGGTCCGCTTGCCCACACACGTCCTGGGGCACCGTAACCCTCGCTAATTAAGAAGCTTTCGGCAAACCCTTTGACCTGTCAGCAAGGAATTCCTATAATGCAACCGAGGCGTAACCCTAGCTTCGGGAGAGAGACCAGCGGCGACCGGCGGCTTCCGGTCGCCGCCTTGTTTTGTGCTCGCCCGCCACGGGAGCGTCATTGGCATTGCCGCCGGCGCGGACGGCAATACGCCAATGGTCGCAGCATAACCGGTACCGAGGTTGAGCTTTGGCTGTTCTTGAACCCCGGGATTCCTTGCGCGCCGCAGCGCTCGGAATCGACCGATGGCTGGCCCTGCTTGCGACCGGCGGGATCGACGGTTACATTACGGCCCCTGAAAGGTGCTGCGATATGGAGGAGAACACCACCCGCAACATTTACAACGTCTGGTCGTACTTCTACGACATGTTCTGGCCGACGATTGTACATCGCCGTACGACGCGGGCTATCAAA
>CAZOIA010000284.1:0-5843 GCA_964579675.1 uncultured Planctomycetales bacterium | reverse complement strand
TTCCGTTGCCCGGTTGCTGGGCGCGATGAATGGCGGACCGCACGCGTTCGTGCAACTCCAGGGGATTGTTCACGTTCGCCCATGAGGCTTCGACGCCGCCCGTGCCTGCGGTCGCGAACGAGATCGTTCCCAGACCGGTCAGGCGCTCGTACCAGGTCAACGTCAGATAGGTGTTCTGTATCTTGGTGAGTGGGCACTCGAAGAGATCGACGTTGAGGATCCCGGTCAGGCGCATGATGCGGCGATTGGTCAGCACGTAGAGCCGGGAGACCCACTGCAGCACCGCCAGGCCGACCCGGGCCGCCACCAGCGCGACCGCGCCTTGTGCGATCATGGCCGCGTTCAGATGCGGTACGCGATGGCCCAGCCAGCCGGCAAGCAGAATCACCAGCGCCATCGCCGCCAACCAGCGGATCGACATGAAAATCACCGACCACAATGACGGCTTGACCACCAGGATGATGATCTCGTCGCCATCGAGCAGATGGGCCGGCAACAGGTCCTCCGCGCTGAGTGAATCGGCCTGGGCTCCGGTCTGGGCGCCCTGGGCCTGGGTGTAGGGCGGGTGCGACAGCGCAGGTCGCACCCGGCCGCGTGGCCTCTCGAAACCATCTCCGCTGCAAACAGTTGAGAACTGAGAGTTGAGAGTTGAGAATCGGGGATTGAAGAAGGGTCTGCCCGGGCGGTGTCGCCTGCCGGGTAGGGTGAAAACTTCCTCAATTCTCAATTCTCTATTCTCCATTCTCAGTGTTGTCCTCTCCGTGGTGCGTCCTGCGGTGAGCGGCGCCCGCTAGGATGCATAGAGCTCCTCTCTGAGCACTCCGATGTCCGGGAAGTTGCGGTAGTGATCGTTGTAGTCCAGTCCGTAACCGACCACGAAAACGTCCTCGACGTCAAACCCGACGAACTCGGCCGGCACATCGGGCGGGGCCTTGGCCGGCTTGCGGAGCAGCACGCACGTGCGGATCGACTTCGGGCCATACTCAGCCAGGCGGGCCCGGACGAGTCGCAACGTCCCGCCGGTATCGAGGATGTCGTCCACCAGAAGCACGTGCCGGCCGGATACATCGACGTTCAAATCCTGCAGCACCTCGGCCCCCCGAGTCTCCGTCGTCGCCCCGGCGTAGCTCGAAACCGTGATGAGCCCGATCTTCATCCGCAACGGCAGGTTCCGTATCAGATCGGCCAGGAAAATGATCGATCCCGACAGGATGGTCACCAGGGTCAGGCCGTCTGCCGCATCCGCCTCGTAGGTGCGGGCAATCTCGCGGGCCAACTCCCTCACCCGTCCCGCGATCCGCTGCCGGGGAATCAGGATGCGATCGATGTCCGCTTCCATGGGCGGGATTATAACCGCTTTCGAGTGGAGTGCGCCACGGCTTGCCATGTATTCAATGAACCGTGGGCGGCCAGAGAGACCGGGTGCCTGGGCGAGCCGGGGACCGGGTGACGGCGGGTGCCAGAGACCAGGGGACAGGCACGAAGGCACGGACGTGCCGACAAGCACCGGAGGCAGTCCGGATCCTCGTTTAGCCGCGACCCCAAGGGGAGCGCGTCCCCGTTTAGCCGCGACCCCAAGGGGAGCGCGTCCTCGTTTAGCCGCGACCCGAAGGGGAGCGCGTCCTCGCCGGACCACAGGGGGCGTCTGAGCCGGCAACCCGGCTCGCCTTGACGGTCCGGCCGGGAACCCTAAAATGGGTAGTCGGTCGGGCACGCCAGCGGCGGTCCGGGCCATGCTTGCCGAACAGGGGACTGCATTCGGTGTTGACTGAGAGAAGAACCCGTGCGTAAGCCCTTTAACACTATGACCTTGTTTCTGGCGGCCCTCATCGTGACCCAGGGGCTGCGCGCCGCACCCGAACCGGCGACCGTGCCCGTCTCCTGGCAACTGACCTTCCGCTACCAGGATCCGCAACGGGTGTCGATCCTCCTGCCAGGGCGGGCCAGGCCGGTCGTCTACTGGTACATGCTCTATACCGTCGAAAACCCGACCGGGCGCGAGGTCGATTTCTATCCCGAGTTCGACCTGGTGACGGACACGCTCAAGGTCGTCCGCAGCGAGATCGGTGTCAGCCCCGAAGCCTACCGGGCGGTGGAGCGACGCAGCGGCGACCCGCTGCTCGTGCCGCCGGAGAAGGCCAGCGGGCTTCTACGCCGCGGGAAGGACCAGGCTCGGCACAGCGTGGCGATCTGGCGAGATTTCGACGCCAAGGCCAGGGCATTCAAGGTCTACGTCAGCGGGCTGTCGGGCGAGGTGAAACGCCTGAACAACCCGGCATTCGATACCGACAAGGAGGAGAGCGAGACCAACAAGCGGGAATTCCTGTTGCGCAAGACACTCGAGATTCCCTACCGGTTTCCGGGGAGTGAACGTACCCGGCCGCGGACAACGCCGGAGCGGGTGACCGGCGGGCAGAAGTGGATCATGCGGTAGCATCGAAACAGTGGAGCAACGAGTAATGGCTCATAAAAAAGGTCAAGGTTCATCACGTAACGGGCGGGACAGCAACGCGCAGTATCGGGGCGTGAAGCTGTACGGGGGACAACGGGCCAAGGTCGGCTCGATCATCGTCCGGCAGTGCGGCACGCCGTTCAGGCCGGGGCGGTTCGTCGGCCGGGGAAGAGACGACACGCTGTTCGCGCTCATTGATGGCGTGGTGGTTTTCAACGGCCGCCGCGTCGATATCCAGCCCAACTGAGACGGCCACTCGCCTGAGCGGAATGAGATGGGATAAGCTGAGAGGGCAGAAAACTCACGCCTCTGCGCGGCCGAACATGCTCAGCCCAGTCGGGTAGCGGGGTGGGTTGCCTTGCCCCGGCTCCCACACCACCGGACGTACGGGTCCCTATACGGCAATCTACGAGGGGCACCCAGGTTGCCGATACTCTTCCCATCAGGCTGATGAGGCTCGATCCGCGCGGTTCGGAGGTCGGCACCGCGTGGTTCATGTGGCGGGCCCCGGCATTCCGCCAGGGGCCGCGAACGTTCCACGCCGACCGCCGGGCTCGCTCGTGATCCAGGCCCCGCCGGCACAACTCCTTGAACTGGGTGCGATGACGCTTCCACTGCCGCCACAGAGTGCAGCGAAGCTTCCGCCGTAGCCACCGGTCGAGCGACTCGCGGACGGCCTTCACCCCGCTTCGTCGGGATTAGGCGCGTGACAACGGCAACGAAGCCCGTACAATCTATCCGGGCATCAGAGGCGCCCGTCTCAGTGTTCTATCTATCGGGAGAGGAACCGCCGCTATGCCGCCAACGCCCAAGTCCGCGAGGAGCCTTGTGCCTCACCTGCGCCGGTGCGGCTATGGCGACGATCAACTGGCGATGCCGTTCGAGTTCGACGAGCTGACTGTTCCGGTCGTCGCGTTCGCCGGCAAACCGTGGGACTCGTGGTCGGCGTGCATCGCTGCCGTAGACGTGGATGGCGATTCGCGCACGTCCGCCGCCCGGGTGGGCACGCTCGGGGTGCCTACGGTCTTTGCCTGCCATGGCTCAGGCGTGGATTGGTGGGCCATAGGGCCAAGTGGCCCGAAGGGCGAGCCGCGATCGTTTGCGTGGCCAGCAATTGGCGCGGCCCTGGATCAGCAACGAGAGTCTCTGCTTCCAAGCCGGATTTACGAGAGCAAGTTGCGTAAGCCCGGCAGCCCCGGCGAGCAGCTCTGGTTCTTCGACGTCGGGCTGATGCCCGCGGTGGAGAAGAAGCGCGGCGAGGCACTGACTCGGCTCGTGGAGGGCGCAATCAGCGGGCTTCGGGGCGAACTCGGCACACGTCTAAGCTCTCGGCAAGCGCAGGAAGACGTATACCGTACGGTCTTCTGGCTGCTCGCGGCCAAGATCCTTCACGATAAGTCCGTTCCAAACTTCATCAAGATCGACCTCATGAACGTGGACGAGGTCTTCGATCGCATCGGCAAGCACCACGGCGAGACCAGACGGCTGCCCCCCTTCGGCAAATCAGGCCGGCCGGCCATCGATGCGGCGGCGAAACGGATCGCGGATTGCGGCTCGCTGGCGGACGTGTCCAGTGAGTCGCTCTCGCACGTCTACGAGAATGCCCTGATCGACAAGACGGCAGGAAAGGGTAGACGTAAACGGGCGTCAGAAGCCTACGACATCCGCAAGGGACTCGGCATTCACAGCACCCCCTCGGTGCTCATCAACCACATGCTCTCGCAGTTGTGGCCGCTGATCGAGGACATCAAGCCCGAGGATCGCCACGTTTTCGAACCCGCATGCGGCCACGCGCCGTTCCTAACGGCGTCGATGCGCTGGCTCCGCGATTGGGGTGGTGCCGATGCATCGGCCGACTCGCACCAATACTTGCGCTCCCATTTGCATGGTTTGGAGGCCGATGCGTTTGCGCTGGAGCTGGCCAAACTGGCGCTCACGCTTGCCGACGAGTCGCACGATAACTCCTGGGCACTGGCACTGACACAGGGCGACATGTTCGAGCGGGACATACTCGCGAGGCACGCCAGCAAGGCCCGCATCCTGCTGGCCAATCCGCCTTACGAACGGTTCACGCCAGAACACCGGGCGTACTACCGGAGACGGGGCTCTGAAATCACTGCCCAGACCAAGGCCGTGGAGATGCTCAAGCGCGCCTTGCCCGCGCTGTCACCGGGGAGCGTGTTCGGGGTGGTCGCGCCGCAGGGTGTGCTGCACAACAAAGAGTCGCGTTCTGTCCGCGAATCTCTGCTCAGGCAATTCGAACTCACGGAGATCGACCTCTTCACCGACAAGCTGTTCGAGCACAGCGGTCACGAGGTAGCCGTGCTCATGGGACGGCGGCGCAAAGGCAAACCCGCGCCGGGGACGCTCAAGTACCGCCGCGTGCGCGAACGTGGGATGGCGGCATTCAAGGAGCGACTCGCGTTCTCGTCCGAGCGAATCGTGGATCCGGAGCAGTTCAAGACGGCCGAAGATGCGAGTTTATTCTTGCCCGACTTGCCCGAGGTCTGGGGCCACTTGTCCGGGAATCCAAAGCTCGCAAGCATTGCAGACACTGGGCAAGGCTTCTCGTTCGCGCAGCGCGGCTTGATTGACAAGGCGCGCGCCGCTGGCAACCGTCGGACACCCGATGCGGTGCCAGCCTTTCTGAGCGGAGTACGTGGGCTTTCGATCTGGGAGACACCGCCTGAAGTATGGGTTAGTCCATCTCGCACCCCAGTCCGCCCATGGCGTAGCGGGGACCACACTGGAAAGCCACAGGTGCTCGTCAATTACGTACGAGTCATGCGCGGCCCGTGGCGAATCAAGGCTCTGCTCGACGAGAAGGGACATGCGGTGCTCAACACGTACTCGACCGTGCGGCCTCGACCGGGTAGTCCACCGACCGTGTGGCTCTGGGCCATACTCAACTCGCCCATTGCGAATGCGTACGCACATTGCCACGCGGTGACGCGACACATCTACGACAGAATTCTTGCCTCTCTTCCGCTCCCGGAGCGTTGGGCCAACCATATTAGGCCAATCGTCGATTCGGCGGACAATTACCTGAAGCTGGTTGGAGGACCAGCACGTTTCTCGCTTGGAGCTGGCAATAGGGATGCCGTTCGAGAGGCACTCTTGCGAATGGACGCCGCGGCGCTTCGTGCGTACGATCTGCCGCCGCGCCTCGAGCGTGAGTTGCTTGACCAATTCAGAGGCGTCGAACGCAAGGGCGTCGGCTGCAAGTTCCTCGGATACTACCCTCCAGGATTCGACGCCTATGTCCCACTGCACGAGCTCATCTCGGAGGACTACGCCCGATCGACGCTGGGCCGCTTTCGCGAGTCACCACGCACTGTTTCCCCCGAAGTGCTCGCAGCCCTGCGAACCGCAGCGGAAACCTATGGCGAGG
>CAZOIA010000283.1:0-5854 GCA_964579675.1 uncultured Planctomycetales bacterium | reverse complement strand
GAAACACCTGGGGGCGGCGCCTTCCAACAAGCCGCCCAAAGTGTCATGCACCCAGACCTTCTGGGGGCAAATACCCCGGGCTCGGGACAGTACCCAACCGCCGTCGGGGGCGTGCAAGGCGCCAGGACGCCATCGACCATCGCTCGACGTATCGGCAATGCCATTACCCCGCTCGCGACCGGCTTAACCCTACACGAGCCCTGCCCGTCGGCGCGCGATCCACTCGACGGTGACCAGGGCCAGAAAGACCGCGAGCCATTCCCACGCCCACTCGTCGCGCAGATGCTGTCGGCGCACGTGCGCGATCTCGGTCACGGGCCCGGCAGCATGAATGTCCTCGAGAAGTCTGCTGAACTGCTCGACGGGTACGTATCTTCCTCCAACCCGCTCCGTCCGCTCCGCCATTCGCTTCAGGGTTTCCAGATCCGCCAGCGCGTCGGCCAGTTCAACATCGATCGAGGTAACCACGAAAGCAGTCTCCGACTCGGCGAGCGGCTCATCGCCGGACCTGGCCGTGATGGTCACCCGGTACTCCCCCGCCCGCTCGATCGACGGTTCTGCTTCGAGACCCTCCGGCCTGGTCACCCACCTGATCGGTCCTGACTCGCCCTCGGGGCCCGTCATCGTGCCGGTCAGGGTCACGCCTTCGGGCATCTCGCCCGTGGCAGGGTCGGTGGCGCCGGCGCGGATAAGCACACGGTCCTTGCCGGTCCGCAGCCGGAACAGGTCGTACCGGGGCTTGTCCGTGGTCACCCACACGTCGGGCCGGCGGTTTGCGAGCCACAGTACCAGTTGCCGCCAGAACCGCCGCCGGGCCTGGCCCCCGTGCTCGTCGGCGAACGACCACTGCCAGGTCGAATCGAACGCCACCACCGCGGTCCGCCCCTTTCCGGCCTCCTGGACGACTAACAGCGGCTGGGCGTCCTCGGAACGGATGAGCACTTCCGCGGCCGGCCCCGCCCGGCCCAGTCGGCTCGCGCCGGTCAGGGGCGGCAATCGCTGCCACATCGCCTCGCTCGCCCCCGGATCCTCCGCCAGCCGGCAGATGGGATGCAGTCGTCCAGCCGGCGTCAATTCGAGCGAGGTCGGTCCGGGCAACTGGCCCACGATACCGAGGTCTACCGGGACCAGTGCGTCAACGGCCGTCCCATGGTATCTCCCACTGCCGAGCGTCCGCACGCCCCCGAGCATCGCCAACCCGCACCCGTGGTCCGTCACCCGCTTCCGAAGCGCCTCCAATGACCCGGGCGGGAACCCCTCCCGATCCACATCACCGATCAACACGACGTGGTAAGCTTTCCACTGGTCAGCCCCGCCGGACAACCGCGGTGATGGCCCGGTACCAGCGGGCTGGTTCAGGTCTACCTTGTGGACCCGCAGTTCCTTGGCCGACTCCAACGCCCGCGCGATCGCCGCCCGCTCGTAACGGGCTCGATCAATGTAGAGCACGCGCAGCTTGTCATCGGAAACCCGGACGAACTGGGACAGGGAGGCCTCACCCCGTTCACCCGGGATGGACGCCGCTCGCGCACGAGCCGTGACCCGGTGCAGCCCACCGGCGTCCGGTACGTGCGAGAGGTCCACGCTGATCAGCTCACGCATTGCCGCAGGGCGGACCTGGCACTGATCCACCAACTCGTCGTCCACGAGCAGTTCCACGTCGATCGGCGTATCGGCCAGACCGGCCGCGAAGAACTCGGCGTGGACGCCCAGGCGATTGAGCACCGCCACCCGGTTCGGGCAATCGAGCCGGCGGGCCTGCAAACCGCTCACCCGGCCGAGGGGCGTGTCGCTCCCGACACCCGCCGCATAGAGTGGCACGCCGGCGGCGGCAAGCAACTCGGAGACCGGCAGCGGCTCGGCGTCGGTCGAGAAGTTGTCCCGCCCGTCGGAGACCACGATGATGCCGCCGACCTTTCGGCCCGCCTGCCCGAGCAACACGTGCACGCGACCCACCGCATCCGCCAGTGCTGTGAACTCGCCCTTGCCCGCGAGCGACACCGAAGCCGTCTCCCTGACCCCGGCATCAAAGGTGAACCACCGCACCTGAAGCTCGTCACCCATTCGCGTCAGGGCTTCTTGGCTGCGCCCGAGAACGGCGGTCACCGCTTCCAGACGCGATATCGCATCTGAGCCATCCTCCTCCAGGACGTCGCGCACGGTCATGGAGCGCGAATCGTCCAGCAGGATGCCCAGCACCGCTCTCTCCCTGCGGACGTGAACGGTCTGAAGCACCGGTCCCGCCAGAAGGAGAAGGATCAGGAAACCGGCGGCCATCCGCAGTGCCAGGAGCGTCAACCGGACACGCCGCCCGATCGCCCGGGTGGTGCGGCGATAGGCCCGCACCAGCCAGAGGGCCGCGAATAATCCGAGCCACAGGCACGCCCAGCCATGGCTCGACGCATCGAGCCGGAGCCAGCCCCTGACTTTCAAAGCCGCCACCACTACCGCGACCAGCACTGCCAGCATCGCCCGCGGACCCCAGCCCGCCGGCCATCGGCCCGCCCGGACGTACCGCAACGCTTCCGCTGCGGCCAGCCCCGCCGCCGCCACCCAAAGCCACCCGGCCAGGTCCGGTGATTCAAATTCGAGTGAAACCCGGCTCACACGCCACCAGGGCACAACCCCCACTTGCAGGTTCAACGCTGCCTATGATGCGCGCCTTCACTGCTCTGCCCCCTCGTGGTAGCTTATTGCATTGCCACGAAATCCCCAACCGCCCGGGAGTTGGCGATGCGCTTGGCCAGACGGTTTCGCCCCGCCGCTTGCGGCTTCGCAACGGAAACGGTGAGACCGAATCCTCCGCTGAGAAACGGCCTTGACGATGAACCGTGAGCCGACCATTCCCATAGCGATGCTGCTTGCGACCTGCCTGGCACCGACGGGCTGCCAGGATCTCAGGATGAACCCGGACGGTGAGCCAGCGCCCTTGATCGCGGACGTCGTCGAGGAATTCAAGCTGGACGAGCCGGGCGAGTCATGGGCCTTCCGCACGCCCGAGCTGTGGCGGATCGCGGTCGAGGGCGAGCGGCGATGTCTCCGGATGGCCGCCCCGCCGGGGCGAGCGATGTTGCCGGGCGTGCGCCGGCCCCAGGAATACGCCATCTACACCCGGTACCAGTTCCGATCGTTCAACCTCTCCTGCCGCGTCCGCGTGGACTGCCCGGCGTCCGTCGTGGGCCGCGATGCCTGCATCATCTTCGCCCGCCGGGATGACACCCACTTCTACTACGTCCACCTATCGAACGTGGCCGATGAGTTCCACAACGCGGTCGTCCGCGTGGACGGTGAGACCCGCACCTCGCTGGTACCGCGGGGCAAACACCCGCCTCTCACCGTGCCCGGCAAGGACTGGCATAAGGTTGACATTATTCGCGATGTGGAGGCTGGCACCATCACCGTCTACGTTGACGCCCACGACCCCAAGGACCCACCCTGGATTCAGGTCGAAGACAGAACCTATGACTGGGGTTACATCGGGCTCGGCTCGTTCAACGACCAGGCGAGCTTCGCCCGCCTCCGCATCGAAGGCCAGGCCCGTTTCCCTGGCCCAAGGCAGGTCAAGGAGAAGGCAGGGTTTCCCCCTTGAGCAGGGTTTCGATCTGCTGGGCGAGCTTCTTATCGTCGCCGGGTGTGAAACCCATGTGGATCGTCCGGATCACGCCTTTCCTGTCGATTATGAAGAAACAGGGAATGGGCATGATCCGGTAGGCCGTGAATACCTCGTGATCAACGTCCAAATACTGGCGGTACTTCACCTTCTGGGAGGCGACTATGTAAGCTGCCCACCTGGCTTTCGCGGGTGGGTCGCCGTTGATCCCGATGGCCGACACCGGCTTGTCGGCAAACTGATCGGCGAGCTTCTGAATGATGGGCATGATCATGATGCAGGGCCCGCAGTGGGACGCCCAGAAGTCCAGGAGCACGACCCGGCCCTTGAAATCCGAGAGTATGATCCCCTTGCCCTCCATGTCCTTTCCGCTGAAACTGGGAGCCGGCCTGCCGATCAGCTTGCGCTGCCACTCCTCATGGGTCACGGACCGGAATTGGGCGACCTTTTCATCGTAGGGGGTCGGCTTGAACACGAAGTTGTCGTCGGCGAGCTTGGCGTTGGGGGCGATCTTCTCGAAACGGAAACGACGAAGGAACTTGTTGATCTTGACTTTGCCACTGGCGCGCGGGTCCAGGGCTATCTGCGTTCGGGCCTGCTCGGTGTAGTCGTATCGAATCTCGCCGAGCAAGCCGGTCTGATCACTGAACCAGGCGTCGAACGGGACGCTTGCCTTCTTGCCTTCCTGCAGCTCGCGTTCCACAAGGCCGCTGACCGACTTGCCGGGCTTGGCGGCGAGAGGCTCGGGCCTGATGCCGGTGAACTTCGTGATCTTGCCGAAAAGGTCGGTCGCGGATGCCGACGGCCGCCCGATGATCGAAGCAATGGGGTGCCTCGCTCGCTCGTAAGCGCCCAGGTCGTGCAGGTCCGACTTGGCCAGGTCGATCGGATCCGGAGCACGAGACTCGATGTACTGTTCGAAATGCTTCATGTGCTGCCAGAGCTTCTTTCCGTCCGAGAAGACCGCGTACACGGGAGTGTCCAGCGCGATTCGATTGGGCCTGGCCCAGGCAAGCGTGGCCTGCGATACCCCCTGCGGGGCCACGATGGATTCGTCGCCTTCAACGTCGATCTCGGTCCTGACAACGAGCTTGTCCTGGTAGCTTTCAAGGGCACGATATGCCTTGAGGGCACGTTGAATGACCGCTTTGGTCTGGCCTTCGTAACCAGGGATGGTGGCGTCCGTGGCGAGCAGGGCCCCTTGCAGAACCAGGACGAACGAGGCGATCCTCAGAATCATGGGCAACATCTCCTCCCGGCGGGAACCGCAGGGCGTTGCTCAGGCAACGCCGTATTGCAGTTTAGACGATCGCAAGCGCCGAATCCAGTTCGCCACTCGACGATTCACCGGGGGGCGGCAGACCGCGGGTCTGTCAACTATTGACAGATTGCACCGACGTGCTGATCCTATAACGGTAGTGCATATCAAGGGAGCATTCCCATGGATGACGGCTTCATGCCCGAAGAACTGCCGCCGCTGGTGGACACCGTCTTCAAAGCGGTCGTGATCAATGATGCCGGGCCCCACAGGATTCAGTACATCAAGCTGCTCCGCCAGGTAGCGGAGGTCGATTTGAAAACGGCTAAGGAGCTGGCGGAGAGGCCGACGCCCTATGTGCTGGCGGCCTGCGACGAGGTCACGGCGGCGGGCTTTCAATCGTTGGCCGCGGCGGCCGGTGTGGCGTGCGAGCTTAAGGATTATGACGAAACGATGGAGCCGGCGATCGCCGACGACCAGCCGTTCAACCTCCTCGGCACCGGCAGGGGCGGGTGTGCCACCACCATGCTGCTCCTCGCGACCACCGCTGCCGGCGTGATTTATGGGCTGGTTGTCTTCCTGAGGCACTTGTCGGATGCGTGACATGATGCGTCTGTTGACGGTTGCCATGGTCCTGGTGCTGTCGGGGTCGGGGACCATGGTGTGGGCGGCTGAGCGCAACGTGGTTCTGCTCGTCGCTGATGATCAGGGTCTCCAGTTGGGCTGCTACGGCCATCCGGTGATCAGGACCCCATCCCTGGATCGGCTGGCTTCCGGGGGCACCCGATTCACGAGTGCGTTCGCCACCGTTGCCAGTTGCAGCGCGTCGCGATCGGTGATCATGACCGGGACGTTCAATCACACCAACGGCCAGTACGGACATGCCCACGCCTGCCACAACTTCCATTCATTCGACGACGTCGAGTCGTTGCCGAAGCTGCTCAAGGCGGCCGGCTATCGCACGGGCATCGTCGGCAAGTATCACG
>CAZOIA010000282.1:0-5899 GCA_964579675.1 uncultured Planctomycetales bacterium | reverse complement strand
GGAAACACCTGGGGGCGGCGCCTTCCAACAAGCCGCCCAAAGTGTCATGCACCCAAGCTCCTGGTCTGGTGGCAAAGGGTTTGGCACCTTCCCGGGCAGTCGGGGGACGAGCGTACGGATGGTGCCCGGCGGCGCCGCCACCGCCGAAGCGGCAAACCTGCCGACCGAAACAGCACCCTTCGACCAGGGAATTCATTCGACAGTCGCGAAGCGAGGTATGGGCCCGGGCGACAGATCAGCTTGCCCGGCCGACTCGGCGGTGGACCGCTACGGAACAGGGAAGCCGGCGCTGCTCACGCCCACAAGTCCAGCAACCCGCTCCGGGCTCGCCAGTCGATGATCTCGGCAGGCACGTCGGGAATCTGGTCTTCGATTACAACGGGGGGCTCGGAGGGGGGCCAGTCGTCGCTCGGCCACCAGCGGGTGACTTCGTCGGCGAACGGAGGGTGGGCAGGCCAGGGTTGCCACGGCTCGACGGACGGGGGTTCCCGACAGGCCGGGGCGCGGCAGTCCCGGGTAATGGGCTCCGGGACCGCCCCGGTAAGATTGCGGCCCAGCGTCGGTGCGGATGGCAATCGTATCCAGGGCAACCAGATCGCCCGGCAGCCACGGCCCACCCATCCCAGGTGCCGGCACAACGCGTAAACCGCGCGCGGAACCGATGGCACGAACCAATCCACCGGACGCACAGGACCAACCATGCGCCTCTACCCCCCGGCAACTTCTAACCTTCCGGAAGCACCTTCAGTGAGACGTGCAAAAGATGCACAACTCCTCGCTCTCGCGTGAAAATATGGGGCAAGAAGCGTGCCGGGAGTGCGTCTATCGCTGCCCGAGGTCGGGACGACCCATAACCTTATGCCCCCATTGGGCTTGCAAAGGGGAATTCCCAAGAAGTGGTCAGGGCCAAGTATACCGAGCCTAACGGATGTTGACCCGCGGCAACGAGGCCGGCACCGGCCCTGAAGCCTAACCACCCGTGGCTGGGGCGGTTATCATCAATGTTGACCTGACTTGGCAAATGTCGGAGCGGGGAGATAGTCCACAGGGATCGCGGTGCGAACGACTGATCTGCAATACGAGTTGCCCCCGGAGCGGATCGCTCAGCAACCGGTGCCCCGTCGGGATGCCAGCCGGCTCCTGGTGCTGGACCGCCGCACCGGCCGGCGGCACCACGAGTCATTCCGGAGGATGCCGGCACTGTTGCCGGCGGGATCGCTGCTGGTGATGAACGATACCGGCGTGCTGCCCGCCCGGCTAAGGATGCGCCGCCGGACCGGTGGGCGAGTGGAGGGCCTGTTCCTGCGCGAAGCGGCAAGCGGCTCGTGGGAGATCATGCTGACCGGGTCGGGGCGGCTGAAGGTGGGCGAGGAACTGGCCATCGACGGCTCGATGCGAACCGTCCGGCTGCGGGAGCGACTCGCAGCGGGCACCTGGCGGGCCGAACCGGTTCCCGGCGGCGATGCGTTCGGGATTCTCACCGAATGCGGGCGGACGCCGTTGCCGCCGTATATCAAGCGTGACGAGGGGCCGGAGACGGGCCGTCCCCGGCCCGGACGACCCGAGCAGGGCTCACCTCCGAGCGGGTTGATGCCCGAGGGCGATCAGGAGGCACGGGATGCGGCGTGGTACCAGACGATCTACGCCCGGCAACCCGGTGCGGTGGCCGCTCCGACGGCCGGCCTGCACTTTACGCCCGCCGTGTTCGACGACCTTCGCCGGGCCGGCATGGGATGGGTGTTCGTGACGCTGCACGTTGGCGTGGGCACCTTCGCCCCGATCCGTTGCGATGAACTCAGCGACCATGAGATGCACGCGGAATGGTACGACTGCCCGGCTCCGGCGGCGTCGGCGATCAACATCGCCCGCAGCCAGGGGCGGCCGATCGTCGCCGTAGGTACCACGAGCGTGCGGGTGCTGGAAACGTGCGCAGACGAGACGGGACACGTCACCGCCGGCAACGGGTGGACCCGGCTGTTTATCTACCCGCCGTATCGCTTCCGCATCGTTGACGCGATGCTGACCAACTTCCACCTGCCGGCCAGCACGCTCCTGGCGATGGTCTTTGCCTTCGCGGGCCGCGAAACGATCCTGGCCGCCTATGAGGACGCCGTTCGCAACGACTACCGCTTCTACAGCTACGGCGATGCCATGCTGATCGTCTAACGGGTATTGGCGGCGCAGGTATTCTACCGGGTGGCTGACCGCAATCGGGTCGAAAACACCGCGTGGGCTTCAAGCCCGCGGCTCTTCGATGTTGCGCTGGCTGGCACCTGAGAAATCGGTTAGTTTGAGTAATAGGGTTGCTGACGGCGCTATCCATCGATCGGGGCATCGCGGCCGGTTGCCTTTGCACAGCCTTGCAGGCTGATTCGGCGTTTCGGACAGGTTTGCACGATGAAGGCGCGAGAACTGGAGAATCTGGGCTATCCCAAGGGCCCGATCGTTTCGTTGGCCCGGGCCGCGGCGGGAACGGCACGCGTGGCCGGCCGGCGCAAGTCTGCGGTCAAAGGAACGCTGTGCCAGGTGCTTCTCGATCCGGAGCGGTTCAGAGACGATGACCTGTTCGGCAAGCTCGCCCAGGCGTTGATCGCATCCGGCACGGTGCCGAGACCGCCGGCCGGCGCCTACACCGGCGACTATGATCGGGACGAAGTGCTTGAATACAAAGTCTGGGGCGCACAGATCGACGAGCAGGCACACCAGCAGATGCGCAACGCCTGCAAGCTCCCGATCTCGGTAGCGGCGGCGCTGATGCCGGACGCGCACGTCGGCTATGGCTTGCCGATCGGCGGCGTGCTGGGCACGGACAACACGGTTATCCCCTATGCGGTCGGGGTGGACATCGCGTGCCGGATGATGATGACGGTGTTCGATCTGCCGGCCGAGAAGCTGCAGGATCAAGAGGACCGCTTCAAGAGGATTCTGGAGGACCAGACCCGGTTCGGCGTGGGCGGGGAGTGGAAGCCTCGTCGCGCCCATTCAGTGATGGACGAGAACTGGCACGTCACGCCGGTGACGGCGAGGCTGAAAGACCTGGCCCACCGCCAGCTCGGGACGTCGGGCTCGGGCAACCATTTCGCCGAGTTCGGCGAGATCACCCTGAACGAGCCGGTGAAAGGGGCCCCCGTGGGCCGGTACCTGGCGGTCCTGTCGCACAGCGGCAGTCGCGGCGCCGGCAACAAGATCGCTACCCACTACAGCAAGTGGGCGATGAGCCGGCATCGCAGCATGCCGAAGGAATTGAGACACCTGGCGTGGCTCGATCTCGACGGGGACGGTGCGGAGTACTGGGCGGCCATGGAACTGATGGGCCGATACGCTTCCGCCAACCACCACATCATCCACCGGCAGATCGTAAAGGCGGTCGGCGAGGAACCGCTGCTGCAACTGGAGAACCATCACAATTTCGCCTGGCGCGAAGAGCATGGCGGACGTAAGCTGATCGTGCATCGCAAGGGCGCCACGCCGGCGGGGCGGGGCATGTTGGGGATCATCCCCGGGTCGATGGCGACGCCGGCGTACGTGGTTCAGGGGCTGGGTGATCCGTCTTCGTTGAATTCGGCCGCTCATGGTGCAGGCCGGGTCATGTCGCGCAAGGCCGCCTTCAGGCAGATTCGCTGGGGCCAGGTCAAGCACTATCTTGCCGAGCGCGGCGTGACGCTGCTGTCGGCCGGTCTCGACGAAGCACCGTGGGCGTATAAGGATATCGACGAGGTGATGGCGGCCCAGGCGTCGCTGGTCCGGCCGGTGGCCCGGTTCATGCCGCGGCTGGTGAAAATGGCGCGGGCGGGCGAGCGCCCGGAAGACTGACCGACTCCATTGCCCAGGTAATCGTCATTTGGAAGAGCCGCGCGGGCTTCAAGCCCGCGGCTCTTTGATGTTACGCACGACGAGCAAAGAGAAGCCGGTCGGTTTGAGTTCCCTACTTCAGCCCGGCCGCGGTCGTCCGCGATTGGGTCATCTGTTCGCGAAAGGCCTTCCACCGCCGGGCGGCCACGTTCTTGTACCGGCCTTTCTCGGCGAGCACGAAGTCGCTATCGACGGCCATCACCTCCGTATAACGGATCGAATAGTGCTTGCAGCGGGCGGCTTCGTCGGTGTCCCCCGGTCCCACGCGGGCGAGATACCCGTTGGAGATTTCGCGATCGCGGGCCAGGATTTCCTCGCTGGCCTCACGCCAGGCTGCCAGGTCCATCTTATCGACCTCATCGAGAAGCTTGCCGTACTCGCCGGACAGCGGGAAGTCCGCCCGTGCGTTGACGTGCCAGTGGAACGTGCGCTGAAGCTTGCGGATGAACAGATCGGTCGCGTCGTCGAACTTCAGGCACGACGCGCAGAAGTAGTTGTCCATCGCGTCCATCTTGGAGTGGTCGATCAGACCTCCGAGTTCGCAGATCGTGTAACTCTTGGTGCCGGGGAACGGATAGAAGATCGCCCAGCGCATGCGGCCCGGCTTGATCCGGGCGATCAGGTCGATCGTCTCGTCCATCATCCCGCGTGTTTCATAAGGCATACCGAACATCACAAATGCCGAGGTGTGCAGGCCGAAGGCGTGGCACAGATCGAACGCGTCGATGATCGCCTGGTTGCTCATGTGCCGATCGAGCACCTTCTTGCGCAGCTCGAAGCTTCCGCTCTCGACGCCGAACTTGACAATCATGCATGGAGACTCGGAGAGCGCCCGGGCGATCGGCTCACTGAACGCCTGCACGTGCGCGTTCAATACGTAGGGCACGTTGATACCCGCGTCGGCGTACGCCTTGGCGAAGGCGATGCAGTACTGCCGGTTCAGCGTGAACAGGTCGTCGTCGAAGATTAGCGTCTTGATGCCGGGATGCCGCCTGGTGAGTTCCTTTACCTCGCCGATGATCCGGTCGATCGGGTAGTGCCGCAGGTAGCTTCGGCGCGAATGCCCGCCGTCTTCAAGATACCGATCGGCCACCTCGCGGTTGAAGCAATAGCTGCAGCGGTAAGGACAGCCGCGGGACGTGAGGATACTCTGCCAGCCGTTCTTGCGGCCCAGCATGTGCTTCAAATCGAAGATCTCGTAGTCCTTAGGCGGCAGGGCATCGAGCTCCGGGTAGCCCGCGAGAGGGTTCCGCTGGTAACGGCCGTCCTTCCGGCGGATGCAGAAGTTCCGGACGTTCCGGTAGTCCGCGTCGCCGACGGTGAGCTTGTCGATCAGCTCGGGTAACACCTCATCGCATTCGCCCACCCCGACGAAATCCCAGAGACCGTCGCCTAAGACCTGTTCGGTGCACATGATCGTATGCACGCCGCCGATCGCGATGGGCAGGGCCGGCATCGCCCGCTTGATCGCGCGAGCCAGCCGCAGCGAGTACTTGTACTGCTGGGTCATCACGCTGAAGGCGACGAGATCGGGGCACCACGCCCGGACCTGTTCGACGATCTGCTCGTCGGTCGGCACGTCGTAAAGGGCCTCGTTGATGTTGATGAGCCCGGTGACGTGGCCGCGGGCCTGGAGACCCCCCGAAAGAGCGGCAATGCCGTGATTGAAACCCTCTTCCGCGTTGAGGTTGGGGTAGATGAACAGAACCCGCATGCACACATCCTCCCGGATCGCCGCGCAGCGGGCTACAGATTAGCGCGGTGATCCAAGGGAGTCAACAGAGCCTGATATCCAGCGAAAAAGCGGGGTGCATGAGCCCGAAGCCGCACCTTCCCCCGGTTACCCTTGAGGCTTGCCGCCGGGCAGGAGATAATTCTTCGGCTCGACTGATTCACTGAAACAAAGGAACGGACCCATGGTTCGACTGGCCGTTGCCGGCGCTGCCGGGAAGATGGGGCGTCGCATTATCGCATTGGCTTGCCAGCGTGAGGAATTGTCCGTCGTGGCGGCATTGGAGAGGACCGGGCACACGAACCTGGGTGTGGA
>CAZOIA010000281.1:0-5917 GCA_964579675.1 uncultured Planctomycetales bacterium | reverse complement strand
CTCGCCGAGGAGTTTACGGAGGAGCACCACAAAGCGCTCGACTGGTTGAACGACCACACCGACGACGATCTTGCTTTCTATGGTGTCATGGCGGAGTTGTGGCAGATCGACCAGTCCCGCCCGGCCCTGAAGTTCAATGTGGTAAGCCGCCCCCCCGGAACGACGCGTAAGGCGGCCATCGGAAAGGCATCGGAGGATCTGACTGAAACGAAGAGACTGCAGCTTGAGTTCTGGACAGAGTTTCGCACACGTTTACTCGCCGCGAAGGTTGTCGCGTCCGCACAAACGCCCCGCCCCCAGTATTGGTTTGACGTTGTACTCGGAAGAGCGGGAATCCTCCTATCCAACATAGCCAATACGTACGAAAACCGCATCGGCGTCCGCGTCTACATCTCCAACAAGGTCGCGGATGCAGCACTGCCACAGTTGGAAAGCCAACGAGAGGAAATCGAGTCGGAGATCGGCCAGAAGCTGACCTGGAACCCCAACCCGGACAATCGAGACAAGATCATCGCCTTGACTCGGCACGCCGATCTTCGCAACCGCGATGCGTGGCCTGAGTACTGTGACTGGTTGGTGAATAAGGTCGGGCTCTTCAGGAAAACGTTTGCCCCCAGGGTAAAGGCCTTGGACCTCACCGCGATAGCGTCTCAAGACGCCCCCGATGACACGACCGAAGCGGCTCGGCCAAGGACTAACGATGGAGAATAGAATGGAAAAAGGCAACACTCTACTTCTCGGCGAAAGAAGAATGCCCCCTTTGTTCCTTTTGTGAGTATCCGTACCTTGTTCCATCCCCACACTCTACGCTTGGGCCAACAGCAGGTAGGGCTGGCCTTGGCCGCCGAATGATCTAATCCGGCTGGTACTGGGGACATTGTGCGATGGCGACCATGACCCAAATCGAGGACCTGGCCCGGTGGATCGGGCGCGAGTTTGATGCCGATAAGGTTGTGCTCTTTGGCTCCTATGCCCGCGGTGTGCCCACGGGCGACTCGGACGTGGACGTCCTGGTTATCCTGCCTTTTGAGGGGAGGAGCGTGAATCAATCGGTCCAGATGCGGATGAGACTCCGCCCCGCCTTCCCCGTGGACCTGCTCGTGCGGGCCCCGCAGAACGTGCGCCGGCGGCTTGGACGAATTCGAGGAGTTCTTGGAAAGCCGGGCGACTTGTTCGGCCAGTTGAGCAACTTGCCGTTCCAGCGCCGCGATGCGTTCGTCGCGCTCACGGAGCTGACGCTCCAACTCGGCGATCCGTCGCCGGTACCATCGCTCGCGGGTCGGTTCCACCGGCCGCTCCTTCTTCGGGTATCCATGTAATCATCGGAAGAATCCCCCCTGTAAGACCAGCCGCACTGCACGCCAGGCGAACGTGCGGGGATGGCCAGAAATCTGTGAACGGCTACGATTCGAGCTCCTGGCGAAAGAGAGGCCCAAAGTCATCGTCACCAACAGGATCATCGTCGCCCTCCACATCCTGAAACCGATCCGTCACGTCGCGCTTCCGCCACATCGAGTCATCAATGCCAACCGGAAAGTCTACGCCCAACAGCCTCCCGAAGCCCAGGTGGGGATAATTCTCCGCAAAGAGCCCTTCGCGATCGCTGAGTAGAGCCGCGAACATTGTGACAATGCCACCCACAGCACCACTGCCCTCAATGCTCTTAATCTTGGACAAGTACTCTTCTCGATAGGGATGCGGTTGCTCGCCGTCTGATGTAAACCGGTAGGTGGGATTGATTTCCAGGCACCACTGGCCATCGAAACGCCGGAAGCGCGCCTCGAAACCGACATGCCTGTAATACGCGACCTTGGAAGGGTCCTTCTTTGACCGATACTCCCGAAAAACAACCCTCGATGCTGACTGCTTGCGGCTCCTGTATTTCTTCCGGCGGGGCGATAGGTCCTCTGTCCTCTTGAAATACAGGACGTTGGCATCACGGTCGTACTTCATGCCAATGCGCCCGCAGAAGCTCCTCAGGCAATCGTTGAGCAGCCACACAAAGTGGCGACGGGTCTCTGGGTTGTCAGAATCGCTCCATTCCTCGGTCTCGATCGTTTCAATCGTGCCGCGGTCGCAGACTGAAATCCAAGGTTCGTCTCGCAAATCATGAACTGTGTAGATGCCGTTACCGTGCAAGAACCATTCGCGCGGGGCATATCGCACCTTGTCTCGAAGAGCCTGCATCACTTCCCTTGGGTCTTTCTGGATCGCATGGGCTCGGTAGATGCAGGCAGGAAGTCGCTTTACGACCAGAAGATTGGAGTGCAAGTACTCCCACTTTGGGGAAGGGCGGAAGTACGTGCCCGCGCCCGCAACCTGAGCCACCTGGAGCAACTGGTCTCGTGACGGCTCGACAAGACTGTTTGCCCGCTTGTCGAAGACGATGCGGCGCGCGTTCTGTCTAGAGGGATCCCGGAAGTAATCCTTGACGGGCATCCACCATGCTTCGTCTGTGTCTGGGCGCGACACCACAAGCAGAACGGACATATTGCCCCGCTGCCAATACTCGAGATCTCGTGGCGTGCAGGTAAACTCGAAGGTGTGTTCGGTCTCCTTCTCGAGTTGAGTGCGAGCCTTGCTCTGGACTGCAATCCAACTGTTTGAAGCCTCTCCTGTCGCTGCATCCCGGAGCTCGATGAAGCCATCAATACCAGCATCCAGAGGCGCGTTGGTAAGCGCCACCAACCCCTGTGGTGAGCAGCCCCTGCTGCCTTACGAATGCTGCAACCTGGGATCTGTCAATCTGTCCAGGTTCGTCACCCCTGATGGGACAAGCATGCAGTGGCCTGAACTGGCCGGAACGGTGAAACTCACGGTGCGTTTCCTCGACAACGTCGTTGACGCGAGCCACTACCCGACGGAGAAGATACGAGCCCGGGCGAGGGGAAACCGAAAGATCGGCCTCGGCATAATGGGATTCGCAGATGCCCTGGTTCGTTTGGGAATCCGCTACGACAGCCGCGAGGCGGTGGATTTCGCCTCGAAGATCAGCCGGTTCATTCAAGAGCAGGCCCATAACGCCAGCCAAGAACTCGCGCTGGAACGGGGGGCTTTTCCGAACTGGGCCGGCAGCATCTGGGACACCCGGTACAACCGTCCGATGCGAAATGCATCCTGCACGACCATCGCGCCCACGGGCAGTATCAGTGTGATTGCCGGCTGCAGCAGTAGCATCGAGCCCATCTATCGTCTCGCCTATCCGTATCATCAGATCAAATCGCTCGGCTTCGGGCAGGGCTCGGACATCTTCGAGCCGAGTATGGAATCGAGCGGTTCGGCGTCTCTGCCGCCACGTACCCAAAGGGGTGACCAGATACCCTCTGCAAACATGCGCTCGTGATCGGTCAACCAGATGAACTCCGACGGCGGCGTATCTCGGACCAATCGGCACAACGCCGCCAGGCGAGTTGGGTGATTCGTCAGGAAAAGAACTCGGAACCCTCGCAGCTGACATTTCAGAATCTTCTCATATCGTTTGTACCGCTGGCTCTGGAAGCAGATCCGGTAATTGATGATCTTCTGCCGAACGTTTCGGGCGGAGCGTCGCTTTCTGGTAAGCGGCTCCGTCCCCATGTCGACCTCCAGGAAGAATAGCAGTGTCTTGCGCAGCTCCTCGTGCGTCGTGGCAAAGACACCGTCTGGTATGAATTCGACCCAATCACCGCGGCCATCATCGGTCCGGATCTTCTCGCGGATCAAAGGTTCGTCGCCTGATGACCGGGGCAATAACGGGGATGTGGGCGAAAGGAATTAAACCCCGAGCGCAGGGACGATTCGCTGCATCTGGGCCAGCTGGACTCGGAAATCATTGATCAGGAGTTCATGGTCGAGACAAGTGATCTTTTCCGCAGTGATCCGATCGCACGGCACCGTGGCGTCGATCACTCCACTGGCCTTCATCAGATCAACTCCCGCTTCACGCAGAGAAACCACGTTCTCAGGTCGACCTTGGCCGCCCCCGAAACCTCGACTGGCCATCCCGATCAGACGGCGGTCTCTGAGAACGCGCAAGCGTCGCCGCAGAGCATCTGGATTCCTCTGATGCAGAACGGCCAATTGAGAAACATTCAGTATCCGGTGTTCCGCAATTGAGGTCAGGAGTTCCTGATCCGTTTTCGTGAATCGAAAAAACGGTTTCAATGTTCCCACGCCTCCTGCGCTTCTGCGCGCGAAGCTCCTCGTGGTCCTCATGAATAGAGCGGATGGGAAACGATGCGGATTTCAGTGGTCCACAGTTGCTCCTGTGGGCAACGCCTTGTGCCTACTGAAACCTGCGAGGCCAATCCTCCGCACATCTCGTTGGAGGCCAACCAAGGAACTACCGCTCCCGCCGGCGGCAACGAGGCGACCTTGCTGGCTCCGCCTACAAAGGGACTCGCGGCTACTCCTCGTTTCGTGGTTTTGGTCGGCGTGCAAGCTATGGCTTTGGACTGATGAGTGAACATGATGCCGGTACTGTGGTTCCTGCTGAGGTCCTTGAGGAACTCGTCGAAGTGCCCCGGGACCTGCGGAATGCTGTCGACCCTGTCGAGCCGATCAGGCCGTTAAGCATTGCCGAGGCCGCTCGAGCGTTGCGCTGCCGCCGCAGCGAAGTGGAAAAGCTCATTGAGAATGGGGCCATGCCGCACATCAAACGGAACGGCCGCCGCTACATTCTTCCATCTGATGTCAGTCAATGGCTGAGGAACGAATCGGAAAGGAAGTCCCCCACGCGGAAAAGGAGGACAACGAAGTCTCGAATTGACATGGAAGACGTTGATCCGGCCTTACGGGAGTTCTTTGACTGATTTCTTCCTTGGCTTCTTCATCCATGCGCTCAGGTCATTGGAGTCGAGCATTCTATTGACCCACTCCATGACTTCCTTCGTTTCCGGCGTCAGGGGCTTAAGGTACTCGTCCGCCGCGTTTGACTTGCCGTGGCCGAGGAAAGTCCTCAGTTGTGCGATGCCGATGCCGGGACGGGCCGCGTACGCTGTCGCACCGAGGTGTCGCCAAATGTAGAAGCCTTCTCTCCAATCCTCAAGGCCTGCCCGAATCTTCAGCTTTCGCCAGGCTTGAGCCACACCATCGGACCTCTTGAATGGGGTTTTTGCCGGGCCTCTGGTGCTGGTGCCGTTCACCATCTCGTCTCTGCTCTTGGTCATCACCCAGACGAGGGACTTGCCTGTTCTTGTGACGAAGAGCAGTTCATCTGTTTGCCTGGGGTTGTTCTTCAGGTATTCCCGAAGGTGGACCCACACAAGCGGTCGCATCACGCCGAAACGGGGAAAGCCTGTTTTCCCCCGCCTCATGTCGTAACTGTCTGCGTCGAAATGAAGCAACTTGGCCCGGGCCAGATCATCGTTGCCGAATCCTAAGCCCAACCCCATCCATATCCACAGTCGTTCCCTGATCGTGCCAGCCTCGAGGATCCCCTGGATCATTTTAACTGTGGGGATGCTGCGCTGCTTCCGTATCTCGGTGCCGCCAAACTTCCTCACATCCTCTGGGCTGAAGGGTAGCCGAACGCTGAAAGGGGCACGCCGTGCGAAGCGAACGATTTCCCAGAATCGCTGGCGGTGTTTGTTGACCTGTGAATCGCTCAGTCGCGTCACAAAGGAAAGCATCATGGACTCATAGTCGGTCGCCGTCAGGAGCTGGTCGAGAGGTGTTCTACCCAACCGGGCGCCGTAGCGTTCCTTGCACCACCGTAGGATAGAAACGACCTGCCTGCGATTGTCGTCAAACACTCTTAAGCTGACAGTCCCTTTTGCGCGTCTAGCCCCTTCCAGCCTTACCCGCCTCTTCTCATGCTGGATGTAAGCATTGGCTATTACCGGAAGGCTCTGGTTGGCATTGCCCTTGCCAAGTTCTCCGTGTTGTCGCCGGGCAGGCAAAACCGGCCAGGAGCGGGCAGGTGAAAACCGGCCATGTT
>CAZOIA010000280.1:0-5960 GCA_964579675.1 uncultured Planctomycetales bacterium | reverse complement strand
TAGGGCCAGGACTTGAAGAACATCTGTCCTTCGATCGGGAGGCCGTCGATGTCCAGGCACTTGTAGTAAATGTGGTGGTTACCGCCCGATTGACTTTCGTTCTCAAACCGGGCTTCGACCAGACGCCAGTAGCCCTGCCCGGGCGGGACCTGCGAAGCGACGTCGATCAGTGCCAGATCGCAGATGTCGTCGAGCCGCGGATCCCAGTAGTCCGGTACCGCCAACGCCGGCGAGACACTGCAGGCCACCACCAGCCCCAAGGAAGCGAGCCTGTATCCGGCTCTCGCGCGGGCTGGTTTGGGCGTCCAGACCGGTGCTGCCAACGCGGCATTCCCATTGATAATGGAGGCGCGCACGGTTATTCCTCCCATCCGAACCGAATCCGAGTTCCGATCTCCCCGGGCGACTTGTCTACTGATTCAGCCGGCCGGCCCTGGTCTCGAGCACTAATCCGCTGCACAGTTCGGATCGCCGGGCACGGCGGGGCCGCTCATGCAATCCTCGAAAATCCCAAAATCATACTGGTCCACATCCACGTCCTCGTCCAGTTTCGCGTCGGCGCAGGCGGGGTCGTTCTGGGGGATGCCCGCGCCGGTCAGGCATGCCTGGAAATGGCCGAAGTCCTCTTGATCCACGTCGCCGTCGCCGTCGAAATCGCCAGGAACGACGAGAGCCTGGACCGTCACCGTGACCGCAACCGTTTGCGGAGAGTTGACGGCACCCGGATCGGCGATTCCGATCGTGGCGTGGTACGTACCCAAATCGAGCCCGGCCGTGCTGTAATCGATCGTGATCGTGTCGACCTCGCCGGTGCTGGTGCCGCTGGCGGGATTGACGCTCAGCCAGTCGGAATCGTCGGTGATCGAGTAGTTCAGCACGCCACCGCCGGAGTTCCACACGTCGAACGTATTCCTGGACAGGTTCTCACCCTGGGCCACTCTCCGGGTGAAGCTGCCGGGCGAGCGGGAGATTTCCGGGTCAGGCGGGGGGGCCGCCGACGTCCATTGCCAGTAGTACCGGTAGTTGACGTGCAGGTTGCACGGCAGGCCCATGCCCCACACCTCGTCGCTGGGGGCATCCCCCACCCAGGCACCGTATGGGCCGTGTGGCCCCGTGGGCCAATAAGGGCACCATCCGCCGGCCATCCCGAAATTGCCCCAGTAGTCATCAAACCCCGGACCTTTGGTGAAGTGTTCAATCTGATTGGCTGGTGGGTCCGGGACGCCCGGGCACGGCCCCGCCAGATCGATACTGGGCCACCCGGCCCAACATCTCTGGTGTTCAATGGGTTGACCGGACTCGTCCAGACACTTGTAGTAAATGTGATGAGTGCCTCCGGACTGAGTCTCGTCTTCGAACGCCCCGCTGATCAGCTTCCAATACCAGGTGCCTTGGGGAACGTCGGCCTCGAAGTAGCAGACCCCCAGGTCGCTGAGCCGGGGGTCCCAGTAATCGGGCGCCGCCACCGCCGGCGAGACAAGATACGCCCCGGCCAAGCCCCAGCAAACCGCAAGGTGGCCCGTTATGTGCATCCCTGGTTCTCCTTGGCCAACGCGACCACTTAATGCAAGCACTCTCTCCTGCGACGGAGGCGAACAGCGCCCCGCTATCGCGACCTCGCTTCGGGTCGCTAGCGTCCCGCGGCGCAACTGGTGGCTCGCCACTGCCAGGGCTACGGGTTTGCCGAGCCGGCGTCTCTGACGCCGCACGTGTATAGCGACCTCCGACGCGATCAGAGCCGCTTCTGACACGGTCAGAGCCGATTCCGGCGCGATCAGAGCCGGCCTCTGCGATTCCGACGCGATCAGAGCCGGCCTCTGTGAGGCCGGTGTTTCCTCGGACGGGTAAACCTCACGCCGCGAAGGGGCACCGGGCTCACAGAGCCCGGATCGGACCCGGGAACGACACGCGCAAACTCAACGTTGGCGGAGCGCCGGTCACCACCGGAATATCGGGACGTACGTACATATTGTGGCTCCGCAACTCACCAAGCTTACCACAGGCTGCTGTTTCACTCAAGTACAGCCTGACATTTACCTACCGGTGAGATTCGACCATGCCGCGACGGGACGTGCCCGGTAGGGCCCGGATCGAACCCCCGGGCGGGCGGCAGCCGGCGAGGGATGCCGGGCGGGAGGGCAAGAGGACAGAGAGACAGAAGGAGAGATGGAGAGATGGACAGACCCAGACACCTGGAGAGTAGACAGAGGTGAAGGTGAGAATGAGCGAAGGCGAGAGAGCGAAGAGGTGCGAATCGCCAATCACAGAGCCTCGTCCGGATCGACCGGCCGGGTTACCCGAAGCGTGCGGACCCCCTTGCACTGGTAGAGCCGGCCCGCGAACTTGCTGCGGTTCTCCACCTGGAGCACCAGCTCGGAATCGGCGGGCTTGCCCGTCGGGATGACGTCCCCGGGCTGAAGGTTTAGCAGGTCATTGACGGTGATCGTGGTCTCAGCCAAAAAGGCCCGAATCCCCACTTCCGCCAACTTCAAATGGGTGGTTATTTTATCCTTCTGCTGCTGACTGGACGCCTTGCGCTGATAGGCGAGCCAGCTCTGCGTGGCCAGTTTGCCCATTACCGGTTCGATGACGTTGAACGGCACGCAAAGGGTCATGGTCCCCGCCCGGGTTCCCATCTTGAGTTCGAGACCGATCACCACCACGACTTCGTTGGGGGCGACGATCTGAACCAGGTGCGGGTTCGATTCGGTTTCCGCCAGTTCGAACTTCACGTCGACCAGGCTCGACCAGACCTCGGTCAGCGTGGCCACCGCCCGGCTCGTGATACGCTCGACCAGCCGCCATTCGATGAGGGTGAGCGGCCGCTGTGGTATGAACAGCTCGGCGTTCGATCCGCCCAACAGGCGGTCGATGATCGGGTAGATGATCAGCGGGCTGATCTCCAGGCACAACTGCCCTTCCAGCGGCATCGCGTTGAGAAGGTTGAAACAGGTGGGGTTCGGCAGCGAATGGATGAACTCGCTGTAGGTCAACTGCTCGATCGTCGCGACCCGGACTTCAATGATGGTCCGGAGGAACGCGGACAACGACGCTCCGAAGTTCCTGGCGAACCCCTCGTGAATCGCCTCCAGGGAGCGCATCTGGTCCTTGCTGACCCGCTCGGGGCGCTTGAAGTCGTAAGTACGGACTTCCTGTTGCTTGGCCCGGGTCCGGGTGAAGACCTCCGGCTCGGCGGTTTCAGTCACCCCCGCGTCAACGGCCGACAGCAAGGCGTCAACTTCAGATTGATCGAGAACGTCTGCCATACAAGATGCGGACTCCCCCGGGATCCTCAAGAGCGGCGTGCGCGCACTACAGACTCTCGTTTATCGGACAATTCGCGGGGCGACTTGAGCCCCCGCAGCACGTCCGATAAAAGCGCTGGCGGCCTCTCAGCAAGATGTCCGGGTTATGAGGCACTCGGCTCGGCTTACCACTCAGCCAGAGGCCGGAGGTCTACACGCTCATCGGCTTCCTGGCCGGTATCGACCGGTGATAGGAGCACCGCGATGCGGGTTTGCAGTGGTGGCGGGTGCAGGCGAAGAACAAGCTTGCGGACGTTCTTGGCGGGGCGCTGCGGCGATTTGAGATCTAGGGGCTGGACAACCCAGGAGCCGTCCGCCGGTTCGACGACGCGAACCCGGAGCCGCTTGTCCCCCAACGATAGCGTGGCCACACTGTCGGCGACCCGGACGTCGGCGCTCGTATGCAGCGTCCACTGGACGTCAAGCGCGGTGTCTGCTTCGATCTCATCCTGCACGAGCACGCGTTTCCGATCGAGCACCGCGATGCCGCGGCGGACCCGGCGGGCGTGCCTGGCGTAGGCGGCGGACAAGTCGGCAACGGCGAACGACGTCGCCGGCGTTGAGTCGTAGGCGATGATCGGCGCCTTGGCCTTGGGCTCCTGGTTTTCGCTATTGATGACCAGCGTGTTCTGGCCCTCGGTCCGCAGCCGGTAATACGTCCACCGCTTGGCGCCGAAGTAGCCCGGCATGTTGTAATCATCCGGACCGAGATCGAGTGCCCACCGCTTGCCGAGCGCGTCGAGCACGAACGTGCCAAGGTCGAGATGGCTGTGATTCGCCCGGTTGTCCCCGCCTTTGAACCCGACAAACAGGGCATCGGGGTCATCCCACGCGCTGCGGAAGAAAACGACATCCACGTTCTTGAAGTGCGCGTCGAGCGGCAGGCTGGTGCCCTCGGCGTCGGTGCCCCGCGGATCATACCAGAGCAGATCGAGCGCGCTGACACCGGTGCGGAAGCGGCGCTGGTGCCAGGCGTAGACCGGGCGGTCGAAAAGCCGGGCGAAGAAGAACATCTGGGGAGCGTTGCCCGCCCCGGCACCGGCGTCGGCATAGTTGAACGTGAGCCGCGTCGGCCCGATCGAGTAGATGCGGAACCGGCCCGTCTCCGCCAGCCCGTCGCTGGCGTGCAACCCGAAGTCGGTGCCCAGCGCCGTGCGAACCGCGGCCAGATAGTAGGCCGTGTACGACATGGCGTAGTTCCAGTATCCCGGCCCCTCGTCCCATCCGCCGTCCGGGGCGAGCCGGGCGGTCGGTCGCCGGATCAGTTCGGACGCCTTCGAGACGACAGCGGCGGCCGCCTCCGGCTCGGCGTCCGCGATCGCCAGCGCTCCGATCGTCAGCCCGCCGTTGCATACCTGGTTCCAGTTGTGCCCGCAACTGATCCACCACATCTGCTTGCGATAGGCATCGAGTCCAGGCTTGAGCCCCTTCTCGAGAATGGCGGTTCGGATCGCGGCCCGGCTCTCGGGCGACAGGAAGTCATAGAGCCAGTCGTATCCCACGCCCAGCGCGTGGGACATCTCGGCCGTGTCCAGAAAGTGCGACGGGTTCCAATCGTCAAAGGCGGCCGCGGCCAGCATTTCCCGCTCCGCCCGCTGCGCGAACCGGCGGTCCCCGTCGAGTCGGTACATGGCCGCCAGCGTGTACACCCGCTGCAAGCACCGCCGGGACTGGTGCAGCAACCGCGGGCCGATCAGCTCGTGGGTCACCGTAGGCTGATCGAGCATCTTCTCCGCCGACCGGCGAAGCTCGTCACGGAGCTTGCCCACCGCCGTATCGGTCTCAATCAGCCGGCGAACCCGGGCAAGATCCTCGTCCAGCACGATCAAACGCGGATGACCGGACCGCAACGTCGATAACACCGCCGACGGCGGGGCGACCTGGCCCTTGTCACCCGCACCAGCGGGGGCAAGCAGACACGCCAGAACCATCGCATGTATCACCATGGGCGGCAGAATACGCTTTCAGCTCCGCTGACGCAAACGCGGACGATGAGCACTGCGGTATGCTCGAGCGTTGCGGGAGCATGGCTACCTCCGCGCCTGCCGACGCAGACGACCCGGTTGCTCGCGGAAGCTTGGGAAGGTGACGAATCGATCGCAGTCTGGTAGAAAGATGATATGATGTACACTGTGAGCTCCGTGCGAGGGGTTCCGATCCGTCTCACGGCCGAACGATGGCTGCACATCGTGGAGGCCCGAGACGAGTTGGCCGGCCGGCTGAACGAAGTGCTGGCCGCGGTCGCGGACCCGGATTGGGTAACACGAGGCTATCGCGGTTCGCTGGTCGCCTGGAGGGGTTACGGGCGCAAGCGGTACCTGGCGGTTGTCTACAAGGAACTCGGGAAAGATGATGGTTTCGTGATTACGGCGTTCTTCACGACCAAGCCACGAAAGAGTAACAAGATATGGCCCTAGCAACGCTGCGCAAGAAAGACATCTCTCGTATCCTCCAAGCTGTACCCAGGCTTATCGACTTGCCGCAGGCGAGCATGTGGATCGACTATGACGCTCAGGCCGATGTGGTCTACCTCAGCTTCCGGCGCCCGCAACGGGCGACAGACAGCGAGATGCGTGATGACGGGATCATCGTGCATCGCCGAGGCGACCAGATTGTTGGTGTGACGATCCTCGAAGCATCGAGCCGGTAGCCGGC
>CAZOIA010000279.1:0-6037 GCA_964579675.1 uncultured Planctomycetales bacterium | reverse complement strand
CGATGACAAGGCTGGCGCCAAGGCGTATGGCCAGTTGGCTAATTCGTACGCGAAATACAGGGGCGCATCTGCATGCCAGCAAGTGGTCTTCGTTCAAAGAACGGGGACAAGTCCCGATGACGTTAATCAGCCGCTTGCTAAGGCGGCAGTGGATTGTCTCGCCTTCGCCGCCGTTTGTGCGGGGCGCAAGCACAAGCTTAAGAACCGCACTTGGCCGGCCCTTGCGTTCACAGAGTATTTCCACTTGTCGCCGCTTGCGCCAAGCCGGAGCGGTGAGGTCATTTCCCATACGCCGCGCTCGCTTTCGCTTGTCGATGCGACTGACCCGTGTCCGCTGCTGTATTGGCCCGTTGAGAGCGCAGCCGAAGCGAACAAGATCCGGTGGGACGAGAATCTACTGGAAGGCTTGGGGCGTGTAATTGATAAGCTTGCAGCCGAGCCGGGTGAAGTCGGGGCTCTTCAGCTTGTCCGATCCATCGAGCTCATGAACGGAGCCCTGACGGCGTACTCCGACTTGCTTGTGGGATCCGCGGTGACCGCAAAGAAGTGTATACTCGCCGTTGCTGCCCTTGAGACGCTATGCCATCCCCGAAAAGGTGACGTAAATCAGAAGTGCATCAGGGACACAGTTGACAGGCTTGGCTGTCACGATCCCAGCTTGGTTGCGAAGAGCAAAACGGCTCGGAATCGAAAAGAGAAAGAATACCCCATAAGCCCCGTTGCGTTAGTCATACACGAAATGTATCAAGCCCGGCACGGGTACGTTCACGGAGACAAGATTCAGGGTGAGCAATTATGCTACGAGGGCGATGAGACGAAGACCGATCTGCTCAGGCCGACGTTGTTCCTATTCCGCAAGCTTGTGGTCGAACAACTTCGCTCGAATGGTCACATTGATTTGGACGGCCCGCAACCGCAGCCCGCTGGTGATTCAGCCGTTGCCCTAGACTCTGATCTCCTTGAGCTGGTCGCACGCGCACGCAAACGACAGTCACTTGAGGAGGAATACGACAAGTTGATTCACCGCTTGCTTACCGAAAAGGCGTGGTGGAGTTTCCGCATAAAGCTGCCGCCGGGCAGTGAACCACTTTCCGAACAGATCATACGGGAACGCCGTTGAACTCCAGCAGGATGTATTACCTGGACACCTCTGCCATGGCTAAGCTCTACGTGGCAGAATCGGGGAGCCCGTACATGCTGAGCTTGTTGGAGTCCGTGCCGACGGGCGGGGTCGTCATCTCGCGCCTGTCTGTCGTAGAGGTGGCATCGGCGCTTGTCAGGCGATCCCGCCATGGCGAGATTGGTGAACAGGCGCTGCATACCGCTCTCCGGCTGCTTGACGAGGACACTGCCGTCTTCCAGATCATTGAATTGGGTGGCGCTACGATGTCTCGGGCGATCAGTCTGGTGCGCGAACACGGCCTGCGGGCAGCCGACGCGATTCAACTAGCCTGCGCCTTGCTTGCGCGTGGGGAGCGTGGAAAGGAGGATGGGCTGACGCTTGTCTCAGCCGATCAGGAACTGAACGGCGCCGCGGAGCAGGAAGGCTTGACGGTTCTCAATCCGGCGTCGGTATGAACAGTCGCCCGCGGATTCGCGATTTCCATCAGAGTCTGTTGACTCGTTGCTTTCGTTGGACAGTCCGTTCGCGGGGATGCAGACAGTGGACCACGGTCACGCAGGTGTGGGCCAGGGCCGCCAGGCCGAGCAGCCCGGCCAGGAAAGCTCCGGCGGCATAGGCCTGCCTGCCCGTCGAGATGGCCGCGGTCAGCAGGTAGCTCCCGGCGGCGAGCAGCACGAACGTGCTCACACATTTGGCCACGACCAGCACGGGAAAGGGCAACAGCCGACCTCCGACGGGCCGGAAAACGCAGCCCCGGCAGCGGGGGCGCCCATCTGGGCCGCTCGCCACCTCGCCGAACTGGCCGCACTCCCGGCACGTCCCCACGTCCTTGCCCCGCTCCACTGCTTGGGCCGCCCTGGCCAACGTGCGATAGGCGTCCGATACTTCGACGAACCGTCGCCGGGCAACGTCGTCTCCCCCGTGCTTGTCGGGATGAAGTTGCTGGGCGAGGCGGCGGTACGCCCGCTTGATCTCGTCGAGGGAGGCCGCCTCGCCGAGTCCCAGCAGTACCATGCACTCCGAGGGTGTCACCGGACGCGATTCTCCAACCCAGGCCACCGTCACCGTTCGATTGTATGATCGTAGAACAGTCTGGCGGTCTTGTTCGCCATGACGGCTGCGATCTTCCGGTGTACGTCGGCCATCTTCTTGCACTCGCGGATATCGTGCGGGCTGACCGTAATGGTAACGAATCGCCCCTCCCGCTCCCGAGGCCAAAGCCTGAGGTCCCGCTTGTCATCGGCCCGGGCGTTGAACACCTTCAATCTGACGACGAACCGGGCCGGCGAGGCCAGCAGTTCCAGATCATCCTCGACGGAGAAGTCCTCCACGTTGATCCACAACACGGTGTCCGCATTGGCCCGCCGGCCGACCTGACGGATGCTGAGTTCATCGAAGTCCGGAGCCGACCGCCGGAGCCGGGCCAGTTCCTCATTGGTCGTGACCTCTCCGGCGGCGTTGTGTTTTTTCAATTCCTCGCCCAGTGCCTCGACCAGCGCCCGCCGGGCCAGGGGTGGTTGAACCAGGCCCTGGTTGTCGTCGACGAGGATCAACACGGGTCCGTCCGGGAGTTTGTATTCTGCGGCGACTTTCTCATCCGGAACCAGACCGAGCGTGTACAGCCATGCCCCGACCTGGGGCCCGCATCCGGTTGTTGCCGTGAGCAGCCCGGCAACGAGACCAAGGCTTCGCAAGTTGCTCGGGCGCCCCATCAGTCCACCTCGCGTTCGTACTCATGGAACTTTCGCCCGACTCTTTCGGTGAAAACGTAGTAGGTCCTCTGGCGGACCTCAGCCGGGGTAACGTTTGTCAGGCCGATTGGCCCTTCTTCGGGCACCGCCACCTCCACGTCCCCGAGCGGGATTCGCTCCGGGGGCTCGTCGGGTCGGCTCAGGTCATGGACCTCCACCGATGCGCCGATCCGGCCCCGGTAGAAGTGGGCCAGTCCCGGATCTCGCAAGCTGACCCGATAGACGGACAGGTGCACGACCATGTCCGCACTGAAATGGCGGCCGAGTTCAACCGGATTCACATCGGAGGTCTTAGCCTTTTCGAGATAGGACTCGACGCGGCGGTAGTCAACGACCGTGACGTCCTTGACGTTCTCCGCGAGGTATTCCGAGAGATAGCTCGCCAGGTCGAGGCGCACCATCCCATAAGCCCACTTGATCTCGGGACGGACCCATACGTAAACGAGTACCCTTTTCCCGGTCAGGCGGTTGAACTCGGCGGGGACTTTCTCGGTCGTGGGCGCCGTCTGCATGATGATGGCCTTGGCCAGACCGCAACCTGAGACCAGGGGGGCGCTGGCGATCAGGAGCCAGAGGAGCCATTGTGTCGGCGGCCTCGTTGACCGGCGCAATCGATTCAACATGCGACCTCTCCACACCCGTCAAGAAGATCGAACGTTACTTCGCCGGCAGGGACCCGTCCGCGAGCCCGAGCAGGATCTTGGCGGCCCAGGACGCGACCGCCAAGCCCGCCACCCACCAGACAAGGCTCGTCGGGTTGACACGGTACCAGTTGACCACCGGTCGTCGCCCGGTCAGCGCGGCCAATGCAGCGACGATCCCCAGCCCGGCGGTGGCAGTAGCCAGGAGGAACCCGACCGGTTGGGACCGGATCGCCTCGACGAACTGCCCGTGGACGGTATATGCGAAAGCGGTGGTCATGCCGCAGGTCGGACACGGCAACCCGGTCATGGTGACGAAGCCGCAAGGCGGCAGGCCGAGTTGCCGGTGCGTGCCCAGGTGGCGCCCGTTGGGGGCGAGACCGGCGGCGATGAACAGCAGGACTCCGGCCGCTGCGGCGGCCCCGGCGGCGTACAGCCGGCCGATCACCGGACGGTCCAGCGCCACGATACTGACCAGCGGACCCAGCGGATGCCGGGCGGGCCGGAAACACGAGACGTTATCCGCCGAACCGGATCCGGCAATCGGAGCGCCCGTTCGCACCGGTGTCCTGTCCGCGCTTGGCGTCATGTCCGCAGGCTCCCTCAGCCCATCATCAAGGCGGCGAAACTCAATACCATCAAGAAGCCGCCCGTATCCGCCACGGTAGTCAGAATCGGTGACGAGGCAATCGCGGGATCGATCCGAAGCCCTTTCAGCAGCAAAGGCAACGCTCCTCCCAGGCAGACCGAGATCACCGTGTTGAGGGCCAGTGCTGATCCGATAATGATACCCAGATCGTACCTGCCCTTCCAGACGTAACCGATCACGCCGAGCACCACTCCGAGCACGATCCCATTGAAAAGGCCCACCTTCATTTCCTTGGCCAGGACGTGGATGACGTCCCAAGGCTTAACCGTACCGAGGGCGAGTTCCCGTAGCGAAAGCGCGACGGCCTGGTTGCCCGAGCAGCCGCTCATGCCGGCCACCACGGGCAGGAACATGGTCAGCGCGATCATCTTCTCCAGCGTTCCCTCGAAGAAATGGATGACGCTGGCCGCACATACACTCAGTATCAGAATGATAAGCAGCCAGGACAGGCGCCGGCCCACCCGCTGCAGCAGGGGCATGGAGCGCAGTTCTTCGCCGCCGAAGATCCCGGCCAACTTGAGCATGGTCCGGTTTGCATTCTTGCGTGCGGCCTCGGCCACCTCTTTTTCGATCACCACCCCAAGCAGTCGGCCCGACTTGTCCACCACCGGCAACCCCGAGTAGCTGTGCGTTTCGAACATCTGCTGCAGCGTGCTCAGGTCCAGGCCCACGTGCACCATCGTCGGGTCAGTGATCATCACTTCGTCGATCGGGCGTTGCCGGGAAGAGAGGACCATGTCCCGGAGGCGAAGCACCCCTTTCAGCACGCCGGCCTGGTCGGTCACGTAGAAGTACCGGACGTCGTAGTGGGAGTACTCGTCGTGGTGCTGGCGCAGGTCGTCGAGCACCTTGCCCACCGTCGTGCCCAGCTTGTACGCGACGTACTCCTTGATCATCACCCCGCCGGCGGTGTCGCTCTCGTACGCGAGCAACTGGCGGGCCTCTTCCGCCTCCTCCGGGGGCAGCGCCTCCAGGATCGCCTCGGCCCCTTCCTCCTCCATCTCGCCCAGGACGTCGGCCCGGTCGTCGCTGTCCAACTCCTCGACGATCGCCGCCGCCTCGTCGGGTGGCATCTCCTCGAGCAGATCGGCCGATTGCTCGTCCGGAAGGTCGTCGATCAGGTCGGCCGCGTCTTCAGGGTCCAGGATGTGCAGGAGCTGGGCCTGTTCTTCCGCCGACAGGTGGAAAAACGCACGCACGATTTCGCCCGACGGCAGCGAGTCGATCCATTCAGCCAGAAACCTGCCGTCAGAGCCAACGAGCCGGTCGCGCAGTTGCTGGGTCACGTCGCCCGAGCCCGACGGTTCGACCTGGACGGTATCGGGAGGAGCCATTCCACAACACTCCTGCGGCAAGCCGCGCGTCGTCCGGGGGCCGCCACCCTTCTCTGACCTCACCGGCCCGTCGAAGAGCAACCACCTCCGCGGATTGTAATTGGGAATCCGATTCGTTTCGAGCGCAGGCGATCAGTAGAAGATCATCACGATCAGATTCGGCTCGGCGTGCTTGGCTTCCCACACGCCGACCGTGGTGTTGGCGAACTTGATCTCGATCTCCGGGTGGCTCTCCAGCCAGGCGTTGACCTGCTCGTCGAGATGGCGGACGGCCCCCTCGGACAACCTGGCGTGGAAGGTGCGGAGGCGCCTCGCTCCGGCACCCGGGGTGCTCGGTGATCGCGGGTGGGCTTGGCCCTCCTGACCCACCGCTTCGGCAGCGCTGAGACCCGGGAGGCCGCCGCCTGACGATTCCTCCGGCCTGCCGGTTGCCCCGGAGTCGTCCGACACCAGGGGCAGCGAGTCCAACTGGTCCGGACCTGCCCCGGTCTTATCCGACTCCTTCTCCTTCCTCTCCCTCTGACAGGCCGGGCACAGGA
>CAZOIA010000278.1:0-6055 GCA_964579675.1 uncultured Planctomycetales bacterium | reverse complement strand
TACCCATCTTCCCTTTCCGATCTGGCAGCTTTTCGTCTCGAACGTCCGAAAACGCTCCGGAAACAAATCAAGCTGCCCCCTGCGCGGATCGATAGAACCCCATGAGGCTGTGAGTCTCCGCTCTGAAGAGCGGGCAGCCTGGCTTGGAGGGTCCGGGTAACGGCGAGCTCGGATCCTCTTTTTTGCGCGGCGGGCGGCTGTCATACGCAATACAGGAAACGGCCGCCGGGTGGTACGATGCAACCGGACTGGGGGCGCGCGTACAACCGCCGGCACGACAGCCTCGCGCAGATCCAACGGGTCTGAGGCCAATCCGCCCCACCGAGCCTTCGCAATTCCTTCAATCTGACCAGCACCTCGCACAGAGACGTCCGCGACGCCAAGGAGCCGCGAGCTTCAGCCCGCGCGGCCGCTGGATGGCAGCGGACGACGCCGCGCGGTGGACACGCCGCGCAAGCCGAAGCCGGCGCCTCTCGGGCAAAAGAATCGCTGAGTTTGAGCAATCGCAGTCGAACGTCTATCCTGTGGGCCCGTATTCGTTCGCCATTCGGGCCCGAGGAGCATCAACATGACGCATCCGAATCAGGGGTCTGCGGGCACGTCCCCGGGCCAGCCCGTGCCGAAATCCGCCCACGACATGAAGCTGCCCATGATCGACCCGCTTGAGCTGGACCAAGCCAGGCAGGTCGCGGATCTGATCGACAACGTCTACGCACGGTCGGGCTTCAACGCGCGTCGCCTGGCGGAGGCGGCCCGGCTGTATAGCCAGATGCTCAGCGAAGACACGACCGTCTGCCTGACGCTGGCCGGGGCCATGACACCGATCGGCATGAGCGGGGTGATCAATTCACTGATCCGTGCCGGGTTCGTCGATTGCATCATCTCGACCGGGGCGAACCTCTATCACGACATGCACCGCCCGTTCGAGCAGCCGATGATGCAGGGCCATTTCTCCGTGGACGACGACGAGTTGGCCGACACCGGGATCGCCCGCATCTACGACGTGTTCATCGAGGACACAGACACCCTGATGGCCACCGACCGGATCATCCTCGAAGCGGTGGAGCGCATGGACCTTGCCAGGCCGTTCTCAACCGCGGCCTTCCATCACGCGCTGGGGCTGGAGGTCAAGCAGGCTGCAACCCGCCCCGAATGGTCCATGCTGGCCACCGCTGCGGAATACGATGTGCCCATCTACACGCCGTCGCCCGGCGATTCATCCATCGCAATGAACCTGACCGTGCCGCATCTGTTCGGTCAACCCGTTCAACTGGATCCGCTCCGGGACGTGATCGAGACGGCGGCGATAGTCCGAGCGGCAAGCAAGAACGGGGTGGTGGTGGTCGGCGGCGGGTCACCCAAGAACTTCTATTTCCAGACCCAGCCCACGCTGCATCAGATCTTCATGGACGACGCGGCGGCCGGGCACGATTACGTGATTCAGTTGACAACCGATGCCCCCCACTGGGGCGGGCTGAGTGGAGCCACCATCGCCGAGGCCAGAAGCTGGGGCAAGGTCCGCAGCGCGCTGGTCAACAACGTCACCGTCTACTCCTGTGCCTCATTGACCTTCCCTCTTCTGGCCCAGTACGTGCTGGTGCGAAGACCGGCCCGCGCGCCCAAGAGGCTCCTGACGCAAGTGACTGAACTCACCGACGAGTTCTGCCGGGCAGCCAAGGACAATCCTCGATTCCACGAGTCGCTCGAGAGGTTCCGCTGCCGGTACGAGCAATTGAACACGAAAGCCCGCTGATGGCCCCGGTCCGTGTGCTCAGGTGGGCAGCGCCCCGCCGTTGAGCCCGATGGTTTGGGCATTGATGAACCCGGCGAGCGGCGAGCAGAGAAATGCGGTCAGGTTCGCGATGTCGTCGGCGGTGCAACTGCGACGCATGGGGTTCCTGGCGATGCGCTTCCGTATCAGCGTCTCCAGATCGGCTGCGTCCTCCTTCTCGCAACTGATCTTCACGAGGGTTTCGTCTCGCCAGCTCATGGCCGGCTCTTCGCCCTCGGGATAGACGTCGGTGGGGCAGATCACGTTCGCGGTGACCCCGGCCGGCCCGAGTTCGAGCCCGGCCGCGTGGGCAAGGCCCCGCAGGAAGAACTTGCTGGCGGAATACACCGCCAGGCCCGCCGAGCCTTTCATCCCGCTGACCGATCCGATAAAGACGAGTCGGCCGTAACCCGCCGCTTTCATCGGCCCCACCGCCGCCCGGGCCACCCACAATGATCCCCGCATATTCACATCGAAGGTGACGTCCACGTCGCGGTCGGTGAGGTCCGGCAAGTAGTTCGGCAACGTCAGCCCGACCGCCTGCACGACGATCCGCAGCGACCCGAAGGCCCGCACCGTCTCATCAACGGCGGCTTCGACCTGCACCCGCTCGCGAAGGTCACAGCCGATGGCGATTGCGCCGGCGCCCAAACCGGCGGCCACCGTGCGGGCCGGCTCGCTCGCCCGGTCCGCAACCGCGACGGCTGCTCCCTCGGCCGCCAACACCCGCGCGATCCGCGCGCCAATCCCTCCGCCGCCCCCGAACACCAGCGCCGGCATACCCGCCAATTGCAGATCCATCTGGTCACCCGGAGTATCAAAGCAGCCACGGAGCCTGGTAACGATCGGCAGGATACTACTGTCCTGGGTCGGCTCCTGCAAAGAAGCCCTGGCGACAGACGGATCCTCACCGCGATTTATCGGTCCTGATGGTTGTTGTCTCACCCCTGGCGTCGGCGCTCGCCGGCTACCAGGTGATCTCCTGGGCAGGGATGGGATTCTCGTTGGCCCGCGTCTCGGCCACCCGGCCGCTGACCAGGCGAACCGTGCGTTGGGCAATCGCGGCGATGGCCGGGTTGTGTGTGATGAGTATGATCGTCAGGCCCTGCTGCTTGTTGAGCTGCTGGAGGATCGACAGAACGCTCCGGGCGGTGGTCAGGTCCAGGGCTCCGGTCGGTTCGTCCGCGAGCAGCAATTGCGGTCGCTTGGCCAGGGCCCGGGCAATTGCGACCCGTTGCTGCTCCCCGCCGGAGAGATGGGCGGGAAAATGCTCCGCCCGATCGGCCAACTCGACCATCGCCAAGGCCTCGGCCGGATCAACCGGGTCGGCCGCCAGCTCCGTCGCCACCTCCACGTTCTCGTAAGCGTTCAACGTCGGCACCAGGTTATAGAATTGAAAGATGAAACCCACCTTCTTGCGGCGGTAATCGGTGAGCGCCGCCTCATCGAGCCCGGCCAGGTCGGTGTCGCGGTACCAGATGTGGCCGCTGGTTGGCCGATCTATGCCACCGATCAGGTTCAACAGCGTGCTCTTGCCCGAACCTGATGGGCCGAGGATCACCAGAAACTCACCCGCATCGATTACCAGATCGATGGCCACAAGGGCGGGCACCTCCACCTCGCCCATGCGGAAGATCCGGTTGACACCCTCCATCCTGAGCAGTGCACCGACCGAGACATCAGCAACCACACTCATTCCGACCGATCTCGCTTTAGGGCCAGGCACAATGGACGACGATCATTATGCTCCGTTTCGAGCTCGCTTCCAAGCGCCATTGCCACCGGGCTGCGGTCGGCGATAATCGCCGAGGATGACCAGAAAAGCCAGCCCCCGCACGACAACCCGAACCGGCCGGAAGCACGACTTCAGCTTCCTGCCGTCGCCTGATTCGGTCCTCGGGCAGCACTACTACCACGTGACGCAGCGGTTCTGGCCGAGCCTGGTATTCATACTGCCCATGTTGATCGCCTTCGAGGTCGGGACCTACTTGCGTCACGGCACCCTGGCGAGCGCTTCGACCGACCTTGTTGCGGCCTATCTGGTCGAGCGGATGGTCAACGTCTTCGGAGCAAAGGGTTTCTGGTTTCTTCCCGGTCTGCTGGCGATCGCGATCCTGCTCGCCTGCCACTTCGTAGCCCGGCACCCGTGGAAATTCGACGTATGGGTTCTGCCCGGCATGCTCGGGGAGAGCCTCATCTGGACGTTGCCGCTGTTCGTCTTCGGGCGTGTGCTCCATACGGCGAGTATGGCGGGCGTAATCGCCGGACATGGCCTCTGGATCGATCAGGTGATCCGGAGCTTCGGGGCCGGCATCTATGAGGAACTCGTATTCCGGTTCATCTGCATGAACGTGTTGCACATGCTGCTCGTGGACCTGTGCAAACTTCCCCGGTCGCCGTCAACCGTGCTCGTCATCATCGCGTCGGCGGTCATCTTCGCGGCCCAGCACCACCTTCCCCTCGGGGCCGAGCCCTTCGACTCGGGGGACTTTGTGTTTCGAACCGCGGCTGGCCTCTATCTCGCCGGTTTGTTCTTCTACCGCGGATTCGGTATCGCAGCCGGTTGCCATTGCTTTTACAATGTTATCGTGGTCACCCTTGGAGCCATCTGCCGCTGAGTAGCGATGGCGATTCAGCAAGGAGGCGACGTGCGTCAGCTTCGGGTGAAGGGCATCGTGCGGGAGGCCAACCGGATCCGGCAAGCATTAAGTGCCCCAATGCTCCCGGCCCAACTCGACGCCCTGGGACGCAGACGGCAGGAATCCCTTCGCCAGATCGAGGCCATCCTGAGCCGGAACAACGCCTTGCCGCGCGATCTGCCCGCCCCCTCGCGCCGGGCCTACGAATTCCTCAAGCAGGCTGATCTCGGGCAGGTCCAACTCCTGGACGTTCCCGCGGACCCGGATCAGCACCCGGTCGCTCAGCCCGAGTCGGTCACGTACGCTGGCCTGCGGGCGTTTCTGGACGGCGTGCTCAACGACATCGCTCTGAGTCTGGACGCGGGCCGATTCAACGCCGCCGCCACCCTCCGCGTTATCAGCCGGACCGCCGACCGGCTGGACCACGCAATGCGGCGCGACGAGGTCCAGCCCGAGCACCTCAAGCCCGAAGCCCGCAGCCTGGTGGGGTGGTTTCGCTACTTCGCCGATGAGGGCGCGTTCAACCGCTACGCCCGAGCGGTGCGCCGGGCACAATCCATTCTCGGCGCGTTGCCGGCCGCCCGAACCGGTTGGCAGCCCCCACTGCTGGTTCACTACCGACCGTCAAGCCACCTGTATCGCTGGCGGGTGCTCGGCGACGGCACGCGGATCATCCTGGCCACGCCGATGATCGTGTTCGATGAAGAAACGCTGCAGGCTCTGGGCCGACTCATGCTGGGCGGCAAGCGGCACCGGCCCGCGGTCGTTGCCGCCATGCTGGCCGAGCCGTTCCAGGCGGTGGCGGTCGAGCTGGAAACCGCGGCCGGCATCGTGGAACACACGCGGGGCGTCTCCCACGATCTGGCCGAGGCCTTCGACCGGGTGAACCGGGAGCACTTCAGCGGCCGGCTGCCTCGCCCGAGATTGGCCTGGACCCGGACGCTCTCCGGCACGGCGTTCGGGCATTACGACTTCGTCCGCGACCAGGTGAGCGTGAGCAGCCTACTCGATCAGCGCGAGGTCCCGGCGTTCGTGATCGATCACGTCATGCACCACGAGCTGCTACACAAGAAGCACGGTTTCAAGTGGCAGAGGTCCCGCCAGCACACCCATACCCGGGAGTTCCGGGTCGAGGAACAGACGTTCCCGCACTACAAGGAGGCCGACCGTTTCCTCAATGAGTTCGGTGCAAGCTCTCGGGAGTTACCCCAGTAGTGAGATCGCCTGGCGCATCTGGTCGGCGGCGTGCTTGTCGCCGGTGCGTCCGGCCGCTGCGATGCCTTCGTTCAAGACTGCCTTGGCCTCGTCCTTCCGCCCGAGGGCGATCAGGGTGCCGGCCCGTTGAGAATAGGCTGCGGTGTGGTGCGGATCGAGCTGGATGACGCGGGCGAACTGGTCGGCGGCCTCGGCGAGATGCCCCGCCTTGACCTGCTCCATCGCCAGAGCGAAATTCAGGAACACGTCGTCGGGCTCCGACAGCAGCATCTGTTGAATCTGGTCGAGTCGTGACACGTTGAGCCCTGCCACCCATTTAGATCCTGCTCGGGAGGAAAGTCAAATCCCCATGCCAGCCGCCCGGCTCCTCTCGCCCGGGTGCATGACACTTTGGGCGGCTTATTGGAAGGCGCCGCCCCCAGGTGTTTCC
>CAZOIA010000277.1:0-6104 GCA_964579675.1 uncultured Planctomycetales bacterium | reverse complement strand
GTTCTCGGCGGTCATGGGAGAGGTCGATTTCCTCAGCCGCATGGTGCCGATCGAACTCGCCCTCGATGATCCCACCCTGAGCGACGAGGAGCGGGAGAAACTTGCCTTTCTGATCCGAGCGAGGGACTATGCCGGGCAAGTGGTCGGGCTTAACGTCGGCAATAACTTCCAGTCGTTCGTCAACCTGGGCGAGGGGCGGCTGGCGTGGAACCTCTCCGGCTCCAGAAAAGACGCCATCGAGCCGTACGTCTGGTATATCCCGGTGGTCGGCCCGATGTCCTACCTCGGTTTTTTCGACCTGGATCGGGCCATTACCGTGCGCGAGGGACTCGTCGGGCTTGGCTACGACACGTTCTTATACGAGGTCGATACCTACGCGTTGTGGGTGCTTCCGGACCCGGTAGCCTCACCCCTCCTCCGGCGGGAATATGGATTCCTGGCGGACGTCGTGATGCATGAACTTCTGCACAACACCGTCATCAAGCTCGACGACATGACCTTCAGCGAGTCCCTCGCGGTCTTCGTGGGCCGGACCGCCGGCCTCGAGTTCCTCCGGGCTGAATTCGGCCCCGACGCAACGCTCGTTGAGCAGACCGTCCGCCAATATGAGGATGAGGACCGCTTCAACGCTTTTCTGCAGGAACTCGTAGTGGAGTTGAACACCCTCTACGAAAGCGACCTGTCCTCAGCCGAGAAAATCGCCGCCCGGGAACCGATCTTCCAGTCGGCCCGCGAACGCCTCGCCACCGACGTCCTGCCCCTTCTGAACAATCCCTCCGATTACGAAGGGTACACGGAGTTCCCTTTGAACAACGCGTTCCTGCTGGTCAACGTCCGTTACAACAGCTATCAGGATGTATTCGAGGGTATCTATGAGATGACCGGACGAGACTGGCAGGAGGCCCTCGCCCTGTTCGCCCAAGCCGCCGGTTCGGACAGACCCGTGGAGTTCCTCCAGGAGATCCTGGCCGGCGGTACGCAGTGAAGAAGGACAGTGGGAAAGTGAGAAAGTGAGAACGTGGGAAGGGGGAAGACGAGGAGAGTGGCAGACGAGGAGAGGGGGAGAGAGGTGGACAGACAGGTTATGCGATGCGCCGCGTTTAGCCGCGACCCGCAGGGGAGCGCGTCAACGTTTAGCCGCGACCCGCAGGGGAGCGCGTCAACGTTTAGCCGCGACCCGAAGGGGAGCGCGTCAACGTTTAGCCGCGACCCGAAGGGGAGCGCGTTCCACCGCGAACCGAGGGCAAACGAGGCCAATGGCATGGTCGCTGGATCGAGAATCCTTTCTCGTACGTGGGTAGCGGATATAATCGCCTCGCCTTCGACGGGAGAGCGGCTTGACGAAAAGGAACCCATCTATCAGGAGAAATGCAATGCCCGGCAAAGATCCGAATCTTTCTCGACGCAAGTTGTTCGAGCGCACGTCCAAGGCTGCCATTGCCGCGGCGGTTGGGGGTGGGATGCTGGCCAAGGCGACCGGCTGCGCCTCCACGGGGCCGGTTACGGAAGAGATGGCCCGTGAGGCGGTCAATTACAATCCGAAGATGAAATACCGCCGGCTCGGCAAGACCAACCTGCCCGTTTCCGAGATCAGCCTCGGGGGGCACTGGAAGAACCGCAAGGGCGGCCGCTTCTGGGGCGCGTTTGCCAACGACGAGGTGCCGGACGACGTCGCGAAGAACCGCACCGAGGTGATGAGCGCCTGCATCGACGCCGGGGTCAACTACCTGGACATCACCACCGCAGCCGAATGCCTGTGTTATGGTGTCGCCCTCAAGGGCCGGCGGGAGAAGATGCACGTCGGGGCCGATGACCATCGTCTGTGCATCCGGAACCCCGACAACTGTACCGTGCCGGGGCAGACCAAGAACGTCGAAGAATGCCTCCGCCGGCTCCGGACCGACTACCTTGACATCTGGCGGGTGCAGGCACGGATGGACGGCACGAGCCCGGATGAGCACATGGAAGTCTCGATCGAAGCCGCAGACAAGCTGCGCAAAGCGGGGAAGATCCGGCACTTCGGCGTCTCGAGCCACAACCGCAAGTGGCTCAAGCACATCATCGAGAAGTATCCCGGGGTGGAGATGGTCATTTTTCCGTGCACGGCCACGACCCGCAAGGCCGGCCAGCCGATCACCAAGGAGAACATCATCGAGAAGGTGGCTTACAAGTGGGGTGAGGATCTCGATACGAGCATCTTCGACTCGGTCCGGAAGCACAACGTGGGCGTGGTGACGATCAAGCCGTTCGCGGGCGGGAACGTCTTCGCCAGCTATAAGAACAAGACCGGCTTTCCCGTCATGGGCGTGGGGATCAAGGAGGAGAACGACCTGGCCCGGCTCACGCTCCAGTGCATCCTCACCCGCTTCGATGAGATCACGTGCGTCGTTCCGGGTTTGACCACGGTTTACGAGGTGGACAATGCAGCCCGCGCCTCCTACCTCCGTAATCTGGCCATGACGCCGGCGGAGCAGGCGTGGCTGGAGCGGGTAACCGCTGAGCGGCTGGCCTGCCTCCCCGAGGACTACAAGTGGCTGCGCGACTGGGACGTGATCTGACGATGTGGTGTTTTCGATGCCGGCTCATCAAACGACCAGCCGATCCCCGGTTGCGGGACGGCGGACGGGAGTGGACTCGATGTACTCGAAGACCGGTGTGATCCTGGCGTTTGGCTTGTTCCTGAGCATGACTGTAATGTGCACGCAATCGAAGGATGGGACGACTGCCACGGGTGGTGCCGACGCCCGCTCGGGCCCGGGCACGGAAATCGCCATTCCCGCGGCCGCCCGCCCCGTGGACAACCGGCTCTGTCTGGTATGCCACAAGGTACTGACCGACGAGCCGATCAGCCTGGTACATGAGAAGAAGAAGGTCCTCTGCATTGATTGCCACGGACCGTCAACGCTGCACATGGAGGACGAGATGCAGATGACCAAGCCGGACATACTGTTCGGCCGGAACGAGGTCCAACCGTTTTGCCGGGGTTGCCATGAGCGCCACCAAGACCCGAAGAAGGTGGAGGAGTTCCGAAAGGAGTGGTGGGGTCGGGATCGGCCGAACGGCCGGGTGGTCAACAACGCGAGTATCTGCACCGATTGCCACGGCACCCACAATATCACCGAGGACGAGCCCGGCGAGCGAGGCATTTCGGGAAGCCGGCAGGCGGCCTGGATTCCCCTGTTCAACGGCAAGGACCTGACGGGCTGGGAACCGGCCGGCAACGCGAAATGGGCCGTCGAAAATGGAACCCTCGTCGGAACCCAGGGCGACGACTACGCCCCGGGCGACCTGCTCACGGACAAGTCGTACAAGGATTTCCTGCTCACCGTCACCTACCGCGTGGAATGGCCTTGTAACAGCGGCGTCTGGTTCCGTTACCAGTCAGCCGAGAAGGCGTACCAGGCCGACATCCTCGAATACAAGAACCCGGAGTGCTATTCAGGCACGCTCTACTGCTCCGGGAAAATGTTCCTGGCCATGAACACCGACAAGGATCTCGTGGATCGCGACGGCTGGAACACGATCTCGGTCCGGGCCGACGGCGATCACCTCCAGGTCTGGCTCAACGCCCGCCAGGTCGCCGATGTCCACGACGACACCAGTGATTCGGGCCGCATCGGGTTCCAGGTCCATCCGGGCCAGGTCTTCGGCCCGATGAAGATCGTGGTCCGTGAAGCCATGCTCCAGCCATTGACGCCCAGCTACCAGAGATGAAAGGTCGCTCGGGGTAATCGCGGATGAACGATCGCGATCGGTTCAACGCCACCATGCATTACGGGCCTCGCGACCGCTGTCCGGTGATGGACTTCGGGTTCTGGCCCGAGACGCTGGACCGCTGGCGCACCGAGGGGATGCCCGCCGGCGTTGACCCGGACCGGTTCTTCGGCATGGACGCGCAATGGCTCGGCGCACCGATCGAGGTGGGCCTCCATCCGCCGTTTGAAGAGAAGGTGATCGAGGATTGTGGCGAGACGCAGTTGGTGCGGCAGGTTGACGGAGCATACGCGATTCGCAAACCCTACCTGGGCACGATCCCGCATTACGTTGATTGGACCCTCAAGGACCGGGCCAGTTGGGAGGACCACTACTCCTGGCGACTCGATCCGGCCACCCCCGGGCGCGTGCCTGCCGACTGGCCCGAGCAGGCCGCCCGCTGCCGCGACCGCGATTACCCGCTCAGCGTCAATGCCGGGAGCCTCTACGGCTGGATCCGTAACTGGATGGGCATCGAGAACGTGTCACTTCTGGTCTACGACGACCCCGACCTGTTCGGCCAAATGGTCGAGCGCGTGGCCGACTGCGTGCTCGGCGTGCTCGAACGCGCCTACGCTGAGCCGATCACCTTCGACTACGCCACGTTGTGGGAAGACATGTGCTACAACCAGGGCCCCTTGCTCTCACCGGAGATGTTCCGCCGGTTCCTGCTGCCCCACTACCGCCGCATCACGGCTTTCCTGCGTGACCACGGGACCGACATCGTCGTGCTCGACTGCGACGGGAAGATCGACAAGCTGATACCGCTGTGGCTCAAGGGCGGCGTGAACTGCCTGTTCCCGATCGAGGTGGGAACGTGGAACGGCGATCCGGTTCGCTTCCGGGCTGAGTACGGGCGCGAACTCCGGATGATGGGCGGGATCTCCAAGCATGTCATCGCCCGCTCGCGTGACCGGATCGATGCCGCGATCGATCACGTTTTGCCCCTCGTCGAGGAGGGCGGATACATTCCGTTGCCCGATCACCGGGTACCGCCTGACGTGCCGTTGGACAACTATCTGTATTACATCAAAGCCATCCGCCAGCGGGTCGGCGGCGGCAGGAATCTCCGCCCCCTGTTGCAGACCGTTCCCAACCCGAGCCGGGAGTGGATGCGACGCTTCGCCTGGGACCGGGGAACCTGACTCACTCTGGACGGGCACCGATGAATCGACAGTTCTATCTGGACCTGGCAGCCTCCGGGCTCCGGATGCCGATCGGGGCCGACCTCGTCCTCCAGGAACAGGATGATCCAGCCGCCGTCCTCCAGGACGGGCAGCAACTCGGACAGGTTATCATCGAGGCGGCCAGGCGCTACCGTACCCCATTGGCCCTCTCGCTCATGGATCTGGCCGTCGAGAAGGAAACCTTGCTCACCATGCTCGACGTTCCGGCCGCGGACATCCCCAAGTACCACTTTGACCAGTCCCCCACCAACGAGATGCTCGTCGCCCTTGAAAGCCGAATGAACGACCCGATGGACTCGCGTCTGCAGGCCCGGATTGATGCCATTGCACACGTCGCCCGACATGCCGATCTGGTCCCCGTCGGCATGGTGATCGGGCCGTTCTCGCTGATGACCAAGCTGATCGCGGACCCGATCGTGCCGGTTTATCTGGCCGGTGCTGGTACAACCGCCGACGAGGATGAGGAGGTCAGAACCGTCGAGCGGGTACTCGAACTGGCGGTTCGCGTTGTTCTTCGATCCGTGTCCGAACAGCTCAAAGCCGGTGCAAAGGCGATCTGCCTGGCCGAGCCTGCCGCCAGCACAACCTACATCTCTCCCTCTCAGCTCGAGCAAGGCTCAAACGTCTTCGACCGTTACGTGATGCACTACAATCGCCGAATAAGGGAATTGCTCCGCAAGGCCGGCGCCGAACTCGTCTTCCATTGCTGTGGCGAGCTCACCGAGGATATGGTCAACTACTTCGGCCAACTCGATCCGGCGATGCTCAGCCTCGGCAGTTCCAGGAAGCTCTGGCAGGATGCGTCGGCCGTGCCCAAGCGGACCGTCCTGTACGGGAACCTGCCCTCCAAGAAGTTCTTCTCCGACAAGGAGATCACCCGAGAACAACTTCAGCAGCAAGCCCGCGAGTTAATCCGGAAGATGCGGGAGGCAGAGCATCCGTTCATCCTGGGAAGCGAATGCGATGTGCTCAGCGTCCCCGGCTGCCACGACGTCATAAAGGGAAAAGTAGCAGCCTTCATGGATTGTGACTGTGATTGACTTCAGGCCATCCTATGATTGCCGCTGCTGCAAGCCATCTGATTGAGACGCTCTGCCGGTCAGCCACTCGAATCCTGGCAGACGAAAGAACAGGCGGAGGCCTTTTCACGCGACGGGATCAGGT
>CAZOIA010000276.1:0-6112 GCA_964579675.1 uncultured Planctomycetales bacterium | reverse complement strand
CCTTACGGGCGCGGTTCGGAAACACCTGGGGGCGGCGCCTTCCAACAAGCCGCCTAAAGTGTCATGCACCCGCACCCACCCACCCCGCCGTTTGCTCATTGACACGATCACTGTTGAGCTTAGAATACCTGCGTAGCGAGCCCGCGGAGAGTTTGTGTCGAGGCGTGGGAACACAGGCGGGCGGCGCTACCATCCTTGACAGCATTCTTGATCCAGGGAATGACAATGGCCCCAGGTGGGCGGCATCATACTCGCGGTCGATGGCTGGTGATTTTTGGCCTGCTGGCGAGCGTAGGCTGTGAATCCCCCCTTTCGGACACCCGCACCGGGCCCGGTCGTCAGCAGGCCCGGCAAGCCCGGGCGGTTTCATCGGCCCGGCTCGCCCAGGAGGCCGCCGCCCCTGCCCCGCCGGAGGAACTTCCCTCGCAGCCCGTGGGGCCGACCGACACCCAGCCCGCCTTGGCGATAGACGATATCTCCAGCGACATCCCCGATCCTGCCGACCTGCCGGCCGTCCTGGCCCGGGAACTGGACCAGAAGTTGAAAGAGGTTGAAGAGAACGAGAGGCTGACCCGCCAGCAGAAGGACCAGCAGCAGGCGGACCGGAAGGCGGAGTACGAACGACGGGTCCCCGGGATCCTCGAGCGGCTCCAGGCGATTCGACGCCCGGAGACCGTTCGTCTGAGTTTCACCGACGCCATCCGTCGCGCCCTGCGGAACAATTACGCCATCCAGATGCAGAGTTACAGTCCCGCGATCGAAGCCACGCGGATCGTCGAGGCGGAGGCCCAGTTCGACGCCGTGTACTTCGCCAGCTTCACTAACAATAAGCAGGACCGCCCCAGCTCTTCGGAGTTGCAGGGCACGGCATACGAGGTTCGGGACTTCGAATCCGGTGTGCGGAAGCTGCTGTCGGCGGGCACGCAGGTCCAGGTCAGCTATGCCCTGAACCGGACCCAGACCGATCTCGTTTTTCAGACGCTCAACCCCTCTTATTTCAACAGCTTCGTGGTCGAATTCCGGCAGCCATTTCTTCGTGGGTTCGGCCTGGATGTCAACCGGGCGCAGATCGAGATTTCCAAGCTCGATCGCGAAATGAGCATCGAGCACCTGCGGCGCGACGTCCGAGAGCTGGTTTACAATGTTGAACAGGCCTACTGGCAGCTCCTGCAGGCCCGGCGCGCGATCACCATCTCCAGCCAACTCCTTGCCGACCTGGAGATCATCCACCACTTCATGGAGCAGCGGGTCAAGGCGGGCTACGACTTCTTCAAGGTGCAGCTCAGCCTCCCGAGCAGCCGGATCGAGCGGCACCAGGCGGAGTTCATCCGGCTCTGCAACACCGTGAAGAATACGGAGGATGCGCTCAAGCGATTGATGAACGACCCGGACCTCAATCTTTCCCAGGATGTGGCGATTCTGCCCACCGACGTTCCCTCGGTGGAGTCAATGATTCTGGATCAGGTGGATGAAGTGACGGCAGCGCTTCTGCACCGATCCGAGCTTCACGAGGCCAGACTCGCAATCGAGCAGGCCCAGATCGCAGTGGGCCTGGCGAAGAATCAGGCCCTGCCCCGGTTCGACGTCCTGTTTCGCTACATTGTTGACGGTCTTGGGGCCAACCCGGACAGCGCCTTCAGCCAGTTGAGCGAGAATGACTTCCACGAATACTTCATCATGTTGGAGTTCGAGTGGCCGATCGGCAACCGCGGCCCGGAGGCGGCCCTTCGCCAGGCCCGGCTTCAGCAGGCCCAGGCGATCGCCGCTCACCGCGACGCGATCGAGAACGTTATCCTGGAAGTCCAGCAGGCGGTCCGGGACCTCCGCAGCAACTACGACCAGATCGGCCCCAACTTCCGCTCCACCATTGCTTCCAAGGAGTGGGTCGAGGTGACCAAGGCCCGGCAGGAGCGAAAGGATCCGCTTACCCTGGAGCAGGAACTGAATGCCCACGAATCCCTCGCCGGTGCGCGAGAGCAACTGCTCCAGTCGCTTGTGAACTACAACATTGCCCTGACCAATCTCGAACGGCAGAAGGGGACGCTCCTCGAATACAACAACGTCGTGATCCAGGGGGCTGATGACGAGTCCTATCTGGACCCGTACCGGCCCGTGGGTCCCTGAAGCCCGCCGTTGCGGACAATGGTGCCACTGAAGTCATTCCGTGGGCATGGGTGCCGATAAGCGCAGACTCCCCTCGGTACCGCACAGCGTAGTGCGAGTGTCTCCGGGCTCGGCTTCAGGCGTGGAGGGAAATCACTTCGGGAGGAAAACATGACCTGCCGCATCAGTGTATTCACCGTATTGGCTTTCAGTCTGCTCGCAGCGCTCGTCACCTGCGCGGCCGTCGCGGAGGGTACCGAACCCACCGACGAGCTCGCCGGGCCGTGGCAGCTCTTCATCGACGATTACCTCATCGCCGCGAAGCAGCACGTTCAGCGTCGATATCATCCGTTCCGGAAACATCCGGCTAATCCGCTGATCGTGGTCGATCAGCCGTGGGAGGATAACGTCGTTGCTGCCTGCACGGTCCTGCCCGGCGAGGACGGGTCCGGTTTCCGCATGTACTACTACTGTTGGACGCCGGAGAAGGACCCCTCCCGTTCTTACCTGTGCTACGCGACCAGCAAGGACGGCCTGAAGTGGGACAAGCCGGTCCTCGGCTTGCACGAGTGGGCCGGTGACGGCACCAAGAGCAACAACATCCTCCCCAATGGCTGCGGGGCGGTCATGCGTACCCCCTGGTCGGCCGATCCCGACAGACGCTACCACGGCGTTGGTGGCCGGTACCACGCACGAGCCTCCGCCGACGGCATCCACTGGCGCCCCCTGTCCGAGAAGAGCATCGTTTCCGGCGGTGACACGAGTCATTTCTACTGGGATCCGCACACGAAGAAGTTCCGCTGCAACGTCAAGGTGAACTTCAATGTCAGAGGTCTGCGGCGGCGGTGTGTGGGCTTCAGTGAAACGACCGACCTGACCAGCTTTCCTCCGCTCCGGCTCATCATGGCCCCGGACGATTTCGACGATCGGTGGTGCAAGCCCGGAACCGTCGCCCGCACACATTTATACGCCTGCCCGGTCTTTGCCTACGAGTCGATGTACGTCGGTCTCCTCCAGATCTACCGCGCCGAGGACGAGGAGGGTTACTTCCACGGCCCCCTGTGGCTCGAGATGGTCAGCAGCCGGGATGGAATGCACTTCCTCCGCGAGGAGGGTGATCGCCCGCCCGTGCTGGACATCGGCAAGTTCCGGACCTTCGACCATGGCATGGTGATCGCGCCGCCCCCTCTCGTCGTAGGCGACGAGATATGGCTCTACTACACCGGCTACGACGACCTGCACGACTTCCTGCCGTTTCACTCGTGCATCGGCCTGGCGAAGCTGCGGAAGGATGGTTTCGCCTCGCTGGATGCCGACGAGGCGCCCGGCGAGGTGCTCACCAAGAAGTTCGCCGATGTCGGGCGTACGCTCCAGGTCAACTACAACGCCCGCGGCGGTTGGTTGCGGGTAGAGGTTCTGGACGCGGACAATGCTGTGATCCCCGGCTACGGCCGGGAGGATTGCGAGCCCCTCACCGGCGATGCCGTGCGCCAGGTCGTCACATGGTCAGGCAACAAGACGCTCCCGACCGATCGGGGCGCGGTCCGGTTCCGGTTCATCATGGACCACATTCGCCTCTATTCGTTCATGGCCGGGGCAAAGGCCAGGGTGATCGACGAGCAGATCGCTCCTCCGCTCCAGGTGCTGTTCACCTTTGAGGGCAACACCGAGGCGCGGTCGGACATGCTTTGGGAAGACGGGTCCCAGGCCCTGCGCAATCTCGGCACGTGCCGGCTGGATCACAAGAAGCGGGATCCGGCCTTTGGCAAGCGGTCGCTCGTGGTCGGCTCGCGGTGGCGTCCGTGGAACCGCGTCGAGATCGAGGGTACCCGGAACCTGGGCCGGCATTTCACCCTGGCCGCCATGGTCAAGTGCACGAAGAACACCCACGCCAGGCTCTTCAGCGCCTACCGCGGCAACTTCCCGACGAACACGTCGGAGCTGATCTTCGACTTCGACCCCCGCGGCCGGATCGTCAGCGGCATGCGGCTGTTCTGCAAGGGGATCCCGGTCGAGTCGGACGCCCTGACCTTCGACGACGGCAAGTACCATCACCTGGCCGTCGTGTTCGACGACGGGGCCGTCACCTTCTACCTCGACGGCAAACCCGCCGGACAGCGCTGGCTGCCGGGCGGTGAACCGGTCAGGTTGGCCCGAAACCTGCTCATCGGCGAGGACGCCGAAATGGGAACCGACGAGCAGCTCCACGGGAACGTGGACGACGTTCTCGTCCTTGGCCGTGCACTGACTGCCCAGGACATCGCGACGCTCAGCGAGAAGGGCGCGACGGTGTTCTTCGGCCTGAAGGAGTGACCTTTCCCTTCGGGCCCGGCATCCAGTCACGTCCGCGTGGGCGAATCCGGCGGGTGAAGGAATCAGACCTGCCCTGTGGACCACTGCACGCCCCTATGCCCAGATCGAATCCGTCGTGGCGTACATGACGACCGACCGCGGTGGACCGTGGGAGTGCTTGCGGTTGTGGGCGCTGTTGACGGCGGTGTAAAAAAGATGGTACCGATCCCCGCGCTGCACCAGGCATGAGGGTGGATAGATGCCGTAGGAGTCCGGCTGCGTTTCGTCGCCCCGCGGGATCCAGGCTTTTCGGAAAGGACGCTGCCACGTAGCACCGTCGGATGAGAAGCACCATTCGATATCCATGGTCTGGGCCTGGACCCGGTAGTGGCCGAGCATGCCCACACGCCCCTTCGGAGTGTAGGTGACGGCCAGGTAGTAGAACTGCAGGTCGGCCGGGTCGTCGGCATCGCGCTGGAGGATGCGTTGTCGATCCTCGAAAGACAGGCCATCCTCCGATCGGTAGCGGTCAATCACGCGTACAAAACCGGCGGCATTGTCGTGGGCGATGTAGGCAGGATCGTCCTTGGCAACCGGCACGAGGGCCACCGAGTACATCTCGAACGAACCGTCGGACAACTGATAGACGAATGTGGAATCATTCGAGATCAGACGGGCAGGGGCGATTGGATCGTGGGGCGGGCGCTCCGGGCTGGGCTTCTTGTAGAGAATGGCCCCGTCCGGAGAGGGGACGCCTCGTGCGGCGCGGTCGCTCGGGTGGTAGAGCACCGGACGATGCGGATCGACGACGCGGTACCGCCGCCCGTCGTCGCTGTCGGCGGCGAGGTAGCGGAGAATCTGGGGGCCGTGCGCCCAGAAGTAGACGCGGTTTCTGCCGTTGCGCAATCGGATGTGTACGACCTGCGTGGGATTCCATTCCTCAGGAAGATTGCCGATCGCGAACGGGCCGTCGGGAGGATCCCCCGGCGAGCACTGAAGCGGCGTCTTCCTCATGCTGCTGGCGGGCGCTCCGTCCGCATAGGCAATCGTGAACCGCTTGCCCGCGCCTCGTCCGGAGTACCAGATGCGCCATCGGTTTTGGCCGAGCGGCTCGGTGGGAGAGGCGAAGTTCTGGATTCGACCCCCTTCCCAGGGCTCGGTCGCCTCCAGGACGATGCCCTGTTTCTTCCACGCCGCGGGTGGGCATGGTCTGGGCCGGTGCGAAGGTGCGGAGCCGGCGCGCTGCCCGAAGACTTCCGATCCGATGGCCGCACCGGCGGTAGAGAGCAGCGCCTGGCGAAGAAACGTCCGGCGATCAACGCATTTCATGGCTCGCGTCCTTGTTCTTCGTTCCCACATCCGCCTCGGGCCAGGCTTTCGGTTCTCGAGTGAGCCCCACTCCCACAGGTAGGAGATTGACTCCCGGACGAATAACATCTCTTTCGATCAGCACACGTTGGTTCCCTTCCAAACGGATCACAATGGGTGCTCTTTCCCTTCCCTTCAACCCGCTCGATGGTGGCGGGCTGCTGCCGGGCAGCCTTGACGACGGCGGACAGCTTGTACAGATACTCATAATCTTCGAAGCCGGCAAGGATGTTCTCGTACCTGATCGTCGTGACCGGCTCATCGGGGCCGGCCCCCGCGATGACACCTCTGCCGAAGGGTGCGTGACAGTTCCGGCGGGGACCTTCGGGCGGAGAAGGGGACGGCACCT
>CAZOIA010000275.1:0-6252 GCA_964579675.1 uncultured Planctomycetales bacterium | reverse complement strand
CCCGACGGCATGGACGCCTTGGACGAACCCCACCCGATCTATCTGATGAACATGCTGATCGGGCATCACGGCTTCTTCCTGCTGACCCCGGTTTTCCTCGTCTCCCTCCTCGGGATCTTCGCCCACTGGTTCCGCCGGGACGACCGGGCCCGGCCGATGCTGGCGACGTTCGTCCTGCTCGTCTTCGCGGCGGTCGCGGCGGGCCTAACGCTCGAGACGCACAACTACGGGGGCGGATGTCAGGGCTTCCGGTGGCTGTTCTGGCTGATCCCGCTGTGGCTGTTGATGCTGCCCGCCGGCGTGGAACTCCTCGCCCGCATCCGGTTGGGACGTCTGCTTTGTATGGCCCTGATCTCCGTGTCGTTGATCAGCGTTTTCTGGGCATTGCCGCAGGTCAATGGCGAAACGGAGCGGCCTTTCTCGCTCTCGTGGGCGCACGAACTGTTCCGGCATTTGCCGTGGGAGTCGGTGAGGATAGATTACTGAAGTGAGCAGCGATTACGAACTCATCTGCAGGCAAGTCATGGGATGGGTGCGTGAGGCCGGCGAGATCGCCCTCGAGCGCTTCGGCTCGGTGTCCGTCCGGCCCAAGGAGGATCAGTCTCCGGTCACCGACGGGGACTACGCGGTTCAAGACGCACTGCTGAGTGCGATTGCCCGGGAGTACCCCGCCGACGCGGTGATCACCGAAGAGACCCAGTCCGCCCCCGAGAAGCACCAGGCGGCGGCCACCGCCCAACGTTGCTGGGTCATCGATCCGATCGACGGGACTCGCAACTACGCCCGGTCAATCCCGGTCTTCACGATCTCGGTTGCCCTGATGGAGGGCGGCTCGCCGGTCGTGGGTGTCGTCTACGACCCGGTGACCACCTGGACGTATTTCGCCACCGCCGACGGGGACGCGTGGCTCAACGAGCATCGGCTCGAACCCCGGGACAGGCCGGCGTCGGACCACATATTCATGAGCATCGCCACGAGCAGGTACGAAGAATTGCCGGCCGTCGCTCACGGCTGGATCGATCGGATGGTGGTGCGCAACTTCGGCTCCACCGCGTTGCATCTGGCCCTGCTGGCAACTGGGGGTCTCGATGCCGTTTACGCCGGGAGAAACCGGCTCTGGGACATCGCAGCCGGCGCCCTGATCGCCGCCCGGACCGGCGCCCAGCTCGTGTCGCACCAGGGACATCCATACTTCCCGATGGATCTGGCTCGCTACGCCAACGAGCCCATGCCCTTTATCGCCGCCCACCCCGAGGTCCTGAACCGCTTGCTTGCCGAGCACCGGCAAGCCGAATCGAGGACGTGAGATCCTCCTAGCTACAGCAGGTAACGTTTGCGTGCATCCCGTTCTCCCTTTGCCGAGAAGCCGCGCGGGCTGAAGCCCGCGGCTCTTCGTGACACACGCGTTCGTGACCTGTTATAGCTAATGCCGTTTTCGGTCAGACACTTCCGTCTGGGGCGGCACGGGTCCGCTTGGAAGATTGTCCCGTCCGAGCCCGCCGCGGGTCAACGGGATGCGCCAATTGGCGTGTGTGCGGCCTGCCGCGGACCCGTGGACAGCCTGGTCTCAGTGCCGGGCTGTGCGGTTGACCCGTGCCACCCGGGGTCAGCTCCGCTTCTCCCACTGGCTGCCCCTCTTTCCCTCTCACTGTTTCCGAGCTCTCCGTGTCTCTGTGTCTCCATGGTGAATGAACTCCCGGATAATGTGGGATTGATCGACCTCGGGACCCCAGGCGGGTACTGACGTGGCGTGACGCCGATGCTGCTGTTCGATCAGCGCTTCGGCGCGTTTGCGCTCGACAGCAAGAGCGGGATGGGGAATGTGGCGTGACGTGGCGTTGTAGCCGGCCAGGGCTTCGAGGGCCCGACGTCCATCCCCCAATTCCAGATAACTCTGGAGGAGCAGCACGTAAGCGTCCCGGACCGGCCCGAAGCGGTCCAGCAGTTCGTTGGCGGCGTGTACGGCGGCTGCGTATTGCCCATAGGAGTACAGCATGCCCGCCAGGAAGCGTCGGCCCTGGAAGTTGTCGGGCTGGCGCAGAACGGTCTGGCGCGCCATGGTCAGATTGTCCGCGAACGCGCCCGTGTAGCTCCACGTCGCCGGCAGCAGGACCACCGCCGCCGCCACCGCGGCCGCCCCCGCCGCCCGCCCCAACCGGGTCAGCCCCGCCCCCACCAGGACCGCAACGAATACCGTCGGCAGATAAAGCCATCGCTCCCCAAAGAGCCAGTGAGCCAGCGGCAATGCCTGGACCGGAATCGCCAGCACCATCAGCATTCCCGCCACCAGAGCGCCAACCGGCGATCGCCGATGCCACAGCGCCGCAACCAGAACCACCAACGCCACCAGCAGGATCATCCCTGCCGCCACATCCCAGGCCAGATGATCCGCCAGGGGCAACGCGGGGATCGACCAGATCGGACAGAGCCGACCCGGCCAGACGCACAACTCCAGCGACAGCCACAGCAGGCGAAACGGCGTGAGCAGGTGCTCCAGCCAGCCCGCATGGGCCAGTGGGCTTTCCCAGATGCGGGTTCTTGCCGGGTCCAGCCGGTAACGCCACCCGAACAACGCGAATCGAAGCACAAAAAACGTCGCACACGTGAGCATGAAGCCCACGTGCGACGGGCCCAGCGTCCGGTTCAACCATTCCCGAAACCGTGGTCGTGCCTGCGGTGCGGTTTGACGCCGATGCCACACGTCGATCAGCAGGATCACCGGCCACAGGAATACCGCGTGTTCCTTGCTCATGATTGCCGCCAGCAACATGCTGCTGCTGACTAGGTGGAAGCGCAGCGACCGCCGCCCGCTGCCGTCGGGGCCCCGGACGTGTCGAACCAGCAGCCACACCCCAAACAAGCCGACCAGCAAATCGCTCCGTCCATAAGCGGTCACGACCGCTTCGGTATGCAGCGGATGCGCCGCGAACAGTGCCCCGGCAATCCACGCCGCCGCCGCCCGTCCCGTGAGCCGGTACGCCAGGATCACGACCCCCGCGCTGGTCAAAGCGTGCAAGGCGATATTGACGAGTCGAAAGGCCCACGGATTCGGGGCGTCCCCGCCGGCCAGGACCGTATTGGCTCGAAAGGACCAGACCGTCAGTGGGCGGTAAAGCGTGTCCGCGGACCTGGCCCGCGGCCAGTAAGGCTCGTGCCAGAAACGATGCCACGCACCGGGCCTGGTGACGCTGGGATTCTCGACGATGATCGGCAAGTCGTCGTACACGAACGCGTTGTCCCGCGCGGGGACAAACGCGACCGCACCCAGAAGCACCGCCACCAGCACCGCGAGCACGACCGACCAGCGGTCCATCCCGCCGGGGCCCCGGGCAAAACGACAACCGGCAGACGCAGCGCGCGAGCCAACCTCCGGGCTTTCAAATCCGGCCTGGTCAACAACCGATGGAGAAATCACACCCGTGCCTTTGCCGCTCAGCGGTTCGCCACGACCCGTCCCGTATTCCTGCTGCCACTCGAAACCGCCATGCTATCCTTGCCCGCGGGACTCGACAACCGCGTAAAGGAGCGTGCGTGACAGTTCAGGCGGCGAACCGGAGGAAACCCTATGCTGTCTCCGCCAAGCCCCAGCCCAAAGGGTGCGAAGGTGAAAAGGTGCGAAAGTGCGAAGGTGCGAAAGTGGAAAAGGCACGTCGCAGCCGGTGTTTTCTCACTTTCTCGCATTGGCACTTGTTCGCGGGCCGCGTCAGGCCATTCCGGGAAAGACGAGGCCACGGCTTTCTGGGAGCCCCGCCGATTCTGTCACGGACCCCGCAAAGGATGGCCGGACGCGGGCCCCTTCCCAACCCCGCTTCAGTCTGGTATACGCTCAGTGACCAGGTGGTCTCTGCGGAGAGGAGAATGAATCATGTCCTTTCGACGATCGTTGGCTCTCGGCGCGCTGATCCTCACCGGCATGGATTCAGGGCGGATCGCACTCGGCTCAAGCCCGGGGCGTCCCATGGTGTGGGAGTTCAGCCAAGCGACGGGTTGGGGCGGCTGGTCGCCCAATGCCAGCATTCGCGACGTTGCGTTCGCCGATGCCGGTGTGACCTTCCGCACCACCGGCACCGACCCGCAACTCACGAGCCCCCTCTTCGAGTTGCCGGAAACGACCAACGCCCAATGGGTCAAGATCGACATCGACTGTGACGCTCCGGGCTCGGGTGAACTCTTCTACACGAACAAGACGACCGGGCGGTACAGCGGGCTTGAGCCGCGGTGGATGACCCGGCTTTCCGTCCCCTCCGCCGGCCGCCAGGTGGTCTGCGTTTGGCCTTTCTGGGGAAGCCTGGGCAAGATCATCCGATTACGCTTCGACCCTCCGGACGGGACCCGTTGCCGGCTTTACTCCATCCGTATCGTCGAATCACAGTGGGGTGCCCGTCCCCCGAGCTGGACGTTTGAGCAATCGGCTGATTCGTGGCAGCCGATGCACGCCGCCCGGCTCGAACGCGGTAACGGGACACTTCGCGTCACCGCACTTGCTCCGCAAGCGGTGATCATCACACCGGTTGAGCCCTTCGACGCGGCGAGACGCTCCATTCTCCGGCTCGACGCCGATTGTCCCGGCGAGCACCTGTTGGGCCTCTATTGGGTGACCCGCGAGCAAGTGGGCCTGCACGGCCAACCGATCGAGTTGCAAGGCGCTGCCCGGCGTGACGACGAGCCTGTCGATCTGCGCCAGTTCCCCACCTGGCAGGGCACGATCACGCACCTGGCGGTCGGGTTCGGCACGATGGGGACCGAGAGGTTGACCATCCGTTCGATATCGATCGATGAGAACGATCCGCAGCGGCCGTTCCTGCGGGCCCCTTACCTCGGCTTCGAGCGGGCCATCAACCGCCCCGGCCGGCCCGCCGACGTTCGCCTGGTGCTCGAACATGCCGGGGGACCCGCCCTGCCTGCAGGTGAGGCCTCGCTCATCACCGACGCCAATGCCACCTGCCACGAGCCCACGATCAACGTTCCTGCCACGCCCCGGGGCCAGCAGTTCGTGATCCGACGGACCATTATCCCCCGTGCCGCGGGAACCACGACAATCGCCCTCACCGTCAACGACCAGACTTTCACCCGCTCCCTGCGCATCGACGAGCAAGCCGAGACGATCGAGCGGCGGGGCTATGAGGTCCCGCCTCCCCGCCCGGTCAAGACGAAGTACAGGATCGGCGTTTATTACTTCCCCGGCTGGTCGCCGGACCAGATCGGGCGGTGGAACAAACAGGCCGACTTCCCCGAACGCGATCCAGTCCTCGGCTGGTACAAGGAAGGCCGGCCTGAGGTCGCCGATTGGCACGTCAAGTGGGCGGTCGAAAACGGTATCTCCTTCTTCATCTACGACTGGTACTGGCGAGACGGCAAAGAGAGGCTCGGTGTGGGCCTGAACGAAGGGTTTCTCAAGGCCCGCTATTCTGGCCAGATGGAGTTCGCTCTGATGTGGGCCAACCACAAGCCATTCGCCGACCACACGAATGAGCAGCTCCTCGCCGTCACCGACTACTGGATCGACCACTACTTCCGCAGGCCGAATTACCTGACCATCGACGGCGAGAAACCGTACGTGAGCTTCTTCAGCCCGGGCGAGTTGATCTCGTGCCTCGGGTCCAAGGACAAGGTGCGGGCAGCGCTTCAGGCCATGCGCGAGCGGGTCCGGGCCGCCGGTCTGCCGGGGCTGCACGTCGGTGCCTGCACCGGTACGAATCCACACTACATTCAAACACTCAAGCGCGCAGGGTTCGATTCGGTCACCGGATACAACTACCGCCGAACGGGCGCGACGACGCTGCAATCACCCTACCGTCAATTCCTGCTCGGGCACGAGGCAGCCTGGGAAACGATTCAACGAGCCGGCGTGTTGCCGTACATTCCCCTGTTGACCGTGGGGTGGGACTCGCGCCCGTGGCATGGACCCCGGGCCGAGGCCCGATTCGCCCGGCGAACGTGCGACTTCGCCGAGGCCCTCGCTCGATTGAAGGCCAACCTCGACCGCACCGGCTCGGCCATGGCCATTCTCGAAGCCTGGAACGAATGGGGTGAGGGTTCCTACATCGAACCGAACGTCGAGTTCGGGTTCAAAGACATCGAAGCGATCCGCGCCGCGTTTGCCGAGCCGGGAGACTGGCCGGTCAACATCGGCCCCGATGACGTCGGTCTTGCCGGCAAGTACGACCTGCGCCGCGACCCGAAAGCCAGCGCGCAGGAAAAAGATACGTCCGGCTAGAGCAGGTAACGTTTGCGTGCATCCCGTTCTCCCTT
>CAZOIA010000274.1:0-6266 GCA_964579675.1 uncultured Planctomycetales bacterium | reverse complement strand
TCCAACGTTGACCTGGAGATGACCATCATCGAGTACACGCCCTGGTTCGCCCCGTCCGTGGTCAACCCCAGTTTCGAGGACTACGGCGGGCATCTTGACGGCTGGAAGATCGACGTGTTCGACGGCAAGGGGCCGGACGATCCGCCCCTCGACAACTCCAACCCCTATGGCCCCCAGACCCCGTTCGGGGACCACTTCGCCGGCAAGATCACCTCCTGGCAGAACATGGACTTCCGCTTCCGCCAGATCATCGAAGTCGCGGACTACGATCCCAACAGCACGCGGGTCGCCTGGACCCTGTCCGCCCACGTGCAACTGCACTGCCACAGCGGCGGCAGCCAGCTCCCGGAGAACGTCCACCAGGTGTGGGAGATCGGGTGGAACGACGACGGGTCGCTACCCGCGAGCGTCAACCGGTGCGACAACTACAGCATCATTGCCGCGATCGACGGCAACTACACCGGAAACGACCTGAACAACTTCCATCCCCTGTCGGTGGAGGGGTCGATTCTCGACGTGACCGGCCTGAAGGCCGTAGCCCTCCGGGTCCGCCTCTACAACGACACCGCGAAAGAGTGGTCGATGAGCAACATTGACAATATCAGCTTCGAGCCCGCCGTCGCCCCGCCCGGGCCCTGGCTCGAGCTGAACCCGACTGCCATCGAGAGATCGGTCTGGATCGGCAACAACCTGCCCGGCGGCGATGTCTTCATCGTGACCAACGTCGGCTTGGGTACGCTCAACTATGCGATCGAAGTCAATGCCGGTTGGCTGAGCGTCTGGCCCCTGTCCGGCTCCTCGAGCGGCGAACCGGACCCGATCGACGTCATCTACGATGTAGCCGGCCTGTTGGCCGGCGATCACACCGCCACCGTCACGGTAAGGTCGGCAGAGGCGCTCAACAGCCCCCAAACGATTACGGTCACCGTTACCGTCGAGACCGTCGGGGCCGATTTCGACGGCGACAGCGACGTGGACCTGGAAGACTTCGGATACCTTCAGCGCTGCTACTTCGGGCCGGGGGTTCCCCCGCCTGGTCCGGATTGCCTCGATGCCGACCTCAACGGCGATGGGTTCGTGGACCTGACCGACTTCGGCATCTTCAAACGCTGCCTGACCGGGGCTAACATACCGGCCGATCCGCAATGTGCCGGCGGGGGTGAATGACGCCGGTTGCCCACGCCCACCCGGCAGGCGATGGCGTCTTTCGGATACAGGACGCCACTGGTCAAGGGAGCAATGCCAATGAACCGTGCAAAAGCCAGCCTGATTGCGGTCTGCTTATTGGCGTCCCCGGGCCTGGCCGAGGTGGTCGATTTCACCTTTGCCATCTGGTCCGACACCCACTTCGGGTACTGGGAAGGCGGCGGCTTTCGCGACAACGCCGCCCAGGACATCATCAACCTTCCGGGTACGGCCTACCCGCCTGAAATTGGCGGCGTCGTCGGCCCGATCGAGTTCATCATCCACCCCGGGGACATCACCGAGAACTCATACTACCACCAGTACGAAGACGACGACGCCATATCGGACGGCGATTTCATTCAGTGTATCAATCGGTGGTTCGTCCCGCGGGGTATTCCCGTTTACGAGATCACCGGCAACCACGACTCGTGGAATGAGCCGGGGGTCACGCAGATCCGGGCGGCCATCGCCGCCCGCCACGGCGCGAGCTCGTACAGCTTCGACTACCACGGCCTACACTTCATCGGGCTCGACGGCGGACCGGACGGGACCAACGCCTTCAATAACTCCGCTCTGGACTACCTCGAAGCACACATGCCCACCCTCACCACAGAACAGGCCATCCTCATCTTCAATCACTACGAGGGTGAAGAGCCCGGACACGCGCAATGGGACCGGTTCTATAACGCGATCGAAGGCTATAACGTGATTCTTCACTGCGTCGGTCACAACCACTATCCAAACGTGCAGACCTGGCGAGGCTTCGATGAATTCGTGACCTCCGATTGCAAGGTGGACCATAACAACCCGGGCTTTTCGGTGGTTCACGTCACGGATACCCGGCTCACGGGTATCGCCTACAACTGGGACACGGACAGGTGGTACCAGAGGACGTACGAGCCGCACGACTACGTCATCATCGACAAGGAGGTCACCGGCCTGGGCCCCTGGTTCTCGCCGGAGGTGGTCAACCCCAGCTTCGAGGACAACGGCGGATCGCTGGACGGCTGGCAGATTACCCGGGCCGACGGTAAGGGACCCGACAATCCACCCCTCAGTAACTCCAACCCCTACGGACCCCAGACCCCGTTCGGGGATCACTTCGCCGGGAAGATCACCTGCTGGCAGGACATGGACTTCACCTTCGGCCAGATCATAGAGGTCGCGGACTTCAACCCCACCAGCACGGAGGTCTGGTGGTCACTCTCCACGCACGTGCAACTGTACTGCCAGAGCGGCTCCGTCCCGTTTCCGGACAACGTTCACCAGGTGTGGGAGATCGGGTGGAACGACGACGGCTCGGCACCCGCCAACGCCAGCCAGTGTGACAACTACACCACCGTCGCCACGATCAACGGCAATTACACCGGAAACGATCGGTTCAACTTCTATCCACTGTCGGATGTCGGTTCGATCACCGGCGTGACCGGCCTGCAATACGTGGCCTTTCGGGTCCGCCTCTACAACGACACCGCCAGGGAATGGTCGATGAACAACATTGATAACGTCAGTTTTGGAGCCGCCGTCGCCCCGCTGGGGCCCTTGCTCAAGCTGAACCCGACTGCCATCGAAAGGTCGGTCTGGATCGGCAACAACCTGCCCGGCGGCGATGTCTTCATCGTGACCAACGTCGGCTTGGGTACGCTCAACTATGCGATCGAAGTCAATGCCGGTTGGCTGAGCGTCTGGCCCCTGTCCGGCTCCTCGAGCGGCGAACCGGACCCGATCGACGTCATCTACGATGTAGCCGGCCTGTTGGCCGGCGATCACACCGCCACCGTCACGGTAAGGTCGGCAGAGGCGCTCAACAGCCCCCAAACGATTACGGTCACCGTTACCGTCGAGACCGTCGGGGCCGATTTCGACGGCGACAGCGACGTGGACCTGGAAGACTTCGGATACCTTCAGCGCTGCTACTTCGGGCCGGGGGTTCCCCCGCCTGGTCCGGATTGCCTCGATGCCGACCTCAACGGCGATGGGTTCGTGGACCTGACCGACTTCGGCATCTTCAAACGCTGCCTGACCGGGGCTAACATACCCGCCGATCCAGGCTGTGCGAACTGAATCGCCGCGGGCAACGATGCCTCAGCAAGCCGCGGGCTTGAAGCCCGCGCGGCCCATTGAGCACCCTAGATTTTGCGTAACGGGGATTACCTCGCCTCTTTCTTCCCGACCTTGCGATAGTCGGCGTCGAGCTGGGCGAGTAGTCTTTTGTTGGCGATCTCGTCGGTGCCGCTCATATTGTCGATGATGAGTCCGCCGTCCAGGTGGGCGGTCTCGTGCTGCCAGATGCGTGCCAACAGATCCTCGCCTTCCCTGTCGATCGGTTGACCCTTAACGTCAACCGCCTTGATCCTGCACCGCCGGGCCCGGCGCATCATGACGTGGACCTCGGGCAGGCTCAGGCATCCCTCCTCCGCCTCAACCGACCCGGTCAACTCGCTCAGTTCGGGATTGATGAAGACGAGATCGTCGCTCGGCTCACCGGTCGGATTGCAGACGAAGATCCGGCGGCAGAACCCGACCTGCGGGCCAGCCAATCCGACGCCCCGCTCGCGCTTCATCAACTCCAGCATCCGTTCGGCCAGGCCGGCGAGCGATTCGTCGAAAGCGTCGATCGGCCCGCACTTGCGGCGCAACCGGGGATCCGGATATCGGACGATTGTATCGGGCACAGTATCCATGACCTCCTCGTCTATCGGTGTCGCGTCCGGCACCGCACCGCATCCCACGCGACGGGGCTGAGCAAGGCCCGCCAAGCACGTTCTCAACTGCTGACCGACCCGCTCGGATGGCTCCACTGTTTATTGTAGCACCCCTCTGGCCGCCAGCACACTTCCAGGGCCCCGGCGGACGTACCGCCGGCGACTTGACCCCCGCCGCGATCATGATAAGATGCGGATAAGGAAAGCCAGTGGCGCTTTTGTCACAACGTGCGGGAACGACGTGTAGTTTCCTGAGTACGCGCCACGGGTCGCCCTTGACGCGAGCGATCTTCCGCAGGCCGCCTTGCCGCCCCTCCCCGAGCGCCTGCCTGTGCCTCAGCGATGCGGCCATCGTGTGTGAGGAAGCCTGTCGCCTCGGAACGATCAACCGAGTTGACGACGCCCATGAGTAAGAAGCCTGCCAATCCCAGCAACGAAGGCCCGCCCCCCAAGCCGGTGTTCGAGCCGGCTGATCTCGCCCGGGCCCGCGAATGCTTCGCGAAGGCCCAGACCCTGGTTGAGAAGAAGAACTACGACTACGCGATCGAATGGTACATCAACGGTCTGGAGCAATGGCCCGAGGCCGTCGAAGAGGGCCACAAGTCCTGCCGGGCCGCTGCCTTGTTCCGCGGGCCCAAGAAGGTCTCGTTCAGCGACGGCTTGAAGCACAAGACCACCGGTAAGGACCCCAAGAAGGCGATGCTCAACGCCGAAATGCTCCTGTCCAAGGACCCGAGGCACATCGGCTATATGGAGGCCCTGTTCAAGAACGCGGCCAAGGCACGGTACGAGGCGACGGTGATGTGGATCGGGGAGATCCTGGCCGATGCGGCGATTCGCGAGGAGAAGCCCAACCCGGCCCGGTTCTCGCTCCTGCGGGAGGTCTACGAAGAGTTGGGCGACCAGAATGAGCAAGCCGATCCCGTCCTCGCCATCGCCGCTCTCGAACGTGCGGTTCAGGCTCTCTCCCGCCTTCAGGTCCTCAAACCCAACGACCTCGAGGTCTCAACCGACCTCCGCGACGTCGCGGGTAAGCTGACCATTCTCAAGGGCAAGTACTCAACGGCGGATTCGTTCAGGGACTCGATCCAAGACAAGGAAGTCCAACGCGAACTCCATGACCTCGACCGGGTTGTCCAATCCGACGACCGCATGGAGGATTTGATCGCCCGGGCCAAAGCCCGCTACGATGCCGACCCCACCGACCGCAGCGCGATTAACGCATACGTGGACCTGCTCTGTCGGCGAGAGCAGGAGCCGGACGAGACCAAAGCGATCGGCATTCTGGTGAGCGCGTACAAGGAGACCGACGAGTACCGCCTCAAGATGCGAGCCGACGAAATCCACATAAAACAACTCGCCCGCAAGACCCGCGAGATCCTGGCTGCGGGTGATCCGGAGGCCGCCAAAGCCCAGTTCAAGGGGCAACTGCGCTTCGAACTGGCGGTTTTCAAGGACCGGGTGAAGCAGTACCCCACGGACATGCGGATCCGGTATCAGTATGGCGTGCGGCTGTTCAAGGCCAAGCGGTACGACGACGCGATCCCCATCCTCCAGGAGGCCCGGAGTGAACCGAAGACCCGGTTCCTCTGCAACCTGTACATCGGCCGTTGCTTCTTCCAGAAAGGCTTCTTCGCCCAGGCGAGCGACATCTTCCGCGAGGCTATCGACAACTACGAGATGCCGGATGACGAACTCGGAAAGGAGCTGCACTACTGGCTCGGACTATCCATGGAGCAGGACGGCCGGATCGAGGACGCCTTGAAAGCATACGGGCAGCTCATACAATGGGATTACAACTACCGTAAGGGAGATGTGAGGAAACGACTCGAGTCCCTCAAGGAACGAAAGCGCCAGACCGACTCAGGAGATGCATAAGTGGCTCATTCGCTATCCGCCAAGAAGCGTATTCGTCAGAACCTCGGGTGCCGGGCACGCAACCGGGCTCGCAAGAGGCTGATCAAGACCGACGTCAGGGCCTTCAACGATGCACTGGCCGAGGGTGACGGGCCCAAGGCGTCCGAGGCGCTGCGGGCAGCGATCAAGCGGATCGACCAAGTCGCAGCCAAGGGTACCATCCCCAAGAACACCGCCCGCCGCCGCAGGGCCAGGCTCCAACGCAAGCTCAATGCCCTGGCGGCCAAGGCCTAGTGCCATTTGTATGTGTCTAGCATGCGCAGCGGCTCCCAGCCGGGCCCGGTGGGTTGTATTCCGTATTCCGAGCCGGGCTCTGTGAGCCCGGTGCCCCTTCGCGGCGTGGAGTTTCCCCATCCGAGGAAACACCCGCCTCAGAAAGAACAATCAAGCGTTGAGGTGTGGACATGCACGTGTTCGTTTATCTAGTCGTAGCCGTCGTAGGGCTGACCTGGGCGACAA
>CAZOIA010000273.1:0-6376 GCA_964579675.1 uncultured Planctomycetales bacterium | reverse complement strand
CTTGTGCAGGGGGTCGTCGGGATCTGGATGTTCGACGTTGAACAGCAGACCCCGGTCGGCCCGTTTCGGATCGAAAACGCCGTGTTCGTCCCGACCGGAGCGGTAAAAGGCGTAAAAATCGTTCTTGGGGAAGATCTCCCTGCAATGCGGACAGCGGGTCTTCCATGGCCGGCCGAGCGCGTCCATCTCCCAGTTGTACATCGGCACGCTCTTCTTGCAGGCGGGACAGTGCCCGTTGGACCATACCATCCAAGAGCGCTTGATGGTGTTGCCGAACATCAGGTCCCAGAGCTCATCGTCGGAGAACTTCATCCAGGGCTTAGCCGCCTCAATGATGCGCTTCTGGGTGTCGGCGGCCCAGGGATCGCGTTTGACGTTGGCCCGGGCGTTGTCGATAACGGCGGGCGGGTAAAAGACGCCGGCCTGCTTGGAGGCTGCTCGGGCAGGCCCGGCGAGCGGGGAAACGAACCAGGCCAAGAGAAGGGGTAACCCGACCGCACGTGGTGATTGATTGCCGTACATGAGTCACGCTCCTTGGTTTCGTCATTCCTCGCATCACCCGACCGATCTTGATCCCGAAGGTCGGAAACTCCGGAACCACCGACGACAACAGGACTACGTGTCTGGACAGATGAATGGTCAATCACGAGTCGTTTTCTGTTGCCACGGCCCGGCCTGCATTGGACAAGTCGTCGCGTTCCGGGAGTCGGCCCTCACCGCACGGTGAAAGAATACAGGTGTCCCTTCCGGCCAACGGTGAAGCGTAACCGGGCAATGCCCCCCGGGGCCAGTTGGCGGAGCGTCTTGCCGCCAAACGTGACCTCGTGCCGCAGTGAATCCCCGGTGATGGTGGCCGCGGCCAGCGATTTGCCGCTGACGTCCAGCAGCTCTACGGTCATCGGGCCTACTGCGTTGATGGACAAGCCCTGCCCCTGGAAAGCGAGCGGCTGGGTTGTCACCGTACCGCTATCGACCGAGACGAACCCATCGATCCGCAGTCTCGCCCGAAAGATCCCGCCGCCGAGGATGCGTTCGCCTGGGGGACGGTTCTTGCCATAGGACGAGGAGGAGTAGTAATAAACCAGCTCGTCCCCGATGCGGAGCGGTCCCTGGCTGAACTCACTGATGTACCCCCCGTCGTTGCGTCCGCCATTTCCGCCTTCCGGCCCGTTGGGGATGAAGACCTCCGGCGCCCCGGAGTTGTTGGTGAACGGGACCTTCTTCCAGTGGAGCCCGTCGCGGCCCACGACGAGCTTAAGGAACGCGCAGCCGGCAGCCGAGTATGGATAGTCCCCTTTGTGGTGCCAGACCTTCAGCCCGCCCAGCCACAGCGACTCGTAACGCCAGGCCGTCGAGGCGTAGTACTCGTCGAACGGCATGTCTCCGCCTTCCTCCGCGACCGGCGGCAGCAGGGCGATCCGGTCAATACGGTTCGTATCGAAGGGTTCGTCCAGCTTGTCGAGGAACGCATAGGCCCGGCAGCGCAGATTGTTGCCCGGGGGCACGGCGTTCGCGGTGAAGAACTTGAAGAGGCCCAGGAAGCGGTTCTCCGCCGCGTCGTAGGAGAAGAGGGTTACGTCACCCGGCCCGTAGACCACCCGGCCGCCTTGATGAATCTCCCGGCAGCTCGGATCGCCGGGTCCGGCGAACGCGTTGATGATCTGCCGACCGCGCTCCCACGTCAGGCCGTCCGTCGAGCGAACGAAGTGAATGCCTTCCAGGTCGTTTCCGCAGTTGGCGAAGTACAACCAGCCTTTGTAACGGTACTCGGTATCCTTGTCGTCGTAGTAACACGAGAACAGGTCGATGCCGAAGCGGCCTCTCGCACCTTTCTGCGGTTTGAGATCCAGGTCGAAGGCGATCGGCACCCAGGTGGCGTGGTCCCCCTGCTCCCAGACCAGGCCGTCCGGCGAGGTGCACCGGTACATCTTCCGCGACGGGAACTCCTGGACAAACATGACGTGCCGTTTCAACCGCGGGTCGTGGAGAATGGTGCCGTAAGCCAGGAGCGTCGTTCCCTCCTTGGCCGCGATCACCGGCACGTTGCCGCCCGCGTCTTTGTCGGGTTGGCGCAGCGTGCGTTTCAAGCCGCTCTCGGATTCGATGAGGAAGTCATCGACAAACAACTGGGCGACGCCGGTCTTAATCTGAACCGGGGCGTCCGCGGCCCGGGCGGCCGGGAAGCGACACCATAGAACCACACCGGGCATGATTGCCGAAAGGGCGAGTCGGGCCAACTGCCGGGGCATGAGTCACCTCACCTTTGACCTTGGCTGACCACCGCGTATGATGCGCGATCTCAGCGAGTTTGTCGCCCGCCCGGGCATTAGCCAGGACCCCGCCGGGCGAGGGACCTGATACAACCCCGGAGCCAATGACGCGAGGTACGCAACCATGAAAAAGAGTATTAACGGATGGACGTTCCCGGCCGGCACCTCTCCCGCTGACGCCGCCAAGGCGGCCGGTGACGCCGGCTTCGAGGCGTTTGAGCCGACCCTCGAGGCAAAGGGTGAGCTGGCCGTCAGCACCGGCGAGACCGCGTGCCGGAAGCTGGGCGATCGGATTCGCGAGACCGGCCTGGAGGTGGCCTCGCTCGCCTGCGGACTGTTCTGGCAGGCGTCCTATACCTCGCCCGACCCGGCGGACCGCGCCCGGGCCAAGGAATGGACGATCGCCGGTCTGGACCGCGCCCGGTGGCTCGGCACCGACGCCCTGCTGGTCGTGCCCGGCCTGGTCAGCCACTTCGAGCAGCCCACCAGGCCGGTGACCGGCTATGCCGAAGCCCTCGACCTGGCCTTCGAGGCCCTGCGCGAGCTGGCCCCGGAGGCGGAGGATCGCGGCGTTGCCATTGCCATCGAGAACGTCTGGAACCAGTTCCTCCTATCGCCGGTGGAGATGCGGGACCTGATCGATCGCGTCAACTCTCCCGGGGTGAAGGCCTACATTGACGTCGGCAACGTTCTGAAATTCGGGTTCCCGCAGGACTGGATCGACACCCTCGGGAGACGCATTGCCCGAATCCACCTCAAGGACTTCAAGATCGCGGTGGGCAACATCGACGGGTTCTGCCCGGTGGGCGAGGGCGATGCCGACTGGCCGGCGGTCATGTCGGCCCTCAAACGCCACGGCTACGACGGCCCGCTCACGTACGAGGGACCCGGCGACCTAGCTGACATCTCCCGACGTATTGACCGGATCCTCGCCCATGCGTGAAGGCTGATCGGCCGTCCAAGCCACCGTGCGCGATCACGTCAAGGCAACGAGCGCGGGCTTAAAGCCTGCGGCCCTTCTATCGCATCGACATTCAAAGATAGGACCTGGTCGTCTACTGGTTGCGGGAGAAGTAATCCCACACCATGAATCGCTTCGCCGTTGCGCTGTCAATGCCGCTGTAGCTCGTGCCGGAACCGATGCTGGTCCGCTGGATCCGCTTGCCGGGGTCACGGATCCACCTGGCGTGGGTATCGCCAAACAGAACGTCAAAACCGTTCAGGTGGAAGGCCTTGTAGCCTCCGAAGTAGGCGTCCGACATCAAGGCGTGTACGTTGTGTTGCCCCCGGCTTGCCTGAGGAAAAGCCCCCAGGAACGACGGATCGGGCTCGTCCGGATCGTTCAGATAATCCCAGTACGCGGTGCCCTCTATGACTTCTAACGGGTACATGTTCTTTCCCGCATCGCGAGGGCACCGGCCCGCGCCCGCCGGCACCGCATACGCGTAGCCCCCGATCGGCGCATTAGCGGCGTAATGCGAATCCACGTATTCCGGGTCGGTGACGCTGGGATGGCGGTGCCGTTGCAGGAAGACGGCCAGGCCCCGCGGGCCGTCCGCGTCGGCGTCCTTGTTACTGGGGCAGTAGAACACCTGCGGCGTGTTCCCGATGTACTTCGGGTAGAGAGCCCCTCCGTTCACTTTCCACCAATCGTCACCCCCGTTGCCCATCAGGTAGTACTCGCCCTCCGCCAGCGCGTACTTGAACCGCGCGGACCACGAGAAGAGCCCTTTGTGGTCCGCCGCATACGCCGACAAGCCGAGACCCTGCTGGTGGAGATTCGACAGACAGGCGGCCCTCCTTGCGTGTTCCTTGGCCCTCGCAAGCGACGGCAACAGGATCGCCAGCAGCAGGGCAATGATCGCCACGACCACCAGCAGCTCGATCAGCGTGAACCCGCAGCCGCGGAACAAACGCCCTGCCCGTTGGGTGCTTCTCATAGAGTGAGCCGCCCTCACAGCTCCTTCCTCGGATTGCGAAAGTGACAAGGAGCTTCGTTCCATTACAGTTGTAGATCGGCTTTCTCCCCCAATCCACGCTATTGAGTTTACACAGTTTGGCAATCCGTGTCAACGGGACGGGGGTGCGAAGCCGCAAGCGGCAGCGATGGGTGACGTTCTTCGGTCCATAGGGCGGCATCCCAGGGCGGGAGAGAGCCTTCGTGCGCCGCGAAGATTCTGAGGGTTTGCAGCACGAAGATACCTACATTTATCGTGGACGGATGGGCCTGCCGACATCGTTCCGATCCACCTCACAGACCCGCTGCCACCCCGATTGTGTTGACACAGCCGTCCATAAAGAGTATACATTTACATGGTTTGAGGACGAAGTGAACGCAATTATGGGGACCATAGCGCCTTCTTCTTTCATGTTGTGGAGGGTCGATCAAAATGAAAGTGCAAGTACTCCTGGTTGTGGTCATCTGTCTTGTGGCCACCCCCGCCAACGTCCTGGCTGATACCTGGTGTAACAGTGCCTATCCTCCCGGCACGCCTTCGTGTCAATCCGGCGCGATCTTCTGCGACGATTTCGACCGGTATTGTCAGGGGGCTCCACCGTGCCCACCGCCGCCGCCCATGCCCTGCGCGACCGGGTCGCCGAAAAGTGTCGGGGCGATACGCGCGGTGTGGGTGCCCAGCTCCACCAATCCCAACGGCCTGTGCGGCACGCAGTTCACGGTGGAGGAGGATACGCGGTTCCTGACCTCGGGGCCGTTCGGCGGCCGGTACCCGTGCCAGGGCGATGCCCAGCTCGGCCAGCAGACCGTGGACCTGGTCCCATACATTCAATACAAGTATGGCAGCCAGGTCACCACGGCCGAGGGCACAGACGACGAGCCGTTGGTGCTGCGGTTCGATATGAGCGGCGGCGTCCAGACCGCCACGCACGTGCAATACGACACGGGTTATCTGGAGTTGGCCCTCGAAGACGCTCGGGCGCCGATGGACTATGTCAAGGTGGGGGTAGAGGAGGTTCCGGGTTGCGATAGCTGCTTCTACCTGTGTGGGCCTCAGAACTACGGCCCGCACATCGCCTGGCCGCACGTCTGCCAGTCCTACGAGCCTCGGACCGTCGGCCCCGCCAGGTGTCCGCCGCTCCAGACGAACGTCCGGGCCGCGCTGGCGGTCGGGGTGAACGCGCTGTTGGACAACGATCCCTGCCACTGTGATGAATGGTGGGATCAGGTGCCACGAAACCCCTACCTGTCGTTTTACGACGGCCTGAAGTGGCGGATCGTTCATCCCGATCACGCCGGGCCCCCAGGCGAAACGCCACCCGTATACCAGAAGACCGGGAATAATTACTTCGTCCTCGGAAAGAAGACCAACACGGTCGTGCTCACCATCAAGACCAGCACCGTGGATATCTATCACAGGACGAAAGACTGGGACACGGGCGAGTGGGTGGAGAGTTGGGTCACGGGCATCACCCGCCAGTACGACGGCCCATTCAATAAGCTGCGCGGCGGGGCCGGCACAGGCTGCGAGCTCATGAACAGTCGATATGCCTGCGTGGGCAACACCCGCTGCACCAGAGTGGGCGACACAAGATGTGACGGCGGCGGGTTCCAGAACACCAAGGCCGGTTTTATCGCGTTCGATGGCGTGGCTCTGTACGGCGGTCTGGGCTACTTGCAGGACGGTGCCTGCTGCCTGCCGGACGCCACCTGTGTGGAGGTCAGCGAACTAGGCTGCCAGACGATGGGCGGCCGGTTCAATGGCCCCGGCACGAGCTGCGCCAACACGCTGTGCTGCCCGGTGCCGTTTGCGGACAGCGACGTGGACGCCGACGTGGATCAGGACGACTTCGGGGCGTTCCAGGCGTGTTTCACCGGCCCCGGGCCCGCGACCGTGGTCGGCGACTGCACCTGCTTTGACCGCGACGCCGGCGGGACGGGCGATGGGGACGTCGATACGGACGACTTATCCGCCTTCGAAGCCTGTGCTAGCGGACCCGGGGTGCAGGCCGATCCTGCGTGTGAAGGTGCGGCCGCCCCCTGACGGTAAACATCCAACCAGCGACGACCGGTCGAGCGCTTCTGCTCTACCGCGACCACCTCGCGTTCTCCTCGGCTGGAACCGCCGGCGCAGGAACCTGATCCCGTC
>CAZOIA010000272.1:0-6383 GCA_964579675.1 uncultured Planctomycetales bacterium | reverse complement strand
GGTGCCGTCCCCTTCTCCGCCCGAAGGTCCCCGCCGGAACTGTCACGCACCCCCTGCGGTGGAGCCTCCGCATACCTGGTCCGGGGCGCCGGATTCCGCGTTCTTGTGATGTCCGCCCGATCCGATACACTCGGGCGCGACAGGCCGGTCTTTCCGCGGCGGCCGGCGTAGCCGACGAATCAGCGTGACCCGCAATGACGTTCCAACTGGTGCTGCTGGTCGTATTGCTCGGTTTTTCCGCCTTCTTCAGCGGATCGGAAACCGCCCTGTTCGCGTTGACCCGGCATGAGCTGAGTCGCTTCGGGCACGACAGGCGGGCCTCCTGCCGGCTGGTCGCCGACCTGATGCGGCATCCGCGTCGGCTGCTGCTGACGCTGATGATCGGCAACGTGACGGTCAACATGTTCATCTTCGCAGCCAGCCTGGCGCTGTTTCGGTCGCTGGCGGGCGAAGCGTCGGCGCTGGCTCCGATACTGGGGCTGATTTCGCCGATTCTGGTCACCCTGTTCGGGGAGATCCTGCCCAAGGGGACTGCCATCGTTCTCCGCACGCGGGTCGCCGCCCGGGTGGCCCCGGTGGTTCGGCTTTTCCAGGTGATGCTGACGCCGTTCAGCCTCCTGCTAAACACGTTGCTGGTCGAGCCGATGACCCGCCTGCTCGTGGGCAGCAGGCAGCCTGACGAGTACGTCACCGTCGAGGAGCTCGGCGAACTCATCGAGATGTCCGGGCGGCATCGGATCATCGATGCCGACGAGAACGCCATGCTCGGCGAGATCGTGCAACTCGGCGAGCTCCGGGTCCGCGACATCATGGTCCCGCGGGTTGACATTGTCGCCTTCGAGGTTCACGACGATCCGGACGAACTGCGGCGCATCATGCGTGAACGCCGGTTGACCAAGTTGCCGGTCTACGACGAAAGCATTGATCGCATCACCGGGCTGGTCTACGCGAAGGACCTGTTCCTCGACCCCGACCGTCCTCTGGGCTCGATGATGCGTCCCATACGTTTCGTTCCCGAGCTTCTGACGCTCACCCAACTGCTGGCGGAGTTCCGCCGGACGGGGACGCAACTGGCGGCGGTCGTGGACGAGTACGGGGGCGTGGTCGGTCTGGTGACGGTGGAGGACGTTGCCGAGCAGATCGTCGGAGAACTTACGTTGCCGGGAGAGCCCAGTGACCAGGCGTCGTGGGGAAAGCTGGCCGACCGTCGGTACCGCGTGTCCGGCGGCGTTAGCATCCGGGACTGGTCCGAGCAGTTCCAGGTCCGCGGGCGCGACGAGGGCGCAACCACCCTGGCCGGCTTAATGCTCGCCCGTCTGGGGCGAATTCCCGCGGTGGGCGATCGGGTCCGGATGGGAAACCTGCTGCTGACGGTCGAGTCGCTTCGCGGCCGGCGGATCGAATGGATTCTTGTGGAACTCGCCAACGGTGACCACCTGCCCGACGCTGAAACGGCGCCTGCGGGCAACGAGGCGTCCGGGGACGATAAGGCGTCCGCATCGGCTGGCGGCCCGGGGGAGGAGGCGTGATGGCGGCGTTCTGGCTAGCGGCGGCGATCTTCCTCACCATTGCCAGCGGCTTCTACAGCGGCTCGGAAATGGGCCTGTATTGCCTGAATCGCGTCCGCCTCCGCCTGCGGGCGGAGCGAGAGGGCGCCCGCGAGGCCCGATCACTTCTCAGGCTGGCGCAGCGCCAGCGGGAAACCGTGCTGGGTATCCTGCTCGGCACGAATCTGGCAAACTATCTGTTGACTGTCGCCACCGCAGCCCTGCTCGCCCACACGTTCGGAATCCAACCCACCCGGGTGGAGTTCTACACCGCCGCCATCTTGTCCCCCATCATCTTCGTGATCGGCGACGTGGTGCCCAAGAACTGGTTCCAGATCGAGGCGGACCGGCTGATGTCCAGGTCCGCACCGCTGCTCAGGGCAAGCGTCGCGTTCTTCCGGGCGACGGGTATCCTCCGGCTGCTGCACGGTATGACCCGGGTTGGGGCCCGGCTCGGCGGCCACGACGCACGCGACGACTGGGGCGAGCCCCGGGCCGAGGTCATCGGTCTCCTCCGCGAAGGAGCGGCCGGGGGCGCTCTCACCGAGGAACAGGCCAGGATTGTCGAACGCGTAATGAACCTCTCCAGCGTGCGGGTCGGTTCCATTATGATCCCGCGCCGGAACGTGGCCACTGTTCCGATCGACGCCGGCCGTCCACTGTTCGAGCAGATCGTCCGGGGGCACAACTACTCCCGCATGCCGGTCATTGCCCGCGACCGCAAAGCGGTTGCCGGTATTGTGAACGTCCACGACATTCTTGCAGATGAGAGCGGCTCGGGCATCGAATCGTGGATGCAGAAGCCCGTCACGATCCGGGCCGACGATTCGGCGGCCTCGGCCCTGGTCCACCTCCAACGGGCCCAGGCAACGATGGCCATCGTGACCGACCCCCGCCACGGATTCGTGGGGATGGTCACGCTCAAGGACGTGGTAGAAGAAATTTTCGGCGAACTGCCCGCATGGTGATATTGACTCGGGCCGGATTATGGCGAAACTGTAGTGTTGGCGTGGCAGGGCGCGGCGGCCAGACCCCCGGCGGCCGACAATGGTCGAGAAGGGCAAGCTGCCATCCCTCACCGGGCGCCCTGTGATTTGGTTCACCTGATTTGCGGCGACGCAAGATACAAACCACCCGGGTAGCGAGCCATGGATACCATCACCAATCAGAACCGGACCTCCCCGACTTCCCCGTCACCGCCTGCCCCGACGCCCGGGTTGCATCCTTCCCCGGCACCGGCTGCGGGAGGGCCGAAGCGCGAGCTCTCGGCGCTGGCCAGGCGCGTGCTGATCGTCGGCCTGGACGGCGCGACGTTCGACGTGCTCAACCCCCTGATGGCTGCCGGGCGAATGCCCCACCTTGCCCATCTGATTGAGACCGGCACCGCCGGTACCCTCTATTCGACCCGGCCGCCCATTACCCCCGCCGCCTGGACGACCTTCATGACCGGCAAGGGGCCGGGGCGGCATGGGATCGTCGATTTTGAAAAGTATGACGTCCGAACCAACACGCTTTCGTTCAACAGCACCTACGAGATTCGCGAGAAGACCATCTGGGAAATCCTCAGCGAGAAAGGGTGCCGGGTCGGGTCGATCAACCTCCCGATGACCTATCCGCCCCGGAAGGTCAACGGCTTCATGATCTCCGGGTTCGAGACTCCGAGCATCGAGGTGGACTTCACCCATCCCCCCGACCTCAAGGCGGAAATTCTGCGTCGGTGGCCCGGCTACAGCTACCGCAACGACTGGCAACGAAAGGCCTTCGGCGGCAACGGGCTGCTCCAGCGGAACCTCCGCTATATAGAAGAGAGCTTCCAGCAGGGTTACGAGCTGACCACCCATTGCGGCGAGCGCTTCGGGTGGGACGTGATGATGGTGTTGTTCAAGCTGGTGGACAATCTCCAGCACAAGGCATGGAAGTACCTCGACCCGAAGACCGCATCGCGATATCCGCAACGGGCGGCGATGGCCGCCAACTGCTTCACCGCCCTGGACAGGACCCTGGCCGACCTGACTGAGTATGCCCGTCAGAAGCAGGCTCTGATCCTCATCATGTCCGACCATGGCCACGGCAGCCTGGACGGCAAGGCCCAGCCCAACTCACTGCTCCAGCAGTGGGGCTACCTCAAGATTAAGAGCAGAGTCGCACAGGCCCGGCGCCGGACTCAGACCATCGTCGAGCGGATGCTGGGCAAGACGGCCAAGAGATTCGACGCCAACGTCGGCATCGAGCACGACTTGATCATCGACTGGTCGCAGACCCGGGCATGCGTCATGCACGCCGGGATGTACGGGTTCCTCTACGTGAGCCTCAAGGGCCGGCAGCCCGACGGCGTAGTCGAGCGAGAGGAGTACGAGCCGGTTCGCGAGGACCTCCGCAAACGGTTCCTCTCGGTTGCCTGTACCCGCCCCGACGGTGAGACGATTCAGGTCTTCCCCGAGGTGCACCGGACGGAGGAGCTCTACAACTGTAACCGCGATGAGCAGCCGTGGTTGCCGGACCTGCTCCTGGTACCGCACCCGGGCCTGGCGGTGGTGCGGAAGATCCGGGGCTCCCAGCCCGTGCGGTGGTCCTCCTCCCGCCGGATGGAGGGCACGCACCGGGTGGAGGGCATTCTGGTGGCCAACGGCCCATACGTCCGGCAAGGCGAGGCGATCCAGGCTGAGATTGCCGACATCGCGCCTACCTTGCTGGCGGCCCTGGGACTGCGGGTTCCGGCCGACATGGAGGGTCAGGTTCTCGTCAACCTGTTCGACACCGAGCCCGCGGTCGAATACGAACCGCCGGAGGAGGCCGAGCGGGTCGAACACGAGGAAGTCTACACCGAAGAAGAGAAGGAAGCCCTCACCCGCCGGCTTGCCGACCTGGGCTACCTCGAATAGAGGTCTGTGCACCAGGAAACGGCGACCCCCCACTTGGGTGGGGTCCGGAGGGCGCACATGAGCTTCGGGCCTCAGCCCGTAGTTCCTTGTCCATATTTGGTCGCGGATGGCGATTGGGCGATCGGCCGCGGCCGATGGCACCACGCGTGGTGCCGGATACGTCAGTCCTGGTCGTGATCCAAGGGAGCAGCAAACCATGACTCGATCCGCGGTTGTTTCGACGGCGCTGGTCACTTTGGTGATGTCGGTTTCCCGAGCCGGCTACGCCCAGCGGGCGGAGGTGCCCAAGGGCATGCTGTTCGGGATGACGGTGCCGGTCAGCGATATCGAGAAGAACCCGGACGCGGATAACATCGGCGCCCCGCGGGCGGTGCTGGCCGAGCTGTACGCCAGAACCGGGGCCAATCTCACCGGGCTCCGATACGATTGGGCCGAGTGCGAGCCGACCGACCCCGGCAAAGGGGCGTCGAAGTACGTCTGGCCCGACCGCAGTGACGATCCCTTCCTCAAGATCCCCGACCTGCACAAGATGGTGAGCTTCGGTCTCGGGCCGCCTGGATGGGCGGCCGACCTGGAGAAGAAGAAGGTGGCCAAGGACCCCGAGGCGATGGCCCGCTACTGGCGTCTCGTCGAACGGTTCGTCACCGCCGCCGCCAGGCACGCCCGCGAGAATTACGGCGCCCGGTACTTCCGGGCCCCCGGCAACGAGCCCAGCCTGAAGAGCTGCACCGACAACCCGGTCTACAAGCCGGAGTACCCGAACTGGTACACCTGGTACATGGACGCAGCCAAGCACGTTTACAGCGCGGTCAAGGCCGATCATCGCGACAACCAGGTCGTCATCGGTGCCCTCGTGGTGGGGGACGAAGGGCACGTCGGAGCACTCTACGCTGCGGGGGCAAAGGGGCACTTCGACGTGATGGACATCCACGCCTACGGCGACGCCAAGACGCACGTCTCCATGAAACAGATCATGGAAACGCATCGGACGATGGAGAAGCACAGGGACGGGCACAAGAAGATCTTTCTCGGCGAGGGCTGGTCGTGCTTCCCGCTGCCGAAATCGCTCGACGGCAACCTCGAGAAGAATCGGCCCTACACCAAAGAGGAGGCAGACCACTACCGCCAGACGATCCAGGTAGGCTGGATGAACCTGACTACGCCCCGCCCGGGCGAATACGATCCCAAATGGGTGCTGGGGGCCAGGTATTTCACGTTTTGCGATCTGATTGAGGGCCGGGGCTGGCGACGCCGGGCAGTCCCCCAGCGGGACAAGGATGGGAACGTTACGCACTACCTCGTGGACGGCTATCCGAAACGGGAAAACGAGCTGGGCCCGTTCTTCAGGCCTTGGGGCATCGTCGATGTCGAGGGGAAGCCCAAGGGTGATCTCCTCGAGAGCTGCCCGCCTTACATCCCCCGGTACCGGTTCGCGGCAACGCTCGCGCGGGTGGGGTCGAAGGGCACCGTCACGGCGGACCGCGAGTACTCCGCTTCGATAACGTTCAGAAACCTGGAGAAAGTGGAGATGTCCGAGGTGCGGCTCGGCATCTATGGGCGCGGGAAGGAGGGTAAGAAGATCCGGTTCGAGGCGCTCCGCAACAAGCCCGCGGCCGTCCTCAAGCCCGGGCGGGGCATCAGCGCTCAGTACAAGGTGGCTTTCCCGGCAGGACTCCGCGGAAAGAAAGTGCGTTTCTACGGCGAGTGCTGGTACACGTGGGACGGCAAGCCGTACTACGCCGACGCCTGGGGACCGATCGTGGAGGTGCGGTAGCCCCTATCAGCGGCGGCAGGTGCGGGCCAAGAAAGGGGACATTCCGCCTTCCTGCACGTTTCGGCAAATCGCCTCACGCTGCAAGCTGACGAGGTGCGTGACAGTTCCGGCGGGGACCTTCGGGCAGAGAAGGGGACGGCACCTCGCTTTTCCGAACCCCGACCGTCAGGGAGGGGAGTA
>CAZOIA010000271.1:0-6565 GCA_964579675.1 uncultured Planctomycetales bacterium | reverse complement strand
AGAAGCACAAGTACGCCCGCCAGATCTTTCAGGCCATGCGCCCGGCGTTCGCCGATTTGGTGGCGGAGGTCCAGCGGTCGATCGGATTCTTCACCTCGTCCCGGCGCGGCGTGAAGCTGGGCAAGATCATAGCCATGGGCAGTGCGTTCAAGCTGCCCGGCATGGTGAAGTTCATCCAGCAGAATCTGGGCATGGACGTGGTTCGTCCGACGACGTTCAGCAAGCTCTCAACCGGCGAGGCGCCGAACGCGCCGCAGTTGATCGATCAGTTGCTGAGCTTCGGCGTGGCTTACGGCCTGGCCCTGCAAGGGTTGGGGTTGGCCCAGATCACGAGCAGCCTGCTCCCGCCCGAGATTGCCAAGCAGGTGGTCTGGCGAAAGAAGACGCCGTGGTTCTGCGGGGCGGCGGCGTGCCTTGTTCTCTCCGCGGCGCTGGTTTGGGGGCGGAACATCATCGACCAGGGTGCGGTCGAAGAGGCACGAGGCAGCCAGGGATTGCCGACGTACACCGCCATCTACGGCGAGAAAGACCCCGAGCGTAAAAACCCGCAGCCTAGCCCACAGGCCTGCCGGGTGGTCCAGGATGGTCCCTCCGCCTCGACGCCGGTGGGAAAGGCCAGGGAAGTGTTTGCGGCCGCCAACCATTTGAGCCAGGTTCGTTCCGATATCGAGACCAGGAACGACGCCAGGATCGCCGAGGCCGGGGAGATCGCCACGCTCCAATCGAACAAGCTGGTCTGGCCGGCAATCGTGGACCTGATTCACTCTGCCCTGCCCGCGCCCGACGACGAACTGGCCAAGGCCCTGGCCAGCGGACCGGAGGCGTACAAGGCCTTAATCAACGCCAAGCCGGAGAAATACAATCGGGGTGATCGCAAGCAGATCTTCATCGAGAGGCTGAGTGCCGCGTATTCGCCGGACGTGCTGGTGGGGTATCGCGAGCAGAAAGGGCGGCAGGGGCGGTCTTCTCCATCATCTTCATCACTTTCGCCAGTGAGGGGAGGGATGCAAGATCGGGGCGTCAGCGCCAATCCTCTGCCCGGGTTCGTCATCAACCTCACGATTCGCACACCCAGCAGGGACGAAATCAGCTTCGTCAAGGAGGCGTTCCTGGACAAGCTGAGGGGCGGTGCTTATCCAAAGGATACTCATCCAAAGGTGGTTCGTTTCGAGCGTGTCGAGCTGCTTTGGAGAGAGCAGATCAGGAAGCGTGCTGGCGACGACGGGTTTGGAGTCACAAGACGCACCAACTGGACTGGAGAGCGGGACCCGGGGACAGCCGAAATCAGGATCCGCGATGACACGAACACGGATCCGGTGACGGGCGAGTCTATCCTGAACGATTGGGAGTTCGGGGTCATCATCGCCGCCGTTGTGGGTGACAAGCCAGTGGAGACCGGCGGAACGGGCAGTACGAATTGGGATCAGTAGCCGGCCCCGGCGCGGTTTGGCGACCCCCGAGGGTCGAGGAGGAAGAGCGATTCGCGCAGGCTGGTGCCACGACCGTGGCGCAAGGCCGCGACGACACAAACGGACTCAGGAGCAAGGCCCATGGAGTGGATCAAATCCCATCTGGTGGTCGTCGTTGTGGGCGCGGTAAGCGTGTTGTCATTGGTCATGATCGGCCTGGGGCTGTTCCTGTCCGACGTGACGGGCCAACTGGCCAAAGACGCGGGTCTGCTCAGCAACCTGGACCGTCTCACGCCCGTGAACGCGAGTGTGATCGAGCAAGCCAAACAGCAGCAGGAGGAGATCGCTGCCAAACTGGACGCCTTCTTCGCCCGGTACCGGGAAATCGGAGCCCGCGAGCCTCTTTACGCGGATGCTTTCGCTGCGGGCAATGAGGCGAATCAGTATGCGGCCGTGCAGTTTCAGAGACGCTACCGGCCGGCACTGACCAGGCTGCGGGCGGAAGTCCTGAAGGCTGACGATGCTCCGTCGGGGCAGGATTTCACGGATTACGCGGACCGGATGGAACGGCGGAGGGAGAGTGACCGGAAGAATCGGATGATGGGTCTGGAGGAGGGTGCAGGGCTGGAGAGGCCGGGCGGCGTGTCGAACTGGCAGCCCCGGAGACCCGCCAGGTACGTGGAGGGCGCCAACGCCGAGGACGTCGACGTGGCAGCCGCCAAGGCCCAGTACGCTGTTCGGCGAGCCCATGAGATCTACTGCTACGCCGGCCCGGAGAGCCTCGATTGGCGTGCCAGTATCACCGATTCGAAGAACCCTCCAAGCGTGGCGGACATGTGGAGCGCTCAGGTGGCACTGTGGGTGCAGGAGGATGTTATCGGGGCGTTGGCCGCGTTGAACGAGCGAGTTGCCCAGGAGTTGCCGGAGGGCGTCAAGCCATGGGTCGGCAATCTGCCCGTCAAGCATCTGATGATGTTCAGGGTTGGCGACTACGTGGCCGGCACGAAGGATGCGAGCACGGGCTACGCCCGTTACGGGAGCATGCGGGGCAGGGCCGGGGATCAACTGTTGCCCGGCGATGCCGGGTTGGTCTTCACCGGGCGTGGCAGCGGCAGCAACGTGGACGTGGTCCATTTCTGTGTCCTTCTGATCATCGAAGCGCAGCAACTGCTGGAGGTGATGGCCGTGATTTCCGAGGCGGGGTTCTATACGCCTCTCAACGTTTCCTATGAGTTGCCGCCGGCCGACGAAGAGCATCGCTACGTTTACGGGTCGGCACCGAGGATCAAGGTCACCCTGGTATACGAGGGATGTTTTCTTCGCAGCAGTTACGATCAGTGGATGCCCGAGGTTGTGAAGACGGCCATCGCGTCCGGCGGGGCGGGCGGAATGGGCATGGACAGAGCTGCCGGCCCGGGCGGGCCCCCCGGGCGTCAGCCCCGGCGGGGTTCCGCGTCACCTCGCTCATCACCGCGGGATATTCGTCATTGGGAGCAAGGTGCGCCCGGTGGAAAACGAGTGAGGATGGACCCAGGGGCTTGAGGACAGCCGATCATGGCCAAACAGAACGTAACCTTCGTCGAACGACATGTCGAGAAGTTGGTGATTGCCGTCGCCGGCGCCGTCTTGTTGGCGGTCGCGGTGATATACCTGATCGACAGCCCGCACGAAGTTGAGGTGGCCGGTCGCAGCCTCGGCCCGCGCGAGTTTTACGCTGCTCTGGGGGACAAGGCCAACCTCGCGAGGCGTCGGATGCAAGATGTCACCCCTGATGCGACTGACGGTGAGAAGAATACTGCCCTGAGCAAGACCTTCGAGAATCATGCCACTCCGCTGCCCCGGGAGCTCTTAGTGGCGAATGTTTCGCTGAATCCGCCCGTGCCTGAGTTCGACGGCATGGAGCGGTTTACAGCCCCCGGCAAGGTGGACGTAGTGGCGATCCTGCCTCCGACCAAGCCGGTGCTGAGCACCGGTCGGGCTCCGGCCCGACTGCCCGCGCCCAAGGTTGTCTATGTGGGTGCCAACCCGGACACCGGCATCGGCGAACTGCCTCTCACTTCGGATTGGCACTGGGTCACGGTCACCGCCGCCATCAGTCGTAAGGCCCAGCATGCGACGTTCGTGAAGGCTGGTTACGACGCTCTGCGGTTGGAGTTGATTGTCACCGAGGTCCGGGCCGAACGTCAGGAACTCCGGCCGAACGGACAGTGGAGCAAGCCCCAGCCTGTTGAGGGGTATGCACCCAACCGGATCATAGGCACTCGGGGCCGGGCGAAGATCGAACTCGTCCGGGAGGAGGATGGATACTCGGTGACGCCTGACGACAGCGACTATATCCACGCCTACCGCAGCGAGTTCGACGAGGAATCGGTCCAGGCGGAGGTTCTCCGCCCGCCCTTTCAGCAGTATCTCAAGGATTCGGCCTCTTCCGGGGGAGACCGGTTCGCGTACGAATGGCAGGTTCCGAAAGAGCTTGAAGCGTCCGACGGAAGCACAATCGATCTGACCGACCGACGTTTCAACATCGAATTCCCCCCCGACGAGGATGCGAAGTTCCGTACTGTCGGATCATCGACAGGCAAGAGGGGTCTGGTAGACCGAAACGCCGCCACCGGGCGCCCCGAGCGAAACGCCATCGTATGGGCCCGCGACCTGCTGGAGGAGGCAAACCAGGCCCTTGCCGACGGGGAATATCTCAAAGCGGAGGAATTATGGGGGCTGATCGTGGCAAATGACGAGGTGCCGGCCAGGACGAGGGACAGCACGCAACAGCTTCTGGATAAGCACCAGCGTGATTTTGAACGGGCCCGGCGCGATGAACAGGTGGCGTCCAGGCGAGAGGAGGAGAAAGGCATTTGCCGGCTGGGCAAGGATGTTGAACCGCTCTGGTTAAACGACACCACCGTCGAGCCCGGCAAGACTTATCGTTACCGCGTCAGTCTGGTTGCAGTGAACCAGTATGCCGGGTCGGCCAACTTCCTCAAGAACCCTCAGGACGCACGCACGCTGGTCAACCAGGGGCAGTGGTCGCCGTGGTCCGACCCGATCACCGTTCGGCCGGCGAAGTACCTGTTCGTGACCGCCATCAGGGGAGACGGCAACACGGCCAGGGTGGAAATCCACGAGTGGGCCGACGGCAGGTGGACCAGCGCCGGCAAAGACTTGACGGTGGGCAGCGTCGTGGCGTTCCAGAAGGGACGCAACGGACCTACGTTCAGCTACGACGCGATCATCCTCGCCATCGACCTGGCCCGTCCTTATCAACAACGGCTGGAAAATAGAGGCGATGACGGCTTCAGGTACAAGGCCGGCGTGACAGAGGCGGTGGTCCTGGTCAACTCAAATGGCGAGACGCTGGAGCGACTTGTAGCGGATGACATCCTGAGGAAGCGGGAGGTCACCGCGGCGATCAAAGAAGAAGAGAAGGAGCGTCAAGAGAAATTGAAGCTGAGGAGCCGGTCGCCTGACGGGGAGCGGCGGTTGCGGGCGAGGACTCCTCATCGAGGACCCGAACGCCCGCCGAGGAGACGCGAATCGATCATGGAGGAGTAGATGCCGTAACTCCTTTTGCAAACTGGTTTTGCGCTTGGGGCGATCGCCCGACCCGCATGTTGGGCATGCGGTGGGCGTTTCGGCGACGGGCCAGGCTGGCGTAAGCCGACGAACTGCGGTAAACTCAGCATTGACAGAGGGGTGGAACAACCGGGGGCGGGGTGCGGGCAATCGGGACGGATCCCGATTGCACAGCAGGGAGGCTGTGAATATCCTGCCGAGAGCAGCGACAGGATGTTGCGTCCTCGACGATAAGCGCGCTGGACGGTTGGCGATGGCAGCGTAGTGCGGCTCGCCTGTGATCGCGACCGGCCATGATCCTTCCCATGGGTAGTGCACGCTTGCCTGACTTGAACCCGCGACCGGAATGTTCAGGAGGCCTTGCCATGAGCAGCAGGCATAACACGATGCGAATGATGGTGGCGTCTGTGGTAGTGGGTGGTTGGCTGGGGATGCCGTTGATGGCGGCCAGCCCGGACGAGTTGCTCGACAAAGCGATTGAGCAGTTTGACCAGGGCAAGTACGGAGAGGCCCGGGCGACGCTGCTCGAACTGGACCGTGATCGGCTCAAGGACGAGCGGAAACAGCGGCGAGACGAGCTGATGGAAGAGGTCGGGACGGCGATCAACCAGTCGAGAAAAGCGGCACAGAACCATCAGGACGCCGTCAAGGCCTTTGAGGCCAAGGATCTCGTCACCGCAGAAAGATTGTATCGCGCGGTGCTGGAGAACACCTACGCGACGGCTGCCCAGAAGCGGCAGGCGAGCCAGGGTCTCGCGCTGATCAGCAAGCAGCGCGAGTTGGAACGTGAGCTGTCGGGCAAGCCCGTGGCGACCCGTCCGTCGGCCACGCGTCCGGCCACTGACCTGAGCAAGGTCCAAGCGGCCCGGGCCCAGGCCAAAGCGACGGAACTCGTCAACGATGGCGACGACGCGCTCGCCGGGGGACAGTACGACCTGGCCGAGGAACGATACAAGGAAGCGCTCAAGCTTGTCCCCGGCGACGCCGCCGCCCTTGGCGGCCTTGATCTCGTCAGGCGGCATCGCGCGGAGGAGGGGCAACCCAACCTGCTGGACGAGGCCGAAAAACGCAGACGCCTGCGTTGGGACCGGGTCGAGCGCATGTACGACCAGAAAAGCAGGGAGATCCGCCGGGTTCTGATTAACGAGCGGCAACATGACGAGGCCAGACGGCAGCTCGGCGATGCGGAGCAGTTGCTGGAGTCGGCCCGCGACGATGCCTACCCACCGGAGCGTTACACCTTCCTGAAGCGACAGTTGGAGTCGCTCGGGAGGTTCATCGATTCGGAAGAAAGAGATCACCTGGAAGAGAAAGCCCGGATCAACAGAAAGAAGGTCCTTGACATGGAGCGCGAGCGCGAGGACCGCGTCGAGAAGGCCCGCATCGAGCAGATGGGTCAGCTCTTCGAGCAGGCGCAGGAATTGAGCCGGGAGCGCCAGTACGACAAGGCCGCCGAGGTCCTGATGGAGATCATCAAGATCAACCCGACCGACGAACGGGCCCGGTGGCAACTGGAGGTGCTTGAGGACGCCAACGTGATTGACAAGCAGAAGACCCACCGGAATGAATATCTCAATCAGGTC
>CAZOIA010000270.1:0-6609 GCA_964579675.1 uncultured Planctomycetales bacterium | reverse complement strand
GGTGCCGTCCCCTTCTCCGCCCAAAGGTCCCCGCCGGAACTGTCACGCACCCGGCGAGAAGGCGAGGAGACGATTGCCCTGGCGGCCGGGCGCGGGTACCCTATTCCGCTTACGGTCCCGGTACCTGCAGGGGATTCCGGTGTCCATAAGAAGCTTTCCATGACTGCCCACGGCCGCGGCTGCGATTGGCGGCGAGTGTTGGGCAACGAGCAAAGGAGACCATTGATGAAACGCAAGACGAACCGTCGCGACTTTCTGAAACAGACCACGTTGGCGGGGGCTGGGTTCTGGGTGGCCAGCCGCAATGCGTGGGCCCAGAGCAAGTCGCCCAATGAGCGGCTGAACCTCGCCGCCATCGGCTGCGGCGGCATGGGCAACGGCGATGTGAACAGCACCGCCGGCCGGGGCGCCAACGTCGTTGCCCTGTGCGACGTCCACGCCAACCGCGGCGAAGTGGCCGAGAACCGCAAGAAGTTCGCCAAGGCGAAGTTCTTCACCGACTTCCGGGTGATGTTCGACAAGATGGAGAACCAGATCGACGCGGTTACCATCAGCACGCCCGACCACACCCACGCCGTCGCGACCATGATGGCGATGAGGCGGGGTAAGCACGTCTACACCCAGAAGCCGCTGACCCACGACGTCTACGAGGCCCGCCGGCTGACCGAAGAGGCCGCCAAGGGGAAGGTCGTCACCCAGATGGGCAACCAGGGAACGTCGCACGACGGGCTCCGTGAAGCGGTGGAGGTGGTTCAGTCGGGCGCGATTGGCCCGGCCCGCGAGGTGCACGTGTGGACCAACCGGCCGGTCTGGCCGCAGGGCACCAATGCCATCCTCAACCTGCCCGGCGTGAAACACGCCCTGCACGGGGGCGGGGAGGCTCACCCCAAGCCGCCCGCCGACCTCAATTGGGACCTCTGGCTCGGGACCGCGCCCAAGCGGCCCTATCAGCCGCATTACATGCCGTTCAACTGGCGCGGCTGGTGGGACTGGGGGACCGGCGCGCTGGGCGACATGGCCTGCCACACCGCGAACATGGCGTTCATGGCCTGCAAGCTCGGGTATCCCACCTGGGTCGAGGCGGAGATGTCCGAGTACAACCCCGAGACGTTCCCCATGTGGAGCGTGATCCGCTACCAGTTCCCAGCCCGCGGCGACCTGCCCCCGCTCAAGTGGACCTGGTACGACGGCGGCGGGGACAAGCCGGCCTGGGTCAACCGCAAGCTCAAGAAACTCGCGTATGACCATGACATCCCCGGCAGCGGTTCGCTGATCATCGGCGACAAGGGTACGTTGTTCTCCCCGGACGACTACGGGTCCAAGTACTTCTTGTATCCGGCGAAGGATTTCGAGGGCTACAAGCCGCCGCCCAAGCGCTTGCCTCGTGCGGGCGGCAATCATTACGGCGAGTGGGTCAGGGCCTGCAAAGAAGGCAACCCCAAAGGCACGATGTCGAACTTCGGCTACGCCGGCCCACTGACCGAGACGGTGGTCCTGGGCTGCGTGGCCATGCGGGCCCGCCAGCGGATCGAGTGGGACGGGCCCAACATGAAGGTCACCAACCTCGACAAGGCAAACAACTACCTCCGCCGCGAGTACCCCAAGGGCTGGGAGGAACTGTAAGGATCGACTCAACCAGACAATCGGCGGGACGGGAGACCACCAAGGCCTCCCGTCCCCCTTTACTTGCGCCTCCGCGTCCGCCTTCTGAGGCCTTCTGAATGCCTCTAACGGTCCCCTGCGCTATTCTTGATTCTCAGCTCTCAATTCTCAATTCTCGACTTTCTCGATTCCCCTTGCCTTTTCGATGTCCTTGTTCGTGTGACGCGCTCCCCTTCGGGTCGCGGCTAAACATCTGTTCTTTCCCGGCGCGCCGGCGCTCAATTCTCAGCTCTCAATTCTTCGCGCGGTTCGCCCAGCCGCTTGCGGCTTCGCGATCGCTTCCCTTGACAAATCGCCTGCGTTCACCGAGCATTAACAGGTTGTTCTCTAAGGAGCTGCTTGACCATGACCCGCGGAAAGACGCGGCGTGAGCTGCTGCAGGAATCGGCGCTGGCCGGCATCGGGTTCTGGGTGGCCGGCCGGCGGGCGTTCGCCCGGAGCAGATCGCCGAACGAGAAGCTCGGCATTGCCGTCATCGGAATAGGTGGCCAGGGTGAGGGGAACCTGAACGCCGTAGCAAGCCAGGCGATCGTAGCCCTGTGCGACGTTCATGAGAGCCGCGGGCAGGTGAGCAGTATTCGTAAGCGCTTCGGGAAGACCACGTTCTACATCGACTTTCGCCGGGTGTTCGACCGCAAGGACGTCGATGCGGTGCTGATCGCCACGCCCGACCACACCCACGCACTGCCCACCCTGCTGGCGCTGCAGGCGGGCAAGCACGTCTACTGCGAGAAGCCGCTGACGCATTCGGTGTATGAAGCCCGGCTCGTTTCGGAGACCGCGGCCCGGATGAAGCGGGTCACGCAGATGGGCACGCAGATCCATGCCGGCGGCAACTATCGCCGCGTGGTCGAGTTGATCCAGACGGGTGCCATCGGGCCCATTCGGGAAGTGCACGTGTGGGTGGATCGTGTCTGGGGTGGCCACGATCGGCCCAGGGAGACGCCGCCCGTTCCTGCGGGGCTGCACTACAACCTCTGGCTGGGACCGGCCCGTTACCGACCCTATCATCCCACCTACTTGCCGAGTGAATGGCGTGGCTGGTGGGACTTCGGCGGCGGCACGCTGGGTGACATGGCATGCCATTACATGGACCTGCCGCACTGGGCCCTGGGGCTCCGGCACCCGCTGACGGTCGAGGCCGATGGGCCGCCCGTCCACCCCGAAAGCTGCCCGACCTGGCTCGTCTTGAGATACGAGTACCCCTCCCGCAAGAATCTGCCTCCGGTCAGGCTCACCTGGTACAACGGGGGCAAGCGTCCGGCCCATTTCGCTCAGGGCCTGCTGCCCAACTGGGGCGACGGGACGCTCTTCGTGGGTGCCGAAGGCATGCTGCTGGCCGACTATGACAGATACGTCCTGTTGCCGGAAAAGGATTTCGCAGGCTTCACCCCGCCGGACCCGTTCATTCCCGACTCGATCGGACACCACGCCGAATGGATCGAGGCGTGCAAGACGAGCGGTCCCACCACGTGCAATTTCGATTACTCCGGCGCCCTCACCGAGACCGTCCTGCTCGGCAACGTTGCCTATCGGAGCGGGCGGAAACTCCAGTGGGATGCCGGGAATCTCGAGATCACCAACGCCCCCGAGGCGATGAAGTTCATCAACCCGCCGTATCGCGAGGGATGGGCACTGCCGCTGCGGCTAACGCTCGGCGTGGCACCCGGGAGGCAATCCGCTAACCTTCTCAGCTTGCCAAGAGCGATTTGAGCTGGCGTTTGACGATTTTGCCGGTTGGCCCTCGGGGGAGGTCCGGGTGGATGTGGATCTGTCGTGGGACCTTGTAGCCGGCCAACTGGTTGCGACAGAAGGACCGGAGTTTGTCGGCCGTCGCGGCCGCTCCGTCGTGAAGGGTCACGAAACCGACCACGACCTCGCCCCGGCTGCCATCCTCGCGGCCTATGACTGCGGCGTCGGCCACGGCAGGGTGCGACTCCAGGACGGACTCGACCTCGCGTGGAAAGACGTTCTCGCCTCCGACAATGATGAGGTCCTTGGCCCGGCCGGTAATGGAGATGCGGCCGTCGCCATCGATCCGTACGATGTCACCGGTGCGGAACCAGCCGTCGGCGTCGATGACGGCGGCGGTCTCGGCCGCCCGATGGAAGTAGCCCTTCATGACCAGTGGGCCGCGTACGAAAAGCTCGCCCTGGCGGCCGGGCCCGTCCGTCTGGCCGGGTTTGATCGGTTGGCCGGCTTCATTACGCACCTGTGTCTGCACGCCCGGCAAGGGCGAACCGACGGTCCCCACACGATGGGACCAGGGCATGTCGCACGAGATGACCGGAGAGGTCTCGGTCATGCCGTAGCCCTCCATCAGCCGGAGGCCGGTCCGCTCGTACATCCGATCGTACACGGTTCTGGGCAACGGCTCACCGCCGCTGACCGCCAGACGGACGTGCTGGAACTTCGAGCGGTCGAGGCTCTTGAGGCGGGCGATGGCGGCGTACATGCTGGGGACGGCGATGACAAGGGAGATGTCTCGAGTCATGATGGCCCGGCAGGTCTCCGGGGGCGAGAAGCGGGGGATGTACGTGATGGTGGCCCCCAGCACGATCGGGATGAAGTTCAGTACCGTCAGCCCAAACGCGTGAAACGGCGGGATGATACCCAGCAAATGGTGCTCGGGGGCGAGGCGCATGTGCTCGATGGCAGCGGTGCTGTTGGACAGGAGGTTGCGGTAGGTCAGGCAGACGCCCTTGGGCTCGCCGGTGGTTCCGGAGGTGTAGACGATCGCGGCCAGGTCCTCGGGAGAGACCGCCGGCGGTTCGGGTGTGGGCCTGAGTTTCTCCCAGAGGAAGCGGCGTTTCAGGTTGAGCCGTTCGAGGTAGAGGCAACGTACGGGCAGGCCGGTAACCAGCGATTTGAAGTATCGGGTGGTTATCACCAGGTCGATCCGGGCGTCGGCGACGACTGCCGCAAGCTCCCGCGGCGGCATGAGGAAGCTGAGCGGCACAATGGTCTTGCCCGCCCACAGGGAACCGAGGATGGTGCCCAGCCCGCCGGCAGAGCCTGGCAGCATCATGCCGAGCCGTGAGCAACGGGTCTGCTTGAGAACCAGCCGGCGGATCACGCGGGCGAGCGTCGTGAGTTGGGCGTAGGTTAAACGACGGGTCGGATCGTTGGCCGCCGGCTTGTTCGGGAACCGGCGGGCGGCTTGAAGAAGGTGTTCGACCAACATGTCACGGCCCCTCTGACTCGACATTCCCTGAAGAAGCGGTCATGCTAGCAACCAGGGCAGCGGTCGTCCACGCCTTGGGTGAACCGCCGCCCGGGCCGAGAGAGGGCAGCTTATCGGACGCGAATCGAAGAAACGGAACGTCCAGGGGATCATTGTGAACAAAGGGCGTGGTTTGGACATGACCGGAGCAGACAGGACGGCGCGGCTGGTGGCAGTCGGCGCTGGTTATCGGGCGCTCGTTCTGGCGGGGGCGTTTTCAGTGCTGGCAGGCTGCGCTCACCTGGGGCCGGCCGAGCGCGAATCGCTCATGCGAGCCTCTGATCTGTATTCGCGGAACGAGACGTCTTCGGCCATCGCCCGGCTCGACAGATTGATCAACGACTTCGGCCAGGCGGTTGAGATATCTGAAGCTTATTACTTACGCGGACTTTGCCGAACAAGGAAGGGAGAACTCCAGGCAGCGAGCGAGGATTTCGAACGTGCTGTTCGCAAGAGCAAGCGGGACGACCTGACCGCGCGATGCAAGGCTTCGCTGGCGGCGATCGCTTATCGCTGCGGTGACTGGGCGAGGGCGGCCAAGCTGTATGGGGAGGCAGTGCCTGACCTGCCGGATCAGCCGCCCACGGACGTGATCCTGTACTACACAGGCGTTGCCATGCGGCGGGCGGGAAAGTGGGAAGAAGCGGCGTTGCAGTTTGCACGGATTTGCAGGCGATTCCGCCACCGTTCGATTGTTGCGGACGTTCGGCGACTGGCGGGGTGGCGTCACAAGCACTATGCGATTCAACTGGGTGCGTTCAAGGATGAAGCCAACGCCGAGAAAGCCCTTCAGTCCTTCCGGGCGAAGAGGCTGGATCACCTCACGTCGGAGAATCTCCCCCGCAACGGGTACGCCCTGTGGGTGGTCATGGCCGGCCGGTACCCGACCTACGGCGAGGCGGAGGCGGCCCTGGCTCAGGTCCGCCTGGTCGAGCCGAAGGCCTACATCATCCCGCAGCCGTAGTCTACAAATCGTCTGCGGCCGGCTGCTTTCGGCGGCCGCGCTTTGCCTGATGTCGGGCGCCTGCGCCACGACCGAAGCCCAATTCGCCCCCAACCCGGAGACCCCGGAGTTCGCCCAGCCGTTCAATCGTCCACCCGATGCTCTCCCCGGAGCGGAGCCCAAGCCCGCGTTCGGCACGTACAACCCGGCGGCGAGTACGGTTTTCCCCGACTACCGGCTCAACATCGGTGACGTGCTGGAGGTCATCTACCACGTCCGCACCGACGTGACGGCCGAGAAATACCGGCTCAAGGTGCAGGATGTGGTGAGCATCCGTTTCCCTTTCCAGCCATCGCTCGACCAGGACGTCACCGTTCTGAGCGACGGTACGATGCGGCTGCTGCTGGTGGGGGAGGTTCCGGTCGTTTTTCGGGGCCAGCGGGGAAGGAGCCCGTTCCATTACTGGCAAGAGGCGAGTGACCAGAGTTGGCGGCGTTTCGATCCCGCGTCGCAGGAGTGGGAACGCTACCGGTACGTGTTGCTTCGGACGCTGGACGGGGGGTGGGTCAAACGTGACGCCCAGACCGGTGTGGAAACGCCTTTGGAAGACGATGTGCCGCGGGATGCGGCCGACCGGCCGAAGTACGCCTGTCTCGTCGACTCGATTGGCCCGGGCGGCCGGCGCGACCGTTTCGAGTACGATCCCGTTCAGCAGAGGTGGAAGACGCGCCCGGCCATCGTGGAGCAGAAGGGCTCGACCGCGGGAGAACTGCAGGAAATG
>CAZOIA010000269.1:0-6656 GCA_964579675.1 uncultured Planctomycetales bacterium | reverse complement strand
GATCGAGGTGGAGATTCGCCGGACGTTCGGCGGTCACACGTTCTTCATCAGCCGGTTGGAGCCGACGTTGTACGATTACCAGACGCCGCAGATGACGGCAACCTGCCCGGCGGGCGAGAAGACCGAACTCGCCTACCATATTCGCACTTTGCAGGGTTATCTCGCCAAGCAGCAGAACGTCACGCTCGAAGAGGGAGAATAAGACCGGCATCATTCGTAAGCGCGGACTTCAAACACCCGGGCGGACGCGTCGCCGTGGGTCGCCTGAACAACGAGGCGGATACCGGTTGCGGTGAGTGGTTCAAACCGGTGCCTGCGTTTGCGCTGGTGGTTGCCGGTCACCCGGGCGACGGTCCTGGCCGATTGCCCGTCCAATAGCTGGATTTCGTAATCCCGAACCGTTTCCGGCTGGGGGCCGGGGGCCATCCTGGCGTTGAAATGATCGCTGTGGGTCAGCGTGCGGGGCCGGCTCAGGCCCGTGTCAAACACCAGATGGATTTCGCGGAGCCGCCTGGCCCCGCGGAAGTGCAATTCCACCCACTGAGGCAAACCCTGCTGAGGATCGGATATCCAGCGGTGGCTTTCGCTATAGACGCCCCGGTGAACACCATCCGTGACATTGCCGGCTGGCGCCTTCGCCGTTTCGCTTGATGCCCGCACCGTCGCCGAATGGGCCAGGTCATCAGGGTCAGTGTTGGTGACACCGATGATATAGGCGTCATCCTTGAGCAGTTGTTGCTGCAGGTCCTTGATCGCGCTGCGGCCGAGTTCGTGCGGCGTGGCATCATGACGGACGCATAGGGCGGCCGCCGTCCCGGCCGCCTGTCCCATGACGCCGCAGGTGGCCATCACCCGCGTGCTCCCGAACGCGACGTGGGAGGCACTGATGTTGCGCCCGGCAAAGAGCAAGTTCGCCACGTTGCGCGAGTAGAGGCATCTGAGGGGGATGTTGTACAGCGGGACCTTCACGTGGCTGAAGGGTGGTTCTTTGCTGTAGATGCCCGCGGGCGGATGAAGGTCGATAGGCCAGCCGCCGTAGGCCACGCCGTCCTCGAACACGTCGCCCCGCTCGAGCTCTTGCTGGGTCAGGAGGTGGTCACCGAGGAACCGCCGGCTTTCACGCTTGCCGGGCACAAAGCCGATCCACTCCAGGGCCCAGTTTTCGCTTTCCGGATGACGGCCGCTGTTCTTGATGTGATCCCACACGCCCAAGGCGGCGGCCAGCAACTCATCGCGGATGCGCTCGTTGTCCTTGATCGTGTCAAGTTCGCCGCCCCATTCGACCCACCAGTAGCCGAATTCCCACTGCCCGTGGCGACGGTGGGGCAAATCATTGCAGCTCGGGAATCGGTGGATCCAATCAGGCGCGATGAACGGCATCGGATGATCGTGTTGGCGGGTAACGAACAGGATGGAGCTGCCGAGGGTCTTGTTGTCGGCTTTGGGCGGGGCCAGTGATTCGTTGAACTGGTCGCGGCCCTCGCGTCCCATCCGGAACTCCGCCCCGGCTTCGGCGCCCAGGCGCCCGTCCCCGGTGCAATCGATGAAAACCCGGCCACGAATCGTCAGCAGGTCCTCGGTCCCGTAGCGGGAGGCCACGACTGAACCGATGCGATTGCCGGGTGCCATCTCCACGCCACAGCAATGTGTGTTCAGCAGCGGCGTGATGTTCCGTTCTCGCCTGACCCACTCATAGAGCAGCAGGTCGTACATGCTGGCTGAGCGTTGTGGATTTCGGACCGCGTCCTCGAGGCGAATCTCCTCAATGATGCCCGTTTCCCGCGCGTCGGTGTCCCGTCGGCTGCCCGAGCAATCGGCGCCGATGACGTGCAGGCGGATCTCGCTGGACGCGTTTCCGCCCAGCACCGGGCGGTCCTGGAGCAATACAACAGAGGCGCCGTTGCGTGCCGCAGCAATAGCGGCGCACACGCCCGCCATGCCGCCACCCGCAACCACAACATCCGCCTCCAGGGTGTGACGCGATACCATCAAGCTGTTGATCACCCCTTGCGTTTCGCTCTGAACTGGGCCGGCACCTTCCCCCCCTGTTACCGCTGTACTGCCCAGCGTGTATCCGCCCGTCACGCCCGCCAGGGCCGCGCCGGCACCGGCCACCTTGAGCAAATCACGGCGTGAGACGTCCTGCGGTTGTTTCTCGTCGGTCGCCATTCTTGGGGTACTCCTTCCCTTGCGAGCCCTTACCAGAACGCTGGCCCGGGGCCAACGGGGCTGAACCTCTGACCGCCAGAGAGCCGTCAATACTTGCCATATGTACGCGCCCGGCGTAGTACGTCAACTCCGTCGCACCGTCATCGGGGTCGCTTGCGGCGTGGCACCATCCGCGCATGCTGGCTGTATCCGGATTCCGGGGCATCGTGACGACACTCAGCCCCGGAATCCATGCCATCCTCCTTGCAAGGGGTGGCCACAGTGTATACACTCACGCCAACTTGGTCGCGGGGGTCCCGTCCCCCGCCTGGGGTGTGAGGGCGAAGCTCTGCCAAACGGTTTCCTGAGGCGTGACTGGGAGGACTTGATATGGCCGACGAGCAAGTGACGCGGCGAGAGTTCATGCGGGATGGAGCAGTCGCTGCCGCAAGCATCACGGCCGCTCTGGGCGCCGCGGAAGCGGCGGACTCCGCCAAACCGCACGACCCGAAGTCCAAGGTCCTCAACTACAACAAGAACATGGAGTACCGTCCGCTGGGGAAGACCGGGCTCATGATCGGAGCCGTCAGCCTGGGCGGTCACTGGAAGAAGATCCCCCATAAGGTCGGTTCTGAGGAGTTCATGAAGAATCGTCACGACGTGGTCAGCGCCTGCATCGACTGCGGCTTCAACTACATAGATGCGTGTACCGGCCAGGAGGTCGTTGCCTATGCCCAGGCCCTGCAGGGGCGGCGAGACAAGATGTACCTCGGCTACTCCTGCTACGAGCACGAGATGCGCTTCAAAGAGTGGCAAAGCGCCAAGAAGCTCCTCGAAGGCTTCGACGCGGGCCTGCGCCAGGCCAAGCTGGACTACGTTGACCTCTGGCGGATTACGTGCTACTGGCAACCCAAGACCAACCATACCATCGAGCACGAACATGCCATCGTCGAGGCCCTGGACAAGGCCAAGAAGCTCGGCAAGGTCCGCTTCTGCGGTATATCCACGCACAAGCACGATTGGGCCATCCGCATGATCAGAACCTATCCCGAGCAGATCGAGGTTGTAGTTGTGCCCTATACCGCCGGTTCCAAGAAAGCCCACGGCCGAGTTGAGCCCTCCAAGGACGGGTGGAAGCCGATACCGGATGCCCCCGGCTCAAAGGATAACCCCAGCGCAAGCCTTATCGATGCGGTCAAGAAGCACAACGTTGGCTGGTTCGGGATCAAACCTTTTGCGAGCGGTTCGGTTTTTCGCTCGCGGGGGGCCCCCGACTCGCCCAGCAAGAAAGCCGACGACGAGCGGGCTCGCCTCACGTTGCGATACGTGCTCTGCAACGACGCCCTCACCTCCCCGATCCCCGGATTAGTCACCGTGGATCAGGTCCGCAACGCCGCAATGGCCGTAACCGAACGGCGTAAACTCGATACTTCCGAGGCGCGACGCCTGCAACATGCCGTTACGGAAATGTGGGCCAACCTGCCCGAAGACTACCAGTGGCTCAAGGATTGGGAATGGGTCTGATATGGCGGTGGGCCACGTTTGCTGCCGAGCCGGTTTGAGCGTAGCGCTCGCTCTGGCCACCACTCTGACTGCCTGCCTGGCCGTCGGCGGATGTCAGAGTCGTAGCACCTTCAGCACCTCCAACACGAAGCAGGCGAGAGCCACCGTGCAACGTGAGCAGGCGCTTTATGACAGCGGTGGGCAGACGGACAACTCCGCCTGTCTGGTCTGTCACATGGACCTGGCCGATGAGCCAATAGCCGCCAAACACGTGGCGGCTGAGATCGTGTGCGTTTCCTGTCATGGTCCGTCGGAAGAGCACGGCGGCGACGAACTGAACATCATCACCCCGGACGTAACCTTCGGCCGGTCGGAAATTGTCCCCTTCTGCAAATCCTGCCACCCCACGCACAAGACCGGCGAAGACTATGACGAGTTCGTCAAGAAGTGGTACGGCAAGCGTCGTCCAAATGGGCGAATGGTCCTCGACAATCCAGTCTGCACCGATTGCCATGGAAACCATGCCATCCTCAAGCCCGAACAGCAGACGTTCCAATGACCTGGTCGCGTTGAGAGAAGTCCGGGAGCAGTGAACACCGCAAACACTGCTCATAGAGCAGTGGCACACAAGGCCGGACAATGCAGGGTTGCTAGCGGGGGCGAGCAGGAGCGACTTTGGGTTGCCGAGTTCAGAAGGCAATATGAGGATATGGCCGGGGCACCTCGAACATTCCTCTCAGCTTCTATTAGAAGCCGGTTCGCGATGGCATGTGTTCACCTTCAGGGGGACGCGGTGGCTCCTGTTGTTCGGCTGCTTCATCGAGACTCTGGAATCGTCTTGCCAATTCCTGGAATTGTCTGACATCTCTAATAACACTCAACCCAGGGAGCGTCTGTCCCGTTGCCAGATTCGGGATGTACGCTGATACGACGCCAACAAGGACTGCTTGCTGATTGCCAGGTATTGTGAATGCTGGTCCTCCGCTAACTCCGTTAATTGTTACACCATCAACCAGGTAAGCGCCTTGGTCCTGCTGCCACAAGCTCACTCTCCCGCTGAAGAAGCACAGACTCGAAGGGGACATAGCCGGAAAGCCCAGCCATCCGATTTCGTTCCCGACCCTGAAGTACTTGCCTTCTGGTGTGAACGGCATGGGAGCTGCGGGGAAAGGCAGATTGCCTTTGCTAAACAGAATAGCAGCCGTATCCATATCGTACTCGAAGTGGAGTGACCGATCCGAATGCCGCAATATGCGAGACTGGCCGGACTGGGGATGATAAAGGCGGATCGGCTCCTCCCACCAGTTGGAGTCACTTACAACGTGAGCGGCTGTCGCAATCGCACATATGTCAGTCGTCGCGGAGGCTGAGACGAAGAAACCCGTCCCGGATCCGCGAGGAGTCGAAATCTTAACAACATATGGCGTGACGTATTCAACTGCTTCATACCATTCCATCGTTGTGCCCTCGGCGTTCCTCGGCCTTAGTCACATGTCACCGCCATATTCCCGCAGTTTGTTCACCAGCTTGAACACTAAGTCTCCCAGCCGCAGGACGGCCTGTTCATCAACGACAAGCCGTTGGCCGACTGAGTATCTATGATCACTTGATCTGTCAAGGTATCCCTGATCTACGAGACCTCCCTTGTGGGCAAGTATATGGCGCTGCTGAAAGAATCGTTTCAAGTCAGACAATTCTGGCCCCGTCATCATGTCGTCATATCCACTACCGATAGCCGAACGCCAGAGGTCGCTCGACTCGTCGAGATTCTGGAAGACGTTGGGGCGCGGATTGAATTCTGATGAATTGGGCAACGACTCAAAATGGGCCTCCGCGAATCGCTGAAACGCGGACACCAAGTTGACCAAGCCGTTCTCGCAGATGTGGCGAATGGAATCCTCTGCGGTGTCTTTGTTCTCAGCAGCGATCAAAGCCTCCCGAATGGCTGGAACTGAGCCAATCGTCTTGCGGACTGTCTGAACGGCAGCATCGAATGTCGATACAGCAGAGTTATGCCCGCAGGCCGGGCAGAAGAAGGCAGCCCCAATTGACGAATACCGGCACCCGCATTTCTCACAGGCGGATTTCTGTCGCATCAATTCGGAAGTGCTTACTGGAAGCAAGATAGGAAGGGGACTTGGGCGATACGACATTGAGATCTGAAGTAAGTCACTCCGCGGTTGTTGCTGATTAAACCGTCTCGCGTTTCTGGTCAATGCGTTGTCGAGCCGTTGGCTCATGTGTTTCTCGGCAGCCTTTTCGAGGTATCGCTGTTGCCCGGGGGTGTTCCATTCTGATGGATCCGCCTCGAACCGACAGATCGGGCAGTAGACGACTTCACAGCTGATCTTGTTGGACCAGTCCTCTGATAGTACCTTAAAACCCGCGCCGCATTCTGGATTGGGGCAACGGCGGTCAAAGTACTCTTCTTCGTCGTCGGGCAAGTCAATGGACACAGTAACTCCATGTCCGAGACGACGAAGTTCGCGGATTACATCGTCAAACATGGCAGTGTCCTCTGAGAGCGTTTCTGGTGCCTGACAATCGTTGCGTGACTCCCTGGCGAGAGACTACATTTGGCTGGTCGCTCACCGCAGACACCAACGCTGCATAGTACCGGCATCCGCCCCCATTCGACCAGCACGGTGAAGAGCACCGATTGTCTTGCCACGGGTTTCAAGCTGAGACTCTGAGGCCGGTTCTGTTTGGGGGTTGAGCCTCGGTTGCCTGGTCCTTTTCCAGCCAGCCGACCCACCGGGACCACGACGGTGGGTTGACCTTACAATCCTTCACGTACACCTCATGCGGGATCAGCACCCGGGCTGGGGCCGTCGTCGGGTCAGCGGCCACCAGAGCCCAGTGTGGACGCGCCTGGTTATACCGTTCCCGAAAGATCCCGAGCTTTTGCCTCGCGTCGCGGGGATCGTCGTACTGATTCCAGTACACCTCCTCGGTCTTCAGCGTGCCGTGGAACCGCTCCAGCAGGCCGAGTTGCGTCGGCATTC
>CAZOIA010000268.1:0-6662 GCA_964579675.1 uncultured Planctomycetales bacterium | reverse complement strand
CAAAAGAAAGTTTGAGCTTTTCCGAAAGGCTAGTAATCCTCCCCTGCCCGCAGGTGCGGCGTGTCTGCCGCGGCCCCCGCGCAGTTGCTTACACCCAAAAACCATTATCTCGAAAAGTCCTTGCGCGTCAAGCGAAAAAGTGTCGCTTTAGCGGTGTTCGTTTGGACGACGATGCCGGTCCGCGCATGGTTGTGCCGCGGGTCGGGCGAGGTGCATGCCGCACAGTCGCGGCCGACCATGGCTATGCTTACTCGATCGTGAAGGTCATGCGCTGTTGATCGGTGGTGGCGCCGATCTTGTCCTCGATGGTCGCCTTGAGGACGTACTCACCCGGCGGCGTGTTGGCGGGCAGGGTGATGGGGAAAGGGATGAAGAAGTCCCGTCTTGGGGTCAGGGCGCGATCCTCGATGTTCGGCTCGCTCCTCTGCCAGATCACTTTGCCGGTGGCGTCAAAGATCTCGACCCGTTCAGACAACAGGGTGCGGAGCTTGCCGTCAATCGTCGGTTCGGAGCGGAAGTTGCTGACCTCTGTATAGAGGAACACGTTGACCGGCCAGCCGGCGGTGAACCGCCGGGGCATCACGGCGTTGTAATCGCCGAAGCTGTTGACCTGCGTCACCAGGGCCATCTTCGGAATGATGACCATGGATTGCTGTCCCAGGAGCCGCCGGAGTTCGTCCACCGCGATCAGGGCCGACGAGGTCGTAGAGGCGGGCTCCTGGACGGCCTGCCTGGTGCTTGCCATCACTCGACAGAGGGCAGACAGGAGCTCGGCCTGGACCGGATCCACGCCCTCGAACGGGCCGGTCGCCTTATCGTCCTGACCGGTGGCCAAGTAGATCATTCGGAGCTTGAGCTGGTCATCCTGGTGCTTGGGGTGCAGCTTGTGGGCCTGCTCGAGTTGACTGATCAGGCCGACGAGGCTGGTCGGGGCGGGGGCGGGGGCGAATTCGGCGGCGGGGTGATTGGCCGACGCCAGCAACTGGGGGTGCTCGCCTGGCAGGGTGGGTCTGCCCACCGGCCTGACGTCGATCAGTTCGACGCGTGGCCTGCGAGGTCCGGGCAGAGCCGCGGCCGGCTTCACCTCCGGCGGGAGGGGGCTGGACTCTGCGCCGGTAAGGATGGCGGTGCGGGGCTCAGCGCCGATCGAGGTATTGGCAACCCCAAGGACGGGTCCACGCGCGTCCGGGCCACCGGCTAATGGGGGACACTGACCGGCCTTCGGCCGCTGCTGGCAAAGGGGCCCGGCTGTCGGGGCAACGGTGCCGGTGGAGCTGGTCGCCGGTGGGACCTGGGTGATTAAAGGGAGATCGTTCCGAGTCGCCGCTGGTGGCAGCGCAGATGGCGCCGGACTGCGGCCACCCGTTTTGGCCTCGGACCCCACGTCGTCGGGTGAAAACTGGCTGACATAGGCATCGATCCGCGCGGCCAGTGGCGTCGATTGTTCATCGGGCGGTTTGGCGCCGTCGGCGATGGCGGTCTCCGCAGGTGCTGACGTCGGGGCATCGAGGCGGATCGGTTCCGAGGTGACCGACCACCCGGAAGGCTCTTTGCCCGAATCTCTCCAAAGGTGGCCGAAGCCGCTCGAATCACATCCGATTGCGAGAAAGACCGGCGCCCACGCGAGTCGTAAGAGCATCCCTGCCCGTTTCATGAGGAAGACCTCCCGTCAAGCATCCGGCCAAGCGACGGTGCGCAATCGGGCGTCACTCTCGTGGAGACGAGGCCGGGGGGACCGAAGCCCGCGGCTCGTTGCCTGCATCCGGGGTACGAGGCCCTTGAGCTGAACACGGCACTATCCCGTCGCCCGCCGGTGGGTCACTCGTCGGCCCGTTGCCTTACGGGTTCCTGTGGTCCGGCACATCTCGACGATGAATGCCTCGATGGACGCCTGCACGCTGGCCCGTCCTGTCTTGGCGGCCACGTCTGCCTCGAGCAGCCTGCACAGCATCCCCTCAACCTGGGCGACCGAGAATGCTTCCAACTCTGCTTGGAGCCGGTTGTCATCGCCCCAGCGCATCAGGATTCCGGCCAGCTCGCGCATAGATGCCCCAGCCTGGTGCACCCGCTTAGCGGTGAGCAGTCGCCGCACGGTGAAAGCGATCCCGCCGATGGCCCGCCCGGGTGCCGCCCGATCCGTTTGCCAGACCTCTTCCCAAATGGTCAGGGCCCGGGCCTCGTCGCCCACGGCTATCGCCGAGAGGATCCCCCAGACCTTCTCCTCACGGTTATGGCCGACCGCCGCCTCGACGTCCGCGTCGGTGATCCGCCCGCGCTGCCCGACATAGAGCCGGAGCTTCTGCAATTCGCCGTCGAGCAGGCCGAGGTCACACCCGGTCAGTTCGCACAGCATGGCCGCTGCCCGCGAATCGAGCCGAGCCCCGTACGCGTCCCGGCATCGGTTGATGAGCCAGGCAGGGACGGCGGCACGCTTCAAGGTCTCGTACTTGAAGACGCGGCCGACGACCTGGACCCGCTTGTAGAGCCGCGTGTTGGCCGGGAGCATCTTGCACTCCATAAGCAGCACCCCGGTCGGGCAGGGGTGTTCCACGTAGGCTTCGAGCTTTGGCCTGTACCTGGTGATGAACTCATCAGCGTCGCGAACGACGACGAGCCGGCGGTCGGCGAGAAAAGGCAGCGTTCGCAGATCATCCAGAACGTCGGCCAACTCCAAGGTCGGGGCCGACCCGTCGTACTCCATCAATGCCAGCGACCTGTCGGCGTCGCGGAGCACCTTCTCGGTGATCTCGGCGATCGCCTGTCGTTTGAGAAAGGCCGCCGGCCCACAGACGACATAGACGAGGCCCGGGTCCTCTGACAACTGACTCTGGCGAGTGGCGGGCATAATGTTTATTGCATCCTTCCCGGGGACGTTCTCCGGTTCCGGTCACCTTGCGTCCGCGGTCTTCATGTTGCTCCCCGGGCCGTAGAGCTCGAGCCGGCGACGGGCCTTGCGGATAACGGCCTCGGCGGCGGGGTCTACACGGGCGGCCTGGGTCCAGTGGCCCAGGGCACCGGGCCGATCACCCGTCATGAACAGCACGTCGCCCAGGTCCAGCGAGGCTTGGGCATCCTTGTCGTTGGCCATGAGCAACCGCTCCAGCATGTCGCGTGACCGAGCATACTGTCTCTGTGCTACGTAGGCCAGGGCGGCCCCGCGCAGCGCGGCCCGATGCCGGCCGTCACGCTTGAGGACCTGGTCATACTCCGCGATGGCGCTTGGATAATCCTTCCGCGTGTAGTAGATGCCGGCGAGGTCGTTGCGGGCCGACAGCATGTTCGGATCGATTTCCAATGCTTCGTGGAACCGCTCGGCGGCCACGGCGTATTGACCACGGACCAGGTGCCAGCTTCCCTGCTGATAGAGTTGCTCGGCTTTGCGCCGCTCGGCAAGGCTGGGTTGGGAGGCGGCGGCAGGGGATTTCCCGGCGCGGGCGGGCTCGCTCGTACGTTCCGCTGCTGGCCGCGTCGTCGATGACGTCAAGGTGATCGGTGACGTCAGCCAGTTATCGAGCGGGATCGGGCCGTAGAACCGCTCGATCACATGTCCACCAAGGTCACGCACGGCAAGCTCCAGTGTGACGTGCCCGGCCAGCTCCGCGGGGACCTTCCAATCGTACCGGCCCGTATTCGGCAGCGCGGCGTCAATCACGCGCCAGGTTTGATCGGCCGACGAGTGATAGAAGAGAGCGACCGATCGGCTGGGCAAGTTGTCGTCGTGCGCAGTCCACCGCAGGTAAACGATGCGTCTGGAGCTGAAGGCTTCGGCCGGCTCGACGTTGTCCCATTGCGCCAGCGGGGGCGTATAGTCGATGAACACCCAGCGTTGGGGCGGGGTGTAGGCCCCGGGCGGTGGGCTGGATGTCTGCCCGCCGTCGCTCACGATGAGCACGAAGCCGTAGAGTCCTTCGCCGGGGGCGTCGAACACCAGCGGCCGGCTATGATCTTCATGCACGCCCCATCGCTGCCAGGTAGCTGCCCGATCACGGGTGTACCACAACTCGACCCGGGCCCCCGGGCCCGCGTCCACGAGCCGGTAGTGCAACTCTACCTGACGTGAACGGATCGCCAGGACGGTGTCGGGGGTGCCGACGGCGGGCTGGGCGAGCGCGCCGATCGCGCCGGCGATCAATGAGACGATTGCTACTGGACGTCGGCAGCGTTGGGGAATCGGTCGCGGTTGGCGCGATCGGGCTGATGGCATCCTGCCTCCCGGGCCCACGCATATTGCGGGGCCGATGTGTCGGCGTTCCACGCCGATCCAGAAAGGCGTATCGGACAGTCGCCTGGCGGACCTGAAGCGGGCGCGGGCCCGCGGCCGAAAGCTCGCACAGGCATAACCTCTGTCAGTACCAATAGATAGAACTGGCGACGGGCAGATAAAGCGCAAGAAATGACAACTCTGCGACCAGGCCGACGACGGTGACGGTGGCTTCCGTTTGCCCGCCGGCCCGTCGTGCAAGCACGAAGCTGGCCAGATAGGAGGCCAGCATCACCGCCAACCCAATCGCGAGACCGCCGGCCAGGTGCCCGCCGGACGGGCTGCAGTACACCATGGTCAGTGCAGTCGCCAGGAGCCAGTACGCAAGAATGACAGCCAGGTGCGTTCCGTCGGCCATTCGCCGCAGTCGCGACGAGCCGGCCGGGGCCACCCTACCGATCGACAACGCCGACGAGATCGCCCACCGTCCCCACAGCGGCATCAGGATTAACGGGCGATAGACAGCCCCCGGGTAGAGGTGGCCAAGTTTGTCCAGCCACGCGGCGTGTTCGTACGCGACGGAGGGCTGCGAGTACCAGACGCCGATCGGCAATGACAGGAACATGGCGTACTTGGCGATCGCCACCAGCACGACCGCGACCAGGCCCGGGAGATCCAGAGAAGTATCGGGGCGGACCTCGCAGGTGTAACGGCGGCTGGCGACGTTGGCGGCGCCGGCAAGGAGCCGATACCCGCAATAGCCCAGGTCCACGGCCAGCACGGCGGCCGCCGGCATCCACCGAACGTATTGGTATTCCCCGAACCACCGCCAGGAACTGCGGAAAACCAGCGCGTAGGCGGCGCCGATGACGATCCCCCAGAAAACGAGCCACCGACCCGCGGCCCGCCAGTTCGGATCGTCAGCATGACGCCGGTCGTCGCAGGGGAAAACGAAACGTGCGGCCAGGAGGATCGCCGGCAGAGAACGTGCTGATGGGTCATCGCTGCCGGGCATGATTCACCCCGGGAAGTGACGAGTTGGAAATGAGAAGCAGGAAGTCAACGCGCTCCCCTCCGGGTCGCGGCTAAACATCCTGAATCCTCCGCTCCCCTTCGGGTCGCGGCTAAACATCCTGAATCCTCCGCTGCCCTTCGGGTCGCGGCTAAACGACGTGTCCCGGCGGTTGTTTCTTCCCTTATCTGGGTCCATCTGCTGTTCATCTGTGGTCGCACACGCTTGTTTGAGAAACCGAACGTTATCCGGATTCGCGTGCGTGGCGGATACGCTTCAGGAACTCAGCGGCGGTGGTTTTCAGCAGCTCGAAATCGCGGTTCCGGACCGCCTCCTTGGTGACCAGCGATGAGCCGACGCCCAGAGCCGCAGCGCCGGCCCGAATGAAATCGCCGGCGGTCTCGAGATTCACCCCGCCGGTGGGGACGAGCTTGATCTGGGGCAGGGGACCGCGAATATCCTTGATGAACTTCGCCCCGAGCACGCTGGTGGGAAAGACCTTGACCATATCCGCGCCGGCCTGCCAGGCGCTGATGATCTCGGTAGGCGTCATGGCGCCGGGTATGACGGGTACGCCGTAGCGTTTGCAGATCTCGATGGTGGACAGGTCGAGGCCCGGGGCGACGACGAACTGGGCGCCGGCAAGCATGGCGGCGCGGGCGGTTTCCGCATCGAGCACGGTGCCCGCGCCGATGGCAGCGGCGTCTCCGACGGCCTGGCGCGACGACCGGATCACCTCCAGGGCGCCGGGCGTGGTCATCGTCACCTCGATGCAGGTGACGCCGCCTTGCCGCAGCGCGTTGACCACGCCGATCAGCTCTTCACTGCTGGCCACACGAATGACCGCGATCAGACCGGTCGATTCAATCTCGTGAACGATGTCGGAAGCGGCTAACACGGTTCGTGCCTCGAACTGAATGAGGATGCTCGCGCCTGACGGGTAGAGATTGGACAACCCTCAATTCTCAACTCTCAATTCTCCATTCTCAATTCCGACCGTCACATCCGGTGATGATCAGCGTATCGTTCTGCCCCCCGAAGCCGAAGCTGTTGCTGAGCACGGTTCGCACGTTGGCCCTGCGGGCCTGGTTGGCCACGTAGTCGAACGGGCAGTTGGGGTCGGGGTACTGGTAGTTGGTGGTGGGGGGCAGGATGCCGTCGCGGATGGCCAGGATGCAGACGATCAACTCGACGGCGCCGGCGGCGGCAATCAGGTGGCCCATCATGCTCTTTATTGAACTGATTGGCACGTTGGGCACCTGGTCGCCGAAGACTTCGCCGATCGCCAGGGATTCGATCTTGTCGTTCTCCTCGGTGCTGGTCCCGTGGGCGGAGATGTAGTCGATGTCGGTGGGTTTCACCCCGGCGTCCTCCAGGGCGAGTCGCATGGCGGCGATACACCCGCGGCCCTCTTCGTGCATGTCCGTGACGCGGAAGGCGTCGGCGCTG
>CAZOIA010000267.1:0-6696 GCA_964579675.1 uncultured Planctomycetales bacterium | reverse complement strand
CGGCCAAGAAGGCCTCACATCAGCAGAAATGCTCTGTATTGATGCTACAGTCTCCTTTTCATGGGTGTTTTTCAGCCTCGACACCGCCACAGGAAAAGGGCAAGTGCCCTATGCCCCTCGTTGCCGGTTGAAACGAATTCAGCCACGAACCCCGCCCGAATCGCCACCGTAGGTAAGGGATACCGCTGTACGGGCACTCCCGACGGCGGTGTTGGTTCGACGGTCTTCTTGACCGCTCACATGTCGTTGAACGAGGCGAGGTGAGTTTGAGTGAAGTTGCACTGGAGCACGGTCGGCAGGGGTATAGAGGTTGCCATTCAGGCTGGCGCGGTGGAGGGGAAGATGCGTTGAAGGCACGTGACGGGAGCCTATCCGATGGGCGTATTGAGTATCCCGGTCGAAGCTGCCTCGGTCTCCGCTCTTGATGATTGGCTCTCGCGCATTCGGGCTGAGATTGACAAGATCCTGGACCGGGTCATTGCATCATCCGAGGAAGCCTTCCTTGATCGACGCTGGGCTGGTCCGTTGAAACGGACGCGTTTGTACGCTACACGACCCAGCAAGCGTCTGCGTCCCGCGCTGCTCCTTACCGGTTTCGGGCTAGGTGCGAACAGCAACGAACTCCCGCCCGGCTTGTGGCAGTTTGCAGCCGGCGTCGAGCTTCTCCATACCTTCATGCTGATCCACGACGACGTGGCTGATTGCGCGGAGATCCGCCGGGGCGGTTCTTCGCTGCACCATGTACTTGCCCCCGGGAAGCAGGGTGAGGATTTGGCGGTCGTCATGGGGGACTACCTCTTTGCTCGTTCGATTGACGTGATGCTCGCATCCGGGCTGGCGAGGGCGGTCAAGACGGTTCAGTACTACCTTCGAGTCTGCCGGAAGACAGCTGTGGGTCAATACCTGGATCTCGAATTGACTCGCGTGCCCCTTCACGAAGTGACTCTATTTCAGGTTCTCAAAGTGGCCAACCTCAAGACCGCCGAGCCAAGTTTTATTGCGCCGTTGATGGCTGGCGGACTCCTGGCGGGTGCTGCTTCGGTCGTCATCCGTATGCTGGTTTCTGTGGGCCGTCAGCTGGGCTTGTCATTCCAGCTCCGGGATGACCTCCTCGGGCTGTTCGGTGAACAGGACGTAGCCGGGAAGCCTTGCGATCTGGATCTGACCCAGGGAAAGCGTACGTTCCCTGTAATCGCTGCCTACGTTCGGGCACCGTATCGGGTGAAACGTGAATTCGAGGCTCTGTGGGCCGGCGGAATCACCCGGGACGGTTCGCTCAGGCGTGCGCAGGAACTGGTGGAGGTCTACGGAGGACGCGCCGCCACCGAACAGGCAGTGGCCCGAATGTCCTGCGCCGCGCGCCGCGCGCTGAAAGGTTTTCCAGCAGATAATCCTCTCCGGGGTCATCTCGACGAGTTGATCGACATGTTGTCCCGGCGGGACTATTGATCCTTCCATCGCCTACCGCAGGGATGACAATGGTAGCCCCACTTGCGCCGGGATGAACCGATCAAGCAATTGACGTCAAGATGAGGGGGAGGCAATCACCTTATCGTCGTGTCTTGGCGGCAGCAACCAGCGGTGAGACAGCACCGTTTATGTCCGTTCGACCTTCGACAATATTGCCCGTCACGATGATATCGGCTCCGGCGGCAACGATCTCGGCCGCCTGTTCAGGCGTGCGAATTCCACCTCCGACGGAGACCAGTATGGAAACCGCCTCTCTCACGGCGGCGACCATGCTTACCGGGACAGGTTCAGGCGCCCCGGAACCTGCTTCAAGAAAGATGATAGCCATCCCGAAGTTCTCCGCCGCCATAGCATACCGCGCTGCTTCAACCTCGTCGCCTCGCGGGATAAGATCCGCCTGGCCCACCGCCCCAGCGCGCATGCCCGGTTCGACGATCAGATATCCCATTGGGATCGGCTCAATCTCCGCTTGCCTCAGAAACTGAGTGGCCTGTTTCTGCTCGCGGATGAGAAACTGAGGGGAGCGGGAATTGAGCAGACTCATGAAAAAGATCGCATCGGCAGCCGGGGCGACAGCTTCGGCTCCTGAAGGGAAGAGGATGACCGGCAGGTCGGTGGCGGCTTTGACTTGTCGAACCGTTTTGTTGACCTCTCCTCTTTGCAGGTCTGACGATCCGCCGACGACGATGGCGTCGGTGCCCGCGTGGCCTGCGATCCGTGCGATCCGTGCTGCCTGTTCCGGCGTCTGCTTGTCCGGATCGAGAAGCGTCATGTGCACGGGGGTCTGGGAGGACAAATATCGGATTCGTTTCAGAACTTCCATGTCGAGGCTCCGAACGAAGAGATCGTCAGGACGACAGGCATGGCTCGCCTCGCGGATCGCGTAACTGTGTTCGATCTTGGGAAGGCAACGACGCTTGTCCAGACGGAGGACGCGTTTTGCTGACGTCGCTTACTCGAACTGTTTCCGCGCGGGTTCCACATTCTCGTGGCGAGATCAGCATCACATGGTTGATCCTGTTTCGTGCGGATTCGACCACCGTATTCGGACCATCAAATCCGCAGTAGTCCAGGACCACTCGGTAGACATCCGGCGGGTAGTAATTGCCCTTGTAACCGGCGTACCGGCCAGTGAGCGCGTATGCTTCCGGCGTGAAGGAGTCGGTCACAAAGAGACCATCCTCACGAGTCTTTTCGCGGATCCACCGAAGATGTCGAACAAGCTCCGGCTTGGGAAGCCAGCTTGAAAGACCGACGAAGAGAACCACGTCGAACGGAGCCGTTTCTCGGAACCGAGCGCGCACGGCGTGGTCTGTGATGTCGCTGCGTAGGAATTCGAATTCAATGCCGAGTCTTTCGGCCCGATTCATCAACTCATTTGCGAGGACAGCATGCGGGTCTAGGTCGGCAGCTACGAGCCGTACGCGGCGCATCGCCCCGGGTGTACGCTTGGCGATCGATTCCAAGGCCCGGAACACATCGTATGCGAATCCGCTGGGGGCTGTGAAAATGCTGACCTTGCTACCCGTCTTCAACCGGTTCTCCAGCTCCCGCTCGATCCTTCGGGCGAGGATGTGCAATCGATCATAAACGGCTTGGTGGAGGGGATAGCCAAGGAAAATGCGATCAAGGAGTTGATGTTGCCTTTCGTCCTGGTCGTAGATCGCCCGCATCACGCCAGCGGAATAGCCCTCTCGGATCAAGAGACGCCCCAGACGGGACAAGGCGAACGTCGGCTCTCGCCAGGCTCCACGGAACCACTTGCCCAGAAGACAATGGACCAAGTATTGATAACTGAATAGCTTGCACCAGACGCTGCCGGTCAGCTTGACCGTGCTCATTCCGAGAGGCGTCTTTGGTCGCGCGGTGTCCGCGCGTCTGAACAGGATATGTGGGCGTAGCAGATCAACCACTGCCCGCAGTGTATCACCCGGCGTAAGCTCGTCGACGGCGATGCGCTCAACCACGATGGTCGGCCGGCACCACTTCAAAGCCTCCAACACCTTCGAGTACATCTCCCGGGCCTGTGCCAGATCCTCTTCGTTCTCGTGGCGGTCAATGCTTGCGCCTCTTGAGACAATCCTGGCGAGAGCAGTCTTCGGAGATGAATCCAGAAGAACCACCACATCCGGCAAGCGCCCCGCTTTGATCCACGGTAGCCGACAACATCGACAGAGTAGCCTCACCTCTGCAGGTGACGGCTTCTTGTCCGTATTTCCTTTGGGTAGCGGCTGACCATCCAGGACATACGCAAGTGCTGCCTTGAAGTCTTCAACCGCCGGTGCGGGCGTCTTGACCTGTGTATGATCGCTGGCGGGTCGGAGGTAGTTGGCGGCGCGACCTGCCGAGGAGAGAATGGCATTGCCGTCACTCACAATGGCGTCAGCCCGGTACTTCCGGCCCAGCTTGTGCGCGGCGATATCTTGGAACGTAAGCTGTGCCACTTTGAGGAAGGGATACAAACGCCGGCCATTTGCCACGCCTTTCGCAAGATGCTTGAGCCACTTCGACAATCGACCAGCCAGCGGCAGGCCATCCGGATGAAACCTCGGGCCCAAATGGTCTTCGGCGGGGCCAATCATCCAGAACGACTCCCCCGCGCAGCCGACAAGGACATTCATTTCGGCAGCAAGGACGCGGGGGAGGGATGCTGTCACCGTACTCTTTCCACTACCGTCGATGCCCAGCACGCAAACATGAAACGTCATGAGCGTCTCCTTCTTGCTCGGGCCAGTGGTAATCCGATCCTGGCACGAACTGCAGTACGCCCGCTACCTCAATCGTCACTTGGCCACGAACCGTTGCTGGGTCCTCATCGAGGAAGAAGTCCACGGCATCCCGGTCGATTAGCCGTATTTGCACACGATCAGAAGAGCCGATCGCGATCTTCCGGACGCGCTGGGCACGGAGGCTTGGCCGAAGAAGTAACGACAAGGCAGTAAGGCGTCGGTTAGTTGGAATCAGACAGAGCGATAGGGAAGGAGCCCCTGCGCGGGTGCACGGGTCCACTGGTATTGCCTTGAGGGGGAAGTTCATGAGCACGCCTGCGAGCAACTGAACCGTTTCTGAGCCGCCGGGAAAGCTGACCCGCACGATCTCGGCTCTGTCGGGTTGTAAGGCACACAGCACAAGACGCACGGCCAAGGCGAGCCCGTACTCAACGTGGGTCCACCGCTCGATCCCCAGAAGCCGCGTAGCGGTTCGATGTAATGCAGGCAGGCGACGATGCCAACGTCCAAGATCGCGAGGAATTCGCCCAAGCTGTCCGAAGCCGCCAAGCGTCGCTGCGTAGCGAACGACAGGAGGAGGCCGGCAATCTCCAGCGTGGCCGTTCTTCCCGATCTCACATCGTATAATGCAGCAGGGTGAGGTGCGGTCTTCACGCAGGTTAGCCATGATCCCCTTTAGCGCTGCATACGGCTCGTGAGGAACGCCAAACGCCCGAGCGAGCGCGTTGCCAGAGCCCATGCGAAGGGCTGCGATTCGGACTTGGTCTCGTCCGGGCAGATGTCCAGCTCTGCTCCCCCTGCATATCGTTTCGACGACGGCCCTCAGTGTCCCGCCACCGCCTCCCACGATGACCGCGGCAGGTTCGTTGGAGGTGGCCAGGAATGCTGTCGTGGATGCCGCCACTTCCTGATGGTCGCGAACAACCGTGACCTGTAATTCGACATCCTTATCCAAGAAACTGCTCGCCGCTGAGCTGAGCCTTGCGACGGCGTGACTGCTATAGTGGGTCCCGGCTGAACGGTTGATCACCAAGAGGATTCGCGCAAGCATACCCTTGGTCTTCCACTCAGTGGCAGAAAGGCCCGGATCAGCCGCGCTTCAAATCATTTCATGAAGCTTTGCGGCTCCAACGCGTACCCTTCGCACTTCATCTATAAACGTCTGAGGTACTTGCCGGGTTCTCCTGACGCCCGCGAAAAAAAGCGTTCATCCGACCAAGGCGTACTTCGTCATGGATGGCGAGGATTCTGAGCTTGAAGAACTGCTGGTGACGAAACCCGTGTCGGCGGCTCCTGGGCCGGCGCCGGCATGGCGTTGGCTGTACGAAGAGGCGGGCATTGGCCTTTTCGGCCGGGGACGTGTCAAGAAAGCAAGGCATCCCAGACGGCGTCGGACAGGTCCCCAGCTTCAGGATTGTCGGGATCGTATAGGGATCGTCGGCTTGCCTCGATCTGCCGCATTTTGCCGCGTTTTGCCACCACCGTGAATGCGGGATAAGTCACTAAGAGTGCGTCCCAAAACCCCTCACGTTTCCTGGCCGTGAGGGCCGATAGAAACATCGTAACGTCATGGAGGACAATACGATGCGCAGAAAGCCGAAAAGGCGGAGTGGACGCCGCAAGATTCCCGATGACCTGTGGAACCTGATCGAACCCATCTTGCCGCCCGACAAGCCGCCGGGGACCAACGGTCGGCCGCGGGTGCCGAACCGGACCGTCCTCAACGGTATCCTTTACGTCCTGCGAACCGGGTGCCAGTGGAAGATGGTCCCGCCCCAGTACAGTTCCGGCAGCACGTGTCATCGGCGTTTCCAGACTTGGGTGCGGGCCGGCATCTTCGAGCGAATCTGGCGCGTGTGTCTGCGGCATTACGACGACCTCAAGGGGATCGATTGGCGCTTCCAGTCGCTCGACTCGGCCACCGTCCCCGCCCCGGTCAAGGGGGGGACCAGACCGGAAAAGATCCGACCAATCGGGGCAAACTGGGCACCAAGCGGCACAATCTCTCGGACACCAACGGCATCCCACTGGCGACCACGCTCTCTGGCGCCAACCGGCACGACATGAAGCAGTTCCGTCCCACGCTGGATGCGGTGGTGATCCCGCGACCCTCGCCCAAGAAGAGACCTTGCCAGCATCTTTGCTGCGACAAGGGCTACGACTACCCGGAGTTGCGCCGCTCGGCGGCACGCCGGGGGTACATCGCCCATATCAAATCGCGCGGACAGGAAGAGCAGGAACGCAAGAGGAATCCGCGATTCAAAGCGCGCCGCTGGGTCGTGGAACGGACCAATCACTGGCATAACCTCTTTCGGCGGCTGAAGATTCGTTACGAGGTCCATGCTGAGAACTACCTTGGCTTCGTTCAGTTCGCCAACGCGATCATCTGCTGGCGGAGGGCCGTAGCATGAAAAACAGGGTTTTGGGACGCACTCTAAATACAGAGACTGTAGCATCAATACAGAGCATTTCTGCTGATGTGAGGCCTTCTTGGCCG
>CAZOIA010000266.1:0-6739 GCA_964579675.1 uncultured Planctomycetales bacterium | reverse complement strand
CAGGAAGTAACCGACGATCTCGAGCACGCGCGGGTCCTGCCGGATTTCCTCCGGTCCACGGCCCCCGGGAATCAGCAGGCCGGCGTAATCGACCTCTTTGACATCCCGGTAGGCCACCTGGGTCTCAATCTGATAGCCGAGCTTCTCCGTGTAATTCGAGTACTGCGGCTCAAGATCATGCACAACCAATTGCAGCCGTTTGACCTCCGGCCCCGCCACGACCGGCAACACACCTTCTTCCCTCAGCCGGTAGATCATGTAGTAAGTCTCCAGCGCCTCACTGAACTGCCCGATGGCGATCAATACTCGCTTACCTCTTGGCGCCCCTGTCGTCCGCTGCTTTGCCGGGCTCTCCGCTGCCGTTGCTGCCGCCATACCGGCGAACCCCAACGACGCCGTTACCGCCTGCCGGCGAGTGATCCTGCCTGGTTGCCGTTGACTCATTTTTTTCTCCTTTCCGGTCTTGGATTCGCGACGAAGGCGCAACCCCGGATTCATCGGTGGGTCTCCTTCACCGGCTCCTTCGTATACCCCCGGATCAACAATGTCAAAACCAGCCGGTTGCTGCGGTTACGTCATCCGCCGATCGTTCCGCGCGTAACTCCGCCGCAGTGTTCTTGAACCCAGCGATCGGGGCGGTAGAATGGACCGGCGTCAGAAACCGGAGCGGCCGCTCGAGCCGGTCAAGGCACCACACAGATACCAGCTCAGTGGGAGCAGCATTATGAAAGAGCGAACGACGCGGCGGACGTTCGTGAAGCGAGCGGGCCAGGCCGGCGTGGGGCTGAGCCTGGGTTTGTCTGCAGCCGGCCAAGTCCTACCTAAGCGGGCCAAGGCTGAGAGTATCGGCGCCAATGAGAAGGTTGTGGCCGGCGTGATCGGCTGCGGTGGTATGGGCAAGCGCAACATGGAACGTTTCCTGAAGCGCAAGGAGGTCGAATTCGCCGCCCTTTGCGACGTGGACCGCAAGCACTGCGAGGAAGCGGCCAAGCTGGTGCAAGACAAGCGGAGTAATAAGCCCGAGCTGTTCAAGGACTTCCGCAAGCTGCTGGAGATCAAACAGATCGACGTGGTGATCATCGCTACACCGGACCACTGGCATGCCTTGCCGTTCATTACCGCTTGTGAGGCGGGCAAGGACATCTACCAGGAGAAACCGCTCGCCCACAACGTGGTCGAGGGGCGGGCTATGGTGAATGCGACCAGGCGGTTCAAGCGCGTCGTCCAACTGGGCACATGGCAACGGAGTACACAGCACTTCATCCATGCTCTGGAGTTCGTGCGATCGGGCCGACTGGGCAGGATCAGCGTCTGCCGGGCCTGGTGCGTTGGGAATGGGGGCTCGATCGGGCACCAGAAGCCGACCACTCCACCGCCGAATCTGGACTGGGATTTCTACCTCGGCCCGGCGAAGTCCGTGCCCTACACTCCGAATCGCTGCCATCAGAGCTTCCGCTGGTTCTACAACACAGCCAGCGGGCAGGTTGGCGACAACGGCGTCCACATGCTCGACATCATGCTCTGCGGGATGAATCATCCGCACCCGGTCTCGGTGGACGCGGTCGGCGGGAACTTCGTGCTCGATGACGACCGCGACACGCCGGACACGATGTGCGCAGTTTTCCAGTTCGAGGATTTCGTGGCGACCTGGGAGCACCGGTTTGGCAATGCCCGGCCGCTGGACGGCGGGCGCTCCGGACTCGCCGCCGAGTTCATCGGCACCAACGGCTCTCTCATCGTGCACCGGGGCGGGAAGACCCAGGTCTTCCCCGAAGGTGATCGCCTGAAGGAGCGTCCCGAGGAAAGCCCTCCGGCGCGCGATCCTGGTTCCGTCGGCCGGGACGTGCATATCGCCGACTTCCTGGAATGCATCAAGACCCGCAAGACGCCACGCTCCGACGTGGAGTCAGTACATCGCTCCACCATTCTGTGCCACCTGGCCAACATGGCGTACCTGTTGAAACGCCGAATTCACTGGGACCCGATCAACGAAGAGCCGATCGGTGATCCCGAGGCGAAGAACTGTCCGGCCTACCAGCGCGAGTATCGCAAGCCCTGGAAGCTGCCGACGTTCCAGGCGTAACCTTCAAGATTCGGCCACCTCGGGCCCCGCGGATGAATAACGTTGAATCGGATCTCGGTAACCAAGTGATTGGAGAACGGTCATGGCCAACAGCAATCGTCGAACGTTTCTCGGCCAGGCAGGCCTGGGCCTTGCCGGCGTGGCAGCAGTCGGGCTCGCGGAGTCCACCGCAGCCCGTCAGCCTAAACGCGCCAGAGGCCGCGTACTCCTGGTCATTGGCGACGCCGCCGAAGCCATGGACACCATGTATCCCTTCTTCCGCGTGCCGGAGGATGGGTTTGAAATCGTCGTGGCTGCACCCGAGAAACGCTCATATCCTCTCGTGGGGCACGAAGCCCCACCCGGCTGGGATATCACGCAGGAGACCCCGAGCTATCATCTGCCGTCCGACATCGCCTTTCGCGACGTGAAGACCGAAGACTACCTGGGCATTTTCCTCTCCGGCGGACGTGCTCCCGAGTACCTCCGGTACGACGCAGACCTGATGCGCATCGTGAAGCGCTGCTTCGAACAAAAGAAACCTGTGGGCGTCGTTTGCCACGGCGCGGAGATCGTCGCCAGGGCCGATGTGATTCGCGGCAAGAGGATGGCCACTGTTCCCAAGTGCCGGTTCGATATCGAAGTATGCGGCGCGACGTTTGTCGATGAGCCGGTCGTGCGATCCGGCAACATGGTCAGTTGCCGGACCTGGCACGATTATTCGGAGTTCTTTCCCGAGTACATGGGTATGCTTCATGCCTCCGTCAACGCTGGTGCCAGCGAGTGAGAAGGACGGTCACCCGCTGGCCTTGAAAGCAAAACGTCAGGACTTCGGGAATGCGGATGCGTTATTGGGGGCGCCAAGGTATGACTGGTCAAGTTTGCAACCGCCGCGAGGTGTGTAAGTTAATGGCTGGCACAGTTGCGGCCGCGACACTGCCCTCGGCCCGCTTCCCGGCGACCAAGCCGGCATTCCGGCTCCGTTACGTCCTCGCCTCATGCATGTACGGCAAAACGAAGCTCGCGGAGATTCTCCCCGAGGTACGCAAGATCGGCGCGGAGCATATTGACATCTGGCCGAGCAAGCACGGTAACCAGCGCGAGCAGATCGAGACCATGGGGCACGACAAGTTCGCTGCCCTGCTCAAAGAGCACCGCGTCAAGCTCGGCATCCTGACCCGCTACGACCTGGGCCCATTCCGCCTGCAAGGGGAGCTGGGAGTCCTGAAGAAGCTCGGCGGGGCTATGATAATCTGCGGCGCCGAGGGGCCGAGAACCCTCAAAGGTCCGGAACTCAAGTCGGCGGTGAAGGAGTTTGCTGAGAAGATGAAACCGCACATCGCGGTTGCCGAGAAGCTGGGCCTTACGATTGGCATCGAGAACCACAGCAGCAGTCTGATTGACTCGCCGGATTCACAGCGCTGGTTCGTCGAGCTCGCCCCGTCGAAGAACGTAGGCATCGCACTGGCTCCCTACCACCTTGCCCAGGACCCGGAGATGATCGGCAAACTGATCGAGCAACTTGGGCCGCGGCTGGTGCACTTCTATGCCTGGCAGCACGGAAAAGGATGCCACGAGAAGCTGCCCAAACAAGAGGAATTGTTGCAGATGCCCGGGCGCGGGCCGATGGACTTCAGCCCCATTGTCGCGGCGTTGAGAAGAATCAACTACAGCGCCTGGACCGAGATCTTCATGCACCCGGTTCCGCGGGGCGTTCCGATCTTGGAGACAACTGCGAAGGTGACGGCCGAGATCAATCGCGCCGGGCAGTACCTGCAAACCTGTCTTCGGAATGCGTGATTCCTCGGCGATACGGAAAGCATCAGCATTTGAAGAAGCGCCTGGCGTTGGCGGTGCTGGTCTCGGCAAGCGACTCGAAAGACTGGCCGCGGAGCCCGGCGGCGAACCGGACAGTGTGGATAACGTTCTGCGGCTCGTTGGGGCGCATCCGGCGAACCGGTTCGGGTGACAGGTACGGAGCATCGGTCTCAAACATGAGTTGTTCGGCCGGGGTCTCCGCGCAGGCTTGCCGGGGTCCCGGGGCATTCTTGAACGTGATGATGCCGGTGAAGGAGGTCCACCAGCCGTTGGCGCGGAGCTCAGCCGCCTCGGCAGCGCTCCCGCTGAAACAATGAAACACAACGGGCTTGCCGACGTACCCGTGCTCGGTCAGGATTCGCACGGTGTCGTCGTGGGCCTCGCGGGCATGGATGACCAGGGGCAATCCCACGTCGGCCGCCAGGTCGAGCTGGCGGCGAAAGACCGATTGCTGCACCTGCCGGGGGCTGAGATCGTAATGATAGTCCAGACCCATCTCCCCGGCGGCAATCACACCCGGCTGCCGCCAGAAGCTCGCCAGTCGATCGAGATCGTCATCGCCGGTCTGACTCGCTTCGTGGGGATGAATGCCGGCCGCCACCCAGAGCTTGTCGTGCATCTGCCGCGTGGCCGACGCGCTCGCGAACTCCGCCGGGCTGCAGGCCACCGTAATCATGCGCGATACGCCAACGCGGACGGCGTCGGCGATCACCCGCTCGCGATGACCAAGCAGATCCCTGAACGTCAGGTGGCAGTGGGTATCGAAAAGCTCGACCGGCATGAATCACTTCTGTCGCGGGGAACGGAATGCGTCCGTGATGTGCTCGATCTCCAGGTTCGAGTCGTCGCCGGCCGTGACCGCAATCACGTCAAATCGACAGGCCCGATCGTGCGAGCGAGTCTGGTGAAGGAAGAACTCCGCACTCTTGAGAAGCCGCCGCTGCTTGACCGGATTGACCGCGTCCTGCGGATCGGCGTGCTCGCGGCCGGTTCGCGTCTTCACTTCCACGAACACCACGGTTCGCCTGTCCAGGGCAATCAGGTCGATCTCACCGGCGGGGCAGTGATAGTTGCGGGTGACGATTCGATAGCCTCGCTGGCGTAGGAAACGCTCGGCGCGCTTTTCCCCGGCCCGGCCCAGACCTGCCCGATCATCCATGAGGCACCCTCAGTTGCCGCGGGAGTGGACGGGTCACTCGACCTGGGCGGGTTCGGCCTCCTGCATCTCGGGCGGGGCGGGCGTGTCGGCGGCTGCTCCAGCCTTCGGGGCCGCTGCCTGGGTAACCCCACGCCTCTTGTCGCGCAGTCGGCGGGCCTTGCCTACCCGACCCCGGAGGTAGTGCAGCTTCGCCCGCCGCACGTGCCCTGAGCGAACCACGTCCACCCCCGTAATCTTGGGCGAATGAAGCGGAAAGACCCGCTCCACGCCCTCATTGTTGACGATCCTCCGGACGGTGAACGTCTCGCTCATTCCTCGGCCCCGGCGGGCGATCACCACGCCGGTATAGGGCTGAATACGCTCCTTATCGCCTTCAACAATCCGCACGTGAACAGTAACCGTGTCGCCGATCGCGAACACCGGCACATCGCGTTTCTGAACCGAGTCCTCAACAACCTGAAGCAAAGGATGAATCATCATGTTGCCCCTTCGTTGACCGTTAGTCGGCTATTGACCTTAAGCGTTCTCCGGTTTTCCGGGCAAATCGGGTCGCCGCTGCCGGGTCCGACGATCGGACTCCGATTGCCGCCACTTTTCGATCCGATCGTGATCGCCGGAGAGCAGCACCTCCGGCACTTTCAATCCGCGAAAATCCCGCGGTCGGGTGTAATGCGGATACTCCAACCGACCGTCCGAGAACGACTCGTGCTCGATCGACTGCTCGCCCCCCAGCGCCCCCGGCAGCAGCCGGACCACCGCGTCCACCACCACCATGGCGGCCGCCTCGCCCCCACTCAGCACGTAGTCGCCGATCGATATCTCCCGCGGCTTCAGGCCCTCGCGGATCCGCTCGTCGAAGCCCTCGTAGTGGCCGCAGATCAACAGCAGGCGCTTCAGGCCCGCCAGTTCCCCGGCAATCTCCTGAGTGAACCGCTCGCCCTGTGGGGTGAGCATGATCCGTGTCGCCGGCCTCGGATCCTCGCGTTCCACCCGCTCGACCGCGTCGAACAGGGGGCCGCACATCATCACCATGCCGGGGCCGCCCCCGAACGGGCGATCGTCCACGCTGCCGTGCCGGTCCGTGGCAGAAGCGCGGATATTCGTGCAGTGGATCGAGACGACGCCCGCCGCTTGTGCCCGGGCGATGATGCTCGCGGCGAAGAACGGCTCCATGACTCCCGGGAACAGCGTCAGCACGTCGATCCGCACGAGAAGCCGCCTTACTTCCTGCACCCCCTGACCGCGATGCCGGCCTTTTTCAGCAGATCGCGGGCGGTATCGCTCGGCTGGGCCCCGACGCTCAGCCAGTACTTGATGCGTTCGGTCTTCAGGTCAGACTGCAGGTCGGGGTTGCGGTGGGCCGGGTCGTAGAGGCCCAGCTCCTCCAGCACGCGACCATCCCGGCTTGATCGACCGTCCACCGCGGCTAGCCGATACGATGGTCGGTGCCGTCGGCCTGTGCGTTTCAACCGGATCATCACCATACACCTGCTCCCCATCGACAATCGCGACCGATCGGAGCCGCTGGCCCGGCCGGTTTCCGTTCTCAGCCGCCTTGCCCCAGACCGGTCAAGATACGAACCCGGTAACCTACCAGAATCCGGTCGGCCGGGCAAACCCCGCGAGGAGAACAGGAGCCACTGGTGTGCGTGGCAGTTCCGGCGGGGACCTTCGGGCGGAGAAGGGGACGGCACCTCGCT
>CAZOIA010000265.1:0-6853 GCA_964579675.1 uncultured Planctomycetales bacterium | reverse complement strand
CCGGTGCGGGGCGGCGTCGGTGCGCAATCTGAGATCGACCGCCGTTTGCCTGACGGCGGGCAGGGCGCCGGCGCCGATCGTCAGCAGCATGGCCGCTAGAGACGTCACGCTGACGTAATGGATGATCGTTTTCGATGTGCTGGAGCTCGGCAAACGAACACCCGCCAAGACCGCTGCCCATCCCAGCACCACGAAGGAGGCAACGTACCGGTACTCCACGTGCACCAGCGCGTAGATGCTCAGACCCGCCAGGGCCGGAACCAGGACCAACCAGTACGTCAGGAGGTCCCGCACCGAGGCAAGCCAGCTCCGCCGCATGAGGAAAAGAATGAGGAACGCGAACACCATCCCCCCCTGCCGGCGGCACAACAGATCGAAGTAGTCGTTCAGGTGTCCTGACAGCACCTTGAGCTGTTTGCGGAAATCGAAGAAAGGCCGCATGCCGTCGCACCAGTACGACGGGTCGTACCACACCGGGTAGGAGCCGGCGACCGGCGCGCCAAACTCATAGACCGCCGGTTTCTCGAGGATCTGCCTCGTGGGATGCTTGGGAGTGCCCGAGCCGGGCGGATCGCCCCGCCAGTGGTCCCACGGATAAACGCCGCTCACGTGACAGGCGTAGTTGATCCGGGCGGTGTCGCCGAACGTGAGTCGGCCCTTGGCTTTGGACAGTGCGATGACCTGCGGGCTGGCCACCACCAGGGCCGCCATCAGGGCGACCAGCATACGGGGACCGGCTCGCCGAACCGGGCCCGCCGACAGCAGGCCGACCGCGAAGAAAACGATGCCCATGGGCAACATGATCGCCTTGGCCAGGTAGCCGAACCCGACAATCACCCCCAGCAGGACAAAGCTCCGCCATCCGGTGGCACCCGCGCGAATGCGGACGATCATGCCCGCGGCCAGGTACGTGAAGGCAGCCACGCACATGTCGGGCGTGACGCGCTGGGACGGGATCAGGTTCAGCGAGGCCCAGGTGAACAGAGTGAAGCCCAGGGCGAGCCAGGCCCATTCGGGCAAGACCAGGTGGCCGCCGTCTTCGGGCCCGCGGTATCGGCTTCTCCGGTAACGGCCCAGCTCGCTCCAGAAGAAGTGGAAGCATCCCAACGTGCAGATATAGACAACGAAGTTGACGAGATGGGCGACGCCGGCCTCCCAATAGGGCGAGGGTTTGAATACGGCGAGGCCGATGGCCAGCAGCCAGGGCAGCAGCGGGCTCCAATACCCGTTGATCGCGTTATGCCAGTCGCCCCGGCGCCAGGCGTCGGCAAGATCGAGGTAGGAGATCCCGTCGGCGTCCATGGCATGGCGGGCCGCCCAGGCGTGAACGGCCCCCAGGCCCAGGGCGCCGAGCCAGAGGACTGCGATCACTCCCCGCCGCCGGCCGCTCACCGCGGCCGGAGCCACTCCATTCTCCGTCGACGGGTTCGATTCCGGAGTCGCTGCCATGTCGTCCCATAACATCGGACAACTCGTGGCCAGACTGTGGCGTAGCGCAAGACGGTTCTCGGGAGTTCTCTCGCGTCCGATAAACCACCCATCCCCCTCCGCCCTTGGTTCCCCTGACTCTGCTTGCGTCGCGAAGGACTCCCGATCACGCGGCGGTGCTTCTCCCGGCACTTGCATCCAGTTCAGCCCGCAACTCGCCGGCTCGCCGGACGATCGATTCCGTCTGCTCGCGGGCCCGGCGGATCGGGTCCAGCAGGTGGGCCGTCCACTCGAGCGTCTGTCCGGAAAGGCTCAGGGCGGGATCGAGATGCGCGTCTGTGTTCAATCGCTCCAGCCAGCGGGCAACTCTGCGCCGCACCGCCCATTTCACGCACAGCCACACAAGCACGAAATATACCGCAAGGAAGGCCACGTTCTTGAGGAGATAGGACACGCCCAGCACCTGCACCGCCAGCAGGGCGAAGTCACTCATGCCGCCCGGACTCAGATACGCCTCGAGGACCGGCTGGACAAACGGGAACCAGATGGCCGCGCCCAGCGTGATCAGCACGCGCCCGAGCCAGCCGACGGTGCCCCCGCCGCCCGCCATTTGCAATCGCAGCGCCGCCCGCTGGCGTTCGATCGTACCGGCAAGCCGTTGCCGCAGTCCGCTCACCGCTCGGTCCGCCGACGTCCGGTCCCACAGTCCCCCGTCGCGATAGAGATGGCTCATTTGCGGATGCGATTGCTGCAATCGGGCGAACGTCACCTGGACCTGTGTTGATAGCGATCTTTCCTCGTCGCCCAGGTACCGCTCGACGAGTCCCTCCGTGCTTTCAAGTGCGCGCTGCTGCGGCAACGACAGCCGATGGCGCAGCACCGAAGTGATCGGTTCGAGCACCACGTGCAGTATGTTCACGATCGGCCAGCGGGCGACCCGCTGCTGCATCCCTTCGTCCGCCAGCGTCATGCGCAAGCTCGGGTCGCCCATCAGCCCGCTGGTGATCCGTTCGATCAGCGGCCCACCGATGCGCTCCATCACCTCTTCCTGGGCTTCGCTCTGCAGCCGGTCAAGCCGATCCAGGCGCCGACCGAGGTGCTGTTGCTCCACCCACCACAGCAGCGAGGCAGCATGTTGCCGGGCCGCCCGTTGCTGCGAGCGGCTGACCGTCTCGGGGGATTTCTCCCGGGCCAGCAGCGCCCGCAGGGCAGGCAGTTCCCCCTGGTCGCGATGGATCGCGCTGATCATCCACACTCTGGGCGGGGCGATCCCCAGTGCCGCCGAAAGCCGCGATGCGTACTCGTCGCGAAGCTCGCGGGCGACCTCGTGACCTTCGCGGGCGATCACCTGGTCGATCTTGTTCAGGCAGAAGACGAAGTTCCGCGGGTCGTTGCCGGCCGTCACCATCGCCAGGAGTTCCCGTGGCTTGCTGTCCGCGTATTTCTCCACGCTCTGTATCCATACGGGAAAGAGCATGTGCCGGAGCATTCGCTTCGTGATGTCCCGGTGGAACTCGTAGTAACTGTCCACATCGGGCAAATCGAGCAGCACCTGGCGAGTCAGCCCCGGCGTCGAGTGCGTGACGATCTCGCAGCGGCCCGGCACCTCGCGATCGAGCATCTCTCTCAAGCCCTCGGCCTGAGTCTCGTGAGCGTAGGCCACCACTTTCTCTGTGCCCGGACCGTAGCCGCTGCGGGCCGTGATCTCGCTGCCGACCAGTGCGTTGACCAGCGAACTCTTTCCCACGTTCTTGCCGCCGATCAATCCAACCAGGTAAAACCGCTGCCCCTGCGACCCGGTCAGCACCGGCTCGGACAAGACCGGTGCGCCGGCGTCCAGGATCTCCGGCGGGCAGGCCCCGGTCAGCTCGATGACTTCGCCAACGAGCTGGCGAGTCTCATGCAGCATTGCGTTCATGGCGTTTTCAGCTATCAACTCTCAGCTCTCGACTCTCAATCCTCAGTCTTTCTCATCGGCGTTCATCTGCGTTCATCGGCGGTTTCAGCTTGTCTCATCCGTGTCCACCCGCGTGCATTCGTGGTTTCAGGTTCTTGCGTTTTCGATGCCCTCCGAAATCTCGTCCGCGATACGTTCCAACCGGTTCAGCTCGTTGATTTGCGGGGCCCGCCGATCCAACCACTGCCGGACTCGTTCCACCTGCTCGCACGCAAGCTGCTCAAAACGCTCGCTGATTTGCCGGTTGGTCGCGCGGGTGCGGCGGGTTACCTCGTTGCTGAGCTTCTCGCCCAGCCACGTCGCGGCACTGAAACCGCCGATGATCAGCAGGTCAATCGGGCCGAAGACCGCGCCGTGCGTCGCCACCACCAGGGCCAGCAGGTAAGGCGCTGCCTCCGAGAGCCCCACCACTTTCCGTCCGCCGAGCAGGTACTTGAGCAGTTTCTCCACCGCCCGGGTGTCACGGGGCGTGCTCTCCCATCGCTCTTGGAGCCAGGCTCTCAGGTCGGCCAGTTCCTCCTCGACGATTCGGCCCGCCTCGGCCGGATCCATCTTAGTTTCCTGGTAGGATTCAGCCCCCTCGGTCAACCATTGCTCCGCGGTGGGATTGGACCGCAGCACGTCGTCGATCCGGCTCTGAACCACCACCAGTTGATCGACAAAGGTCGCGGCGAAGTCCGGCACCGCAGGGCTTCCTGCATCTGGCGGCGGCAGGCTTAACGTCGGTTGCTCGCCGCGGACGAGGAGGTCCCACGCCGTCCGGGGCAGCCGGGCGAGTATACCCGGGACCTGACGAACACGTTCCAGGATCCGCTTGGGGCCCATCAGGTACAGCACACTCTGCTCCTGCATGCGCCGCTGAAGTTGCTGGGTCAGAGGGCTCACGTCCAGACCCGGCGAAGAGGTCTTGAGCGATGCCAATGCCGACAGAAGCCGATCGATCTCCCGCCGATCCGCCCGCAGGGGCATGAGAATCTGATCGCGAAGCCGGCCCATCAGGTCCGCAGAGCGATTTGTCAACCCCCGGGTCTGCTGGCCGGCATTGGGCACCTCAAGAGAACGCAGCGCATCGCGCAGGGCGGGCAGGGCAACCTCCGCCGGCGGTTCGTAGGCCGCGTCCTCTCGCGGAACGGCGAAGACGCGCGCGGCGGGCCATTCCCGTTTGCCGAGCTGGACGCGGAAGTCCTCGACCACCGCCCGCTCCTCGCACTTGTTCATCACGAACAGGCTCGGCAACTCGTACCGCCGGGCCAGGCGGAAGTAGCCCGGCAGCTCGGTCATCTGGTATTTCTCGGGCGTCACGAGGAACACGACCGCCTGAGCCCAGCGAAAGACACGATCAGCCTGGGAGTGGTGATCGAGCCGGTCGCCGTCCAAATCCGGCGTGTCCACGAGCGTGACCCGTGCGGTGAGCGGATGCTCCAGCGGAACCACCACCAGGGAGCCGTCCTCCCCCCGGACCGGAATGGACTCCGCCGAGGCAATGGTCACATTGTCGCTGAACCACCCCGCCGGAACGTCTGATTCCCGCCCCGCCACCGCCACCGGGCCGTTCGTAAACGTCCGGCGCAAGGAGGTGGCCGACACCTCCGTGCCCACCAGCCGGTTCATCATTGTGCTCTTGCCCGTGCCCGTGCCCCCCAGGATCGCGACCAGCAGGGGACGATCCTGTGAACCACGGAGATGAAACCGCAGCGCCCCGGCATGCGATCGCCACCGGTCGATCCGCCCGACCGTGACCCGGGTGACGCGGGAGCGAAAGCGGGCAAGTTGCTCATCCAGGGCAAAGAGATTCGACTCGAACCGGTCGGCGTGAAGAGCCATGGCGGATAAGCAGACCGAAACCGGCGGGCAATGTCAAGAACTGTTCACACCAGCCCTGCTGGCGCTTCGGGGGCCCGCTGACCCGAGGAATCCCCCTCTTCCCATGCCCCCGGTGCAGACCCGGTTCACCCGGCGCCCTTGCGCGTATGCCGGCCCTCGGCAACATATTCTGCAGTACTGTGTGAGCCCCGGTGACGAGAAACGATTCGCCCGCGGCTCCATTTCAACGTCTCCTCGCACTTGGGGAACGCCTACAATTAATTGGCTTGTAACTCGCCTTATGCTGCAGGTTCGAATTGACAGGAGAAGCCAGATGATCGGATCAGCCGACTGCTTGGGACACCGATTGCCGCCACTAGAGATTCCCGGGCCAATACCGGGGAGAACCATTCCCCAAGCAGACAGAAAGCGGAACCCGGCCCGCGCGAGACTGCCTTTGCCGCGATCGAGAGACGGACCCATGTGATATGAAACCGGCGTTCACGATTATCGAGTTGGCGGTCGTGATAACGATTGTCCTTCTGATGCTTTCGCTGGCGGGACCAGCTATCCGATCATCGCTTCTCTCAAACCAGCAGGCAAAAGCCGTCGAGACCTTCAGCATCCTCCTTACCGCTACTCAAGCTACCGCCCGGAGTCACTTCACCACCGCCGCTATGCGTATCGAACGCGCTTTTGATCTCGACGATCAGGGCCAAATGGTCAAGGACGCCCTCGGCAACCCACAATGGGGTTCCCATCAGCAGGTCCGCCTGCTTGTCTTCGCGAATCGCCGGGGTGGGTTCGAGATTCCCGGCTAGGAATGGAGTTTCCGGCAAATCGCTGGCACGGGTGTGACCGCCTTGCCAGGTATGGTCTGGCTGGCGCCCGGCTACGCGCTTTCTCCGGGCTTCCAGGTGGCGCTTCAAGGCGAGCCAGGCCACTTGGGCGCCGCTCCAATCAGCGCGCTGGATACTTTCTATGTCGTCTTCAATCGACGAGGCGAGCTCGTGCGGTGGCCCTCAAACAGCATCGTATACCTTGATGAAACACAAGGTAGTATCTTTGTCCGCCATCCCCATCCGTCGGCCAGCTCTGCCGTGGCCTATGATCGAAACGGATTCGAGCAGAATAAACAGGGGCTGGATTTCCTGAAGGCCGGTTACCCCTTCTGCATCAACCGACACACCGGATCCGTCATCCGTGCTCCCAACGCACTATTTGACTCGGGCTTTACGCCCTGACGACGCCCGCTGCCGCACAACCGAGAACAGCGACCACGGGCCACCCGGTTAAGCGACCCGTTCGTGTGCGGTCGTGGGCCTTGGCGGCGGTCGAATGCTGACCTCACGAGGTTAGGGGGGGCGTTTGGGGGGTTGAAGTGGCGTTTTTTCACTTGACTCGTAAGGGCTTTCTGAGATAATGGCCCTTGGGTGTAAGCAACTGCACGGGGGCGCGGCAGACACGCCGTACCTGCGGGCAGGGGAAGACCTGTAACCTCGGCAAACCTCAACCTAAGGAGGACAATCATGACGGGCACGAGAAGCACCATGATAGGTGTGGGTGTGTTGGTCATCTCCGCGCTGATAGTCCCGGGGTCGGAGGCTCTCGGGCAGGCCGGCGGCCCGGCGTGGCTGGCGGCGGCAAGCGGCGAAGCCCAGGGGC
>CAZOIA010000264.1:0-6890 GCA_964579675.1 uncultured Planctomycetales bacterium | reverse complement strand
CGGAAAAGCGAGGTGCCGTCCCCTTCTCCGCCCGAAGGTCCCCGCCGGAACTGTCTCGCACCCGGTGATATGCGCGGGCAGGGTACGTCTCAGGCGGGGCGCATGAAACTGCCGACGATCCAGGTGGCGATGGCAACCAGCAGCGTGGCAATGCCGACGTACCCGAGAAGCGTCTTGGCGCCCGGGCTTAGTCTGGCAAACGGGGCGTCCATGACAACGATCACCTTTACCCCGGCCGCGGCGACGGAGTGGGCAAGGCGGACCGCGAACATCCGGGTGCGGGAAGGAGCCGGGGCTACTCGCTCGCCCGGGCCGGGCTCATCTTCCGGTGGGGACGGGCTTTCCTCAGCGGTCCGGGCCGCCGGCTCGTCATCGACCACACCCGGGGTTGGAAGAGCCTCGCTGTGCTCAGAAGGAGGCGCGTCGATCTCTTCCGGGCTGCCGGCCGGCGCAGCCTCCTCGTCTTCCGGCAGGTCCGCGTCCGATTCGGGTTCGCTTTCGGCGGTGGCGCAGGCGGATGCCTCGGCAGGGCTTGGTGGTTCGGCCGACTCGCCCGAGGCTTCCTCCGGCGTTTCGGTTGGCCGAGGCCCGGCCTCAGACGGGGATTCGTTCTCCATTTCGGCGACGGTCTGAGCCAGCAGGTTTTCCAGGTCGGCCAGGTCCTCGTCAACCCGCTCCAGGTTCACCTCAGCGTCTGTCGCGCTCGGCAGATCCGCGTCGAGGTCCTCAGCAGACGTGTCTTCTACCGAGGCGTCGGCGGCGTCAATGGCCTGGTCGGCTTCCGGCATAGATGGCTCTCCCGAGGCCGGCTCCCGTGGGTCGTTCCCCGGAGCCTGGCCCGGTGCTCCCGCTCCCGGCACAATGACCATCGGCCGACCGTCCGGGCGACTTCATTGCACCGGTCATAGTGGGCTCGGATAATGCGAGAATGATTGCCCCGCGGTTCCATGTGGAGGCTCTTTCGCCCGGTATCGTCCGGTTGGCCGACCCCGAGGCCAGGCATGCCCGGGGCCCGAGGCGATTATCGGGCGGGGATATGGTTGTCCTATTCGACGGCCGGGGTCATGAGGCCACTGGCAGAATCCTTTCCGCAGAACCGGCGGACGTCGAGGTGGCGATTGGCGAGCTGGTGTTCCGGGCAAGGCCGGTTCCCCGCGTCACGCTCGCGGTGGCCCTGCCCAAGGGCCCCAGACAGGACATGCTGATCGAGAAGTGCACCGAGCTGGGCGCGGCGAGTATCCAACCGCTCATCACCGAGCGGAGCATCCCGTCCGCGTCCATCCACAGACGCCGCAAGTGGCGGCGAACGACCATCGAGGCCGCCAAGCAATCCGGACAGTGCTGGCTGCCGGCACTGAACGAACCCCGCAAGCTGAAGGAAGTGGTGGGCGACGTGCCCGGCTTCGGTGGGGCGATCGTGGCCGCCCCCGCACGCCCTTTCCTCGCCTGCGGTACGGGCTTGGCGCCGCACCCCGAGCGGCCGGCCGAGGGCCGCGTCGTCCCACTGATCACGAGCCTGCTCAACGAGCTGGCCAGGGCGGAGGAAATCCTCGCGTTTGTCGGGCCCGAAGGCGGATGGAGCGACGCTGAACTGGACATGCTGATCGCCGCCGGCGCGTTGCCCGTTTCCATCGGACCCAACGTGCTGCGAACCGAGACCGCCGCCATCGCCCTGGCCGCCGCGGTCCACGGCCTGGCAATCGTGCCTTGCCAGATCGAAGGGCAGAAAGCAGGTCCGCTCGAATGAGTCAGAAGGCGAGCTTCAATGGTTCGCGGAACCGTACAGCCACGCCCATCCGCGGGGGTGGCGCGTCCGGGTCCGGCAGCGGTGGTTTCCTCGGCGGGTCGCAGCGTACCACCTCGCCAATGGTGGTGACTCGGCCCTCATAGGGAAAGTGGCCGTCGCCGGGCGGAACGGTCAGGCCGATGTTGAGCAATGAGCGGACTTCAGGCACCGCTACCTCGTCCAGCAGGTCCACCTCGAAGTACAACCCGCCGGTGCTGATATTCCCCGTTACCGTACGCACCGCCCGCTCCGGCCCCAAGCGGCTGGGATAACATTCCAGCGGGAGGTGTATGGCAAGTCGGCGATGTTGGCGACGTTCCTCGTCCATCATGTTACTTCCGCAGCCATCGTCGGTATATCCCCCGGCCACCTTGCACTACACGCAAGAATCGGGCCAACCTCGCGTCCCTTCGCGGCCAAATCCAGTCGTATCCTGTAAACGTCCTAAAGGCAATGAGTTACAGCCGTTCCCGGGCGGCACCTCGCCGCGAGAACAAACCAGACGGGTCACCGACTGTTGACCCAATGCAACAGATCGCACGTCCCCGGTGTGGAACGCTATTGTAAGCTTTTTGTTAGCAACGGGTTATGGGACCGTTGCCCGTGGACAACGCCCCTGCGGTGCTGGGAACGGATTCAGAACCGGCACATGGACCGTAAACGATACACCGATTGCCGGCGGCCCCGGCATTGGCAATCAACTTGCCCGCGTCTGAAGCGGCCAGCATGTCGGTAGTGGGCCGCGCCTCGACCCCGACCAGGCCCGCTTTCGGCTCCTCGACGACGCGTAGGTCTATCCCGCGCCGGGAATCTGCAACCCCACCTGCTTCCCGTTCGATCGCTCGGCAATGTCGAGCCCGGCAGTGGTGGGCGTCCTCAGGCGATGCATCTCCTCCAGAGACAGCGAGTTAGATGGGAATGGGCTGCGACGTCCCATAAAGTGTCCTTGACACGCCGACGCAGTGGCCTTATAATGCAACACCGGGAATGGTGCCTGACACGAGAAGGCGGAGGGGTGAGGCGCATCCGGGAACCTTGGGGAAACCGGGGCATCATCACAACCCACCCGCTGGCGAGTTGGCTTCCAAGTATACGAGAGGGACCCTGACGGATTCTCGTATAGGGTCGTAAGGTTAAGCCGCAAGAACCCATGTGTTCTGTCGGCTCGGCGGCGTTTCCACGAAGGGCGATGCGAGAGAGCTCTTGGCCCGCCCTGTGTTCGTGGTGTTGATGAGGCAATAGCGGAAGGCCCGCATTTCAGAGAGGAAACTGAGAATGCACGTGCGGAAATCGCTTCTCAGCCGGTATGACCGACGCAGCCAGGCTGTCTGTCTGGCATCGAAGTGGGTGACGGCGCCGGGCATGGTTGCACTCATAGTGGTCGGCTTGGCCGTCTGGCCGACCTTCAGCGCGCACGGCCAAACCCCTGATGCCGGCACGGCACTGTCGCCTGCCGTGTTGTCCAAGCTCGATCCGATGATCGCCCGGATCGTACGCGCGCAGGGAGCGGGGCGGGCCGTCATGACATTGGACGCCCCGTGCCTTGAGGTCGGCCGCGACGGTCAGATCGGGGTCCATTGCTTCGTTCGCTTCGAGGCCGGTCGTGCGAATGACACAGCAGATTTGGTCCGCACGGCAGGAGGGCAGGTTGGGACGCCGCTGCCGACCGTGATGACCGCCACCATCCCCGCAAGCCGGATCGCCCAGGTGGCAGCCGGCGCCAGCGTGGTCCGATTGGAGGCGGCGCATCAGCTTCAGTACAACCTTGACGTCAGTGTTGCGGAGATTAATGCCGACGATGTGCATGCCGGGACGGGAGGATCTCCCGACGCTTACGAAGGAACCGATGTGATCGTCGGCATTGTGGACTCCGGGATCGACTGGTCACACTGGGACTTCCGAAATGCGGACGATGATCTGAGCCGCATCCTTTTTGTCTGGGACCAGACGGACACGGGGGGGCCTAATCCTTCCGAGTTTGCCTACGGCACCCAGTGGACGAAAACCGACATCGACGACGAACTGGACGGCTCGCCGGCCAACGTCGTTCGCGAGACGGATCCTAATGGGCACGGGACGCACGTGGCGGGTGTCGCCGCCGGCAACGGCCTGGCGAACGGGGGGTACGTGGGCGTGGCACCGGCCGCCGACCTGATCGTGGTCAAGACCGACGGACTGACCGACAGGATTGTCGATGCTGTCGATTACATCTTCCAAAAGGCCGAGGCGGCGGACAAGTCCGCGGTGGTCAACGTCAGCCTGGGCTCGAACTGGGGCCCTCACGACGGCACGTCCGCTTATGAGACCTCGCTCAGCGACCTCACCGGGCCCGGCAAGATCGTGTGCATGTCTGCGGGAAACGCCGGCGACAATTTCGTGGGTGTCGGTGCGGATCGGGATACGCACGCCTCCTATGGCACTTCGCCATCATCCAAGTGGACGATGATCCGGGCCCCCCAAGAGAGCTCGGGCACGTTCTACCTGGACATCTGGAATGACGGCGGGACGATTACGGTCAGTGTCGATCTCTATGAGTCACAGAATCTGACTCAGTGGTACTATCGCGACACCACTGGCAACGTGCTCCCGGGAGGCAGCGGCACCTGGATCCTGAAGGACGAGCAGGAGGATCCCGTAGGGACTGTCCAGATCGACAGCACCGACACCAACAATGTGGGCAACCAATGTCACCACGTTGTCATCGAGGTCGAACTCGTCGTGACTGCCCCCGAATACGAGGACTTCTTCTGGCGCGTGAATACGAACAACACGAGCGGGTCCGGCACGCTCGATATGTGGATTCCCTACGCGGAAGATGCCCACTTCTATGACCGGACGATCTGGGGTGCACAGGCGGCTGATTCCCTCAGGACCGTTTCCGGCGGGGCGACCGCCCTGGAGGTTATCGCGGTCGGCAGTTATGTGACCAGGGTGGGCCCCGACGGCACCGCTGAGGGTGACATCTCCGACGTGAGCGGCATCGGACCCAGCCGAGACCCCAACGACACCGGCCAGAAGCCCGAAATCACCGCCCCGGGCGAGATCGTCATGTCGGCCAAGTCGTCCGACTGGACCGGCCTGTTGCCCGACGACGTGACCTTCATCGGCTTTGACGCGTCCAACCAGCACGGCACGCTGCAGGGAACGAGCCTGGCCAGCGCGCACGTGACGGGCACCATCGCACTCATGCTTGAGCGACACCCGTTCCTCGAGCCGACCGGGAGTGCTACGCCCGAGCCCGACAGTTGCGAGGAACTGCTCGTCGATAACGCAAGGGCTGACACTCACACGGGGGCGGTACCCAATGATACCTGGGGCTACGGGAAAGTGGACGCGCTTGCGACGATGACCGCCGTGCCCGCTTATCCCACGATCGACGAACATCCGGCGGACGAGCAGGTCTGCGGGAACGACCCGGCGGAGCTCTGTGTGGTGGTGACCGGCAGCCCGCCTTTGAGCTACCAATGGCAGAAGTACAACTCGGTTGTCCAGGAATGGGAGGATATCGCCGGCGTCACCGGCGACTGCTACACGATCGCCTCGGCCGTCCCCGCCGACGCCGGGGATTATCGTTGTCGGGTGTGGAGCCACAGAGGGCGCGCTGTCATCTCGAACGAGGCAACGCTGGAGGTGAAGCCCGACACAGAGTTCACGGACCAGCCAAACGACCAGGACGTGTGCCCGGACGCCACAGCGACATTCTATGTGCACGCGACGCCCGAGGGGACGCCGTTTTCCTACCAGTGGCAAAAGGACGGGGTTGACCTCACCGACGGCGGTGACATTTCGGGCGCGACCACGGATACGCTGCAGATTGCCAACGCGGACGCCAGCGACGAGGGGGACTACACCTGCGTGGTGAGCGGCGGCTGTGGGGGCCCGGCGGAGTCGGATGCGGGGGCGTTGACGTTGCGGACGGCCCCGTCGATCACCGATCACCCGAGTTCCGATACCAAGTGTCCGGGCGAATCGGTGACGTTCTCGGTGTCTGGCTCGGGCTCGGACCCGTTGAGCTACCAGTGGCGTAAAGATGGCAATGACATCTCGGGCGCGACGGAATCCAGTTATACCATCGCTTCGGTCACGGCGGACGACGCGGGCGACTATGATTGCGTGGCCAGCAATAACTGCGACAGCGCGACCTCGAGCGCGGCCACGCTGACGGTGAACGAGACGACGGCGATCACCGCCCACCCGGCGGATGCGACGAAGTGCCCGGGCGAAACGGCGACGTTCAGCGTGACCGCGAATGGCACGAACCTGACCTACCAGTGGCAGTTGGACAGCGGAGGCGGGTTCGGGGACATCCCCGGCGCCACCGACTCGTCGTACACGACGCCCGTCTTGACGACCGCCGATGACGGGAACCAGTATCGCTGCATAGTGGACGGCGCTTGTAACGGGGCGGTGACCTCGGACCCGGCGACGCTGACGGTGCTTGACGAGACATCGATCACGACCCACCCGGCGGATGCGACGAAGTGCCCGGGCGAAACGGCGACGTTCAGCGTGACCGCGGCGGGTGCGAGCCTGACCTATCAGTGGCAGTTGGACAGCGGTAGCGGGTTCTCCGACATCCCCGGCGCGACCGACTCGTCGTACACGACGCCCGTCTTGACGACCGGCGATAACGGCAACCAGTACCACTGCGTGGTAACCGGCGATTGCGGGAGTGAGACCTCGACGGCGGCCACCCTCACGGTGAACGAGACGACGGCGATCACCTCCCACCCGGCGGATGCGACGAAGTGCCCGGGCGAGACGGCGACGTTCAGCGTGACCGCGGACGGCACGAACCTGACCTATCAGTGGCAATTGGACAGCGGAGGCGGGTTCGGGGACATCCCCGGCGCGACCGACTCGTCGTACACGACGCCCGTCGTGACGACCGGCGATAACGGGAACCAGTACCGCTGCGTGGTAACCGGAGATTGCGGCAGCGAGACCTCGACGGCGGCTACTCTGACGGTGCTTGACGAGACGTCGCTCACCGCCCACCCGGCGGATGCCACGAAGTGCCCGGGCGAGACGGCGACGTTCAGCGTGACCGCGGCGGGTGCGAGCCTGACCTACCAGTGGCAGGTGGACAGCGGTGGCGGGTTCG
>CAZOIA010000263.1:4787-6907 GCA_964579675.1 uncultured Planctomycetales bacterium | reverse complement strand
CCGCCCGGCTCGCTGCGTGCATCGGGCGGAAGACCGCCCGGCTCGCTGCGTGCATACGGCGGAGGACCGCCCGGCTCGCTGCGTGCATACGATGGAGGACCGCCCGGCTCGGTGGGTCAGGTTGGGTCCTTTTGGGGCGTTCAAGAGAGGTTGCGGGCGCGGGCGGGGATGTGCCGCCCTGGTTGAAATAGAGGAGGGTGGTGGTTTACCATCCGGGCCTGATCGATCCGGGGCGCGACTGGAGGTGAGTGTTGATTGAGCGCGTCGAACGGCTGCCATGCCTGGAGCCGAATGTCGAGAACCTTCTGGCCGTCCTGCGTTGCGAGCGGCCCGAACGGGTGCCCATGCTGGAACTGAAGCTGGACGATGAGCTGGCCAGCGTCCTGCTGGGCGAACCGCTGGTCCAGTGGCAGCGGGATGCGCCGGCCGACGAGCGCCGACATGCCATTCGCCAGGCCGTCGGCTTAATGCAGCGGCTTGGCTACGACGCCTTCAGGCTCCGGGCCGGGGTGCCGTTCACGCTCGTCAGGGAGCCCGTGGCGGATACGGCCGGGCTGAGCCGCGGCCAGCGGCAGTGGCAGAGCGAGCACAGCGGCCCGATCCAGTGCCTTCAAGACGTTGAGCGATACGACTGGCCGGCGCTGGCGGATGTTGACTTCGGCCCGGCGGAGGAGATCGCGGGCGAGCTTCCCGACGGCATGGCGTGCGTCGGCTTCTCGGGCGGCGTCCTCGAGTGGAGCAGTTGGCTGATGGGCCTGGAGCCGTTCTCCATCGCCCTGTACGACGAGCCGAAGCTGGTCCGGGCGGTGGTCGATCACGTCGGGCAAGTGGTTTACGAGGTCTTCGAGGTCTGGGCCCGGACCGACCACGTGGTCGCGCTGTGGTGCGGCGACGACATGGGTTTCAAGACGGCCACGCTGATCAGCCCCAAGCACCTGCGTGAGTATATCCTGCCCTGGCATCGCCGGTACGCTGAACTGGCCCACGCCCACGGCAAGCCGTACATCCTCCATTCCTGCGGGAACGTCAAGGAGATCATGACCGATCTGGCGGAAACGGTCGGCATCGACGCCCGGCACAGCTTCGAGGACGTCATCGAACCGGTCGAGGAGTTCTTCAGGGAATGGGGCCATCGGGTGGCGGCAATCGGCGGCGTAGACGTTGATGTGCTCGCCCGAGGCAGCGAACAAGACGTCGTACGACGTACGCGGGAGATCCTGGAAACGTGCGCCCCGCAGGGAGGCTACGCCGCCGGGTCCGGCAACTCCGTGACCAACTACGTCCCGGTCGAGAACTACCTGGCGATGGTGGAAACGGTCCACCGGTTCAATGAGCGGACATAGTGGGGGGTTCCACGCTGCGCGACCGTTTCGCATTCTGAGAACTTACCTGGTGCCGTTTTCGGTCGGTCAGTTTCTCCGGGGCGGCACTCGTCCGTGAAAACGGAAATCCGCGAAGAGCAGCGTGGCTGAACCACACGGCAACGGCAACGGTGGCGGCAAGCAGCGCCCCCAACAGCATCGCCGCCCCGAGCGAAACCACTGCCGTCCAGAAGTCCCAGCCGAGCCATCGCAGGGGCCCGAACGCGGCGGCGAGCATCGTCAGCCCGGCGGCCAGCGCGACGGCCTGGAGCCTGTCACGCCTTGTCCAGGGTGGCTGCGGCCGGACCACCGCCCGGGATAAATGAAACAGGTGGGCTGCGCCGAGCACGAGCCAGAGCATGGTGACGTGCCCCGTCCACAGGCCGCATATCAATCGCCACATCGGGCCGAGGTCGATGGCGTGCATGCCGCCGGCCATGGCGGTCAGGAGCATGGCGACGTTGACCAGAACGATGCTCCTGCTTGGCAACCCGCGCCGCCAGGTGCCGGACATCGCCAGCCACGCACCCGTGACCGCCGCCCCTGCATACAGGCCGAGACACCTTTGGCACACCGGCAGTGCAGCACCATCGACGACGAAACATCGATCTTGGCCACAGAGGTGCGAGAAGATGTCAGTCAGGCAGTCCATTCTCGGCCCTGCGTCGCGGTATTATCATCTTTCGTCCTTCGCCCTACGCGCTCCCCTTCGGGTCGCGGCTAAACATGTCGTCACCCCTTCGGGTCGCGGCTAAACAT